>JBBSCM010000308.1:0-4787 GCA_038250295.1 Anaerolineales bacterium | reverse complement strand
TGCAGAGAGTCTTTCAATGAGGGCATGAGAATATGAAAGCGCGGTCTGGTTCCTCGAAGCGTAGCCTGTAACAGGCCGGGCGAGGCGGCGCAGGCGTTTATATAAAAGCTGGATCGTTCGCGAGGGGTCCATGCGAATGAGACGCAAAGAGTCAAATCCAATCCATAAAATGCCGCACACGATAATGAAGGCGACAGGGATCCAGGTATTGCTGCGCACACTCTGGAAGAATTCTGCAAATCGTTCCTGCACAGATCGTTCCACTGGCTGGTTTTGCACCGGCGTGGACGATGTAATTGTCTCTTCGTAAAAGATGACAGGCTGGCTGGAAGTCGGCTCAAATTCAACCCAGCCGATATTTGCAAAATAGATCTCAACCCATGAATGGGCGTAATTTTCAGTGACAAGATACTGAGCGCGTTCCGTGTCATAGGTCCCATTGGCATAACCGACCACCAGCCGCGCAGGCATTCCCGCGGCGCGCGCCAGCACGGCCATTGAGGTGGCGTAGTAATCGCAGTAACCCTGCTGGAGATCAAAAATAAAATAATCAGCCACATCGCGGCCGGCGGGCGGAGCGGCGATATCGAGGGTATATGGAAACTCACGCAAATAATTTTGGATGGCAAGCGCGCGGCCATATGCAGTCGGCTCGGATGCGGTCAGGTCGCGCGCCAAAGCCAACACACGCTCCGGCACCGAATCAGGCAGCGCCATAAATTGATCCTGTACCCAAACAGGATACACGCTGGGAGAATCACGCAGCTCCTGCGCGGTGACGTTCAGCAGAATAGACTCAACTTTGTATGTCTCCACGGGCGCAAGCGCAGCCAGCAGGTCATTATCCAACAATGACGCATCTTCTGTTTTGTGAGTCCATGCGGCTTTGAAAGGCACATTTGCGCTGACGAGAGTCCCTGCCCAATACAATCGTTCGCTTGAATAGCGGGGGAAATCAACATTTGCATGCACAATTCGATAAGCTGGATTTGTCGCATCGATCAAAACCTGGTCTGCAGAAACATCTTCCGCCGAAGCAGGGGGATTGGTCCAGCCTGAGCCGAGGTAAATAGAGTAGGTTAAGGTACGCCAGTAATAACGCGGCACAGTCGGGCGGGCGCTTTCAGGCATGGAGGGCAGGTCGCCTGTGGATATGGTCATCGCGAGCTGGGTTGAGAGTTCAGGCCCCGCACTCAACAAATAAGAACGAGGCAGGCCATTCCCGAATCCGGTCACTCTGAAATTATCTTTTATAGATTCAAGCCCAAGCGATTGCGCCTGAGACTCATTCGAGCCAGCGCGCCTTTCGCGAAAATCATCGAGAATATCCTTGATCGAAATCGTGGCAACAAAAAACGAGGTGGAGACCAGTCCAAGCGTGATCGCGCCAACCACCACCAAGGTGTCGATGCTGGTGCTATCCGCATAATCAGTATGCGAGGTGTTCCAGCGTTTTTGTAAATTATCGTAATTGGTCAACCCATACAGGAACAACAGCAAGGTCATATGAAGCCATAAAATACTCTGCTGCTCTCCCGTGTAATCGATGACAAAAGCCAGCACGATCGTGGATGGCAGCATGCCTGCCATGAGTCTTTTATTGCGGTAAATTTGCCAGCCCGCCCATACCGCGATCAACCAAATCGCCATGCTCCAGGTCAGGGTACGGACAAGCGGGTCTTCGATCTGGATGCCGCGAATCATACCGGTAAACCATAACGAGAGACGTCCGCCGAAGCCAAAGACTTTTTGCAAAAGTCCTTCTCTTGCTGAAAGAAAAAATGAAATATCAAACGGGGTCTCGTAAAACAGCTGATTAAAAAACGCGGGCACTACGGGAAATGACTGCTTGGCAAATTCAAATATCGAATCTCCCATCTGACCAATACGAATGTATAAAGCCAATGGTCCAAGGATCAATAAGGCAAAACCCGACAATGATTTTCGCACGCCCCATGTTGCAAGTACCCAGGCAGCAAGCGCCCCGATCAACGTAAGAGGCAATAGCAGGCTCACACCCGCGTCACGCACAAGGTCGCTTAGCGCGATCGGCAAACATAACAAAGCCAACAGCGAGAGCACGAGGATCATTTCCTGAAAATGGAAGAGACGTTTGAAGAGAGCTTGCAGCATCATCCCAGTCTCTTCCATGTCATATCACCGGGCGGACGTGTGGAGATGGCCCTGCCTGATGGCGTAATGCGCCACTCCCATTGTCCCCTCCAGCCGGGATGAGCCTCGGGTTGTTGAAGCAGGCTGCGGTTAAGGATGAAACGGGGAATGCCCATTTGGGCGAGTACGTTTGCAAGCGAGTCTGCGCTTTGAGGGGCGTCAAATGATGCAGGGTCCATCAAAAGAACAGTCGGGCTGATCCCCTTCCACGATAAATGAGTCAACGGAGAAAGCCAATCTGCGTTTATCGAGGGCGTGACGATGATCAAACTGATGCGATTGCCGAGCGTTGGGTTGGCGCGTTCGAGCAATTCCGCAAGAGGCAGTTGACCAGGCTCGAGCATGGCAAGCGCGCGCAACATATCCAGCCGATGATGTTCACCCGATTGCGGTTTCAACCAAATGGTTTTATTGCCGCTCGCAAGCAAGCCCACCCCCTGCGGGTATCGCGCGCGCAGTCCGCGGTCGGCGAGCGAAGCCGCAAGAATAACTCCGAGTTCGAGTGTGTTTTCCCAACCTGCGCCCGCTTGAACATTTGAATCGGCATCGAGTGCGATCCACAAGTCGCTGGCGGGCGCGCCATCCAATACGCGCGAATAATATTTTCCACGCCGCGCTGTGGTGGGCCAGTGAATTAATTTCGGGTTATCGCCGATTGCATATTCGCGCACAGTTGCCGCATTGACGGTTTGATCGATAATGTTCGGGCGCGGACGTCCATCGCCCATCCAGCCGCCCGGCATAATCTCCACCGAAGGCAGGGGAATCACCGGCGGCATGACAACCAATGTTGTTTTATCAGGCAGAAAAATTTCAACGTTATAGATCCCGAATGGGTCACCGCATCGCAAAGTTGTCCCGCCCAATTCATACACGCCGCGCCGTTTGCAGACACCGCTTGTGCGCCAGACATTTGTCCCATGGTTGTCAACCCCGATTGCGCGCGCGGCGGAATAACCCGGCAGGGTTGAGTGATCGATCAATTCGACCCAGGTTGCCGGCACAAGCCCGTCATTTGTAAGTGTGAATTGTTCTTCCAGCGCATCGCCCACCTGCGCCCATGTGAATCGTACTTCACGCGTCAACCGCACATGAAGCTTCAAGGACCACGCCCACAATCCTGCGACCAGCAATAACCCGCCAAACGTCACGATCAATGCCTGCCAGATTTTGGATGGATCGAGCAATTGCATTACAAACATTCCAAACGTCAACACAGGCAATAACACGGAGTTGAGTTTGATGCGTGCAGTCATTATTCTATTATAAGCTTTGTTGCGGTAAGATAGACGCATGCCTATATTATTAAATCCGAACCGTGAAAAAAGTTTACTGCGCCGTCACCCATGGATCTTTGCAAGCGCCATCAAGCATGTGGATGAAGACCACGAGTCAGGCTCCACCGTTGACCTGCTCTCGTCCGAGGGACATTTTCTTGCGCGGGCATCCTACTCCCCCATCTCGCAGATCCGCGCGCGTGTGTGGACGTTTGTTGATGAGCCTGTTGATAAAGAGTTCTTTCGGAAGAGGATTCGTAAAGCTATCGCATTACGCAACATGGGTCTCGATACGCCCCTCACACCTGCCCTGGCAGGCGGTGCCAGGGCAGAGTATTCGGGGCTACTCGACCAGCAGCATAATACAAATGCTTATCGTCTAATTCACGCTGAATCAGATGGAATCGCTGGCTTGATCGTTGACCGTTACGACGATGTGCTCGTCCTGCAATCTTTAACTGCTGGTTCTGAATTTTGGAAGGAAACCATCGCCGATATCTTGGTGGAAGAGACTGGTATCAAAAATATCTACGAACGCTCCGATGCGGATGTGCGCGAACTTGAAGGACTCAAACCCATCACAGGGATTTTACGCGGCGCACCAGAAACACTATTACAAATTACCGAATACGGATTAAGTTTTCAAGTCAACATTGCCACGGGCCACAAGACCGGCTTCTACCTCGACCAGCGTCACAACCGTCACCGCGTGGGTGAATTTGCCAAAGACCGTGATGTATTAAATTGCTTTTGCTACACAGGCGGATTCTCCATTCATGCGCTGGCAAATGGAGCAAAGTCAGTTTTATCCGTTGACTCATCTGCCGATGCGCTCGCATTGCTTGAAGAAAATATTGCGATCAATAATCTTCCCGCAGAGCGCCATACTTCCATCGAAGGCGATGTCTTTCAATTGCTGCGAAAATTCCGTGATGAGAATCGCTCGTTCGATATGATCATTCTCGACCCGCCCAAGTTTGCGCCCACTGCCGCCCATGCTGAAAAAGCATCGCGCGCCTATAAAGATATCAATCTGCTCGCCTTCAAGTTATTACGTCACGGCGGGATATTATTCACCTACTCCTGCTCCGGGGGAGTCGACGCAGCCTTATTTCAAAAAATCGTCGCATCCGCCGCATTGGATGCAGGCACGGATGCGGCGATCATCGAGCATTTGTCACAGGGCAGCGATCACCCGGTCAGCTTGCATTTTCCCGAGGGCGCGTATTTGAAGGGGTTGGTTTGTGTGAAGGGGTAAAGGGTTTGCTATAATAGACTTTATGTCGTTCTGAGCCGCGTTAGCGGCGAGGAATCTCTACCAACATCATCAGAGACTCT
>JBBSCM010000307.1:0-4859 GCA_038250295.1 Anaerolineales bacterium | reverse complement strand
TTAGAGGCCATCACATTGAAAGCCGTATCGCAAGCGGGAAAGTTTGACCTTCACCCCGACATCCTTGCTCATCTGCAAGAGTTAAAATCTCGATTGAAATAATTCTGTAGTACTACTGGAGTCCCATGAACATTACCCTAAAAATCAACGGCATTGAACACACAATTGATAGTGCCCCATCCACCACACTGCTCGCCGCCCTGCGCGGACTTGGCTTCCACGGGGTCAAGTTTGGTGATGAAGGCGGTATGTCTGGTTCGGATACTGTTTTGTTAAATGGCAAACCTGTTAACGCGGGTTCAATTCTGGCGGCACAGGCAGAAGGTCACAACATTGTCACCATCGAAGCACTGGGCGAACATCCCGAACAAGGCTGGAAGTTGACCGATGGGCTGCATCCGCTGCAAAAGGCTTTCGTTGAAACAGGCGCGATCCAGTGCGGTTACTGCACGCCCGCGCAAATCCTGGCTGCGAAATCTTTGCTAGAGAAAAATCCGAACCCAAGCGAGGCGGAAGTCCGCGAGGCGATCTCGGGCGTGTTGTGTCGCTGCACGGGTTATCTCAAACCTGTGCAGGCCGTGTTGAAAGCCGCAGCAGAAATCCGCGGCGATGAACCCGTGGAATGGAATGCAATCAATTGGGATTTCGGCGGCCCGCCCAAGGATTCTCCGAGCAGCGATTTCTCCACGCCGCAAACTGCCGGCGTGATGACGCGCCCGAAAGTTGTTCTTACCCCTGAATCAAAAACGTGGCAAACTGTCGGCAAGCCTGAAATTAAAGTGGATGCAATCAAATTGGTGCAAGGCAAACCTGCTTTCACTGCCGATTTTGAAAAACGTGGTTTGCTCCACGCCAAAGTTTTACACTCGCCGCATGCACATGCGCTCATCAAGAAAATTGATACTACTAAAGCCAAGGCTCTTGAAGGTGTTGTGGCTGTGCTGACATGGCAGGATATTCCGCGCGTTGTGTATTCCACTGCGGGGCAGTCTGACCCGATCCCCGGGCCGTTGGATGCATTCTCGCTGGATAAAAAAGTCCGCTTCGTGGGTGACCGTGTGGCCTTCGTCGCAGCCGAAACAGCCGAGATCGCAGAAAAGGCTTTGACCCTGATCGATGTGGAATACGAAATCCTGCCGATGATTCTGGATTCGCGCGATGCGATGAAACCCGACGCGGTTCGGATTCACGATGAGCCTGAGTATGTCAATTTTGCAGATTCGAACCCTGAAAAGAATCTTGCTGCCGAGATCCGCATTGATATCGGCGACGTGGAAAAAGGTTTTGCCGAAGCTGACGAAATTTTTGAAGCTGAATATGAAGTGCCGAAGGTACAACAGGCGCATATCGAACCGCATGTATGTGTCACATATTGGGATGAAGATGATCGTCTGGTGATTCGCACATCCACGCAAGTGCCGTTTCACGTAAGAAGAATGCTCGCGCCTGTGTTGGGATTGCCAGTAAAAAGAATCCGCGTGATCAAGCCGCGTATCGGTGGCGGCTTCGGCGGCAAGCAGGAAGTATTGATGGAAGACGTGGCCGCACATTTGACAATTGCCACAAAACAAGCGGTGATCTACGAATACACACGCGAAGAGGAATTTATCGCCGCGCGTTCACGCCACCCAATGCGAATCAAAATGAAAACGGGTGTAAAGAAAGATGGCACGATCACAGCCAATTCAATGTATGCATTATCCGATACAGGCGCGTATGGCTGTCACGCATTGACCGTGACGGGCAATACAGGTCACAAGGCCATGGCACTATATGTTGGCGATGGCGAATATCGCAAAGCGCCCAATATTCGTTTTTATGCGGATGTGGTCTACACCAACACTCCTCCATCTGGAGCATTCCGAGGCTACGGCGTGCCGCAGGGATACTGGCCGCTGGACCGTCACATGGAAAAGATTTCGCGCGCCATGGGCTTTGACCCGATTGATTTCCGTTTGAAGAATGCAATTCATCCCGGTGAATATCATCCATTCTCAACCGCCTGGAACGAGGGCCGCGATCCACGTCCGGAGATCATTCATACCGTTGGACTTGAACAATGCGTAGCGCAGGGTCGCGCCGCAATTGGTTGGGATGATAAATATGGAAACGAAGAATGGCGCTCTTTACGAAATACGTATCACGCATTACGTGATACGAAATCTGTAATGCGTAAGGGGATTGGAATAGCCATGGTCATGCAAGGCACAGCCATTCCCTATCTGGACATGGGCGGCGCATCGATCAAGATGAATGACGATGGTTCGTTTAATCTTTTGGTTGGCGCAACTGACTTGGGCACTGGCTCGGATACCGTCCTTGCACAAATGGCAGCGGAAATATTAGGCGTGCCTGTTGAAGATATGATCACGTATTCATCGGATACTGACTTCACGCCATTTGATAAAGGCGCGTATGCGTCGTCAACAACTTATATTTCTGGGACAGCGGCTGTCAACGCGGCGAAGATCGTGGCGGAGAGAGTCAGAGTCCGCGCGGCGATGATGTTGAAGCTGGATAAGCATGAAGATATCAAACTTGAAAATCGGCAAGCGATTGCGCCTGATGGAAGATCAGTCTCAATGGCAGAGATCGCCTTGGATTCACTTCACAAAAACAACCAGGAACAGATCATGGGCGTGGCGAGTTATGTCTCACCCGTATCACCGCCTCCATTTGCGGCGCAGTTTGCCGAGGTCACTGTGGATGTGGAAACGGGTCAGGTCACAGTCGACAGGCTTGTGATGGCGGTCGATTCGGGTGTGATCGTGAATCCGCTGACAGCTTCAGGTCAGATCGAAGGCGGCATGACTCAAGCGCTCGGGTACGCGGTCTGCGAAGAAATGCGCTACGATGAAAAAGGCAATGCCATCGAACGTGACTTTGACCGTTATCACATTTTCCGTGCGGATGAAATGCCCGTGTTGGAAACCATCTTCGTCGAGACCTTTGAACCCAGTCACCCGTTTGGAGTCAAGGCGGTTGCAGAGATCCCCATGGACGGAGTTGCTCCCGCGGTTGGGAATGCCATCTTCGATGCGATCGGCGCAAATGTGGATGACAATCCTGTCACTCCAGAGAAAGTTTGGAGAGCGTTAAAGAATCAGTAAGCAGGATCAGGCTAAAGTCCAGAAAAGACGCGGATTGCTTTCAAGATTCGCGTCTTTTTATTTAAAAGGAAATTCTTATCCAATATCATGGCTGAGTTGGTACAATATCAACATATTTATTATTCAAAACGGAAAATAAAATGCCAGACCAAATCTATGTTATAGGACACGTCAACCCGGATACCGATTCCATTGCTGCCGCGATGGGTTATGCCTGGCTGCTGCGTGAACGCGATGGCGCGAATACTGTCGCCGCACGCGCAGGCGCGCCGAATGCGCAAACATCGTGGGTGCTAAAAACCAACGGACTCGATGCGCCTATGCTGCTTACCGATGCATCCCCCCGCTTTGAATCGGTCATGCGCCGCCTCGATACCATCCGCCCCGAATCGCAGCTTGGGATCGCATGGACACTCGCCAGCAAAACGGGCGGCATTGCCCCTGTGGTCGATGAAGACGGCAAACCATTTGGCATCATCAACGGCATGAGTCTTTTCAAATATTTTACAGATACTTTGGGGCCGCGTCCCGGTGACACGACCGTGCGCGAAATGATGGCAGCGCCCAGTAAAGATGCGGCAGATACAACGGTCCCAAAATATGCGGCAAATGCGCACATCCGCGATTCCATCAACAAGATCCTGCGCGACGAATTCAACGATTTTTGGGTGGTGGACGAACATGGTGTTTATGTCGGCATTGCAAGCCAGCGCGAAGCCATCAACCCGCCGCGACTAAAAATTATCCTCGTGGATCATAACGAACCGCGTCAGGCAATCGCTGCACTCGAAGAAGCGGAACTACTTGAGATATTGGATCATCATCGTCTCGGCAATCCGCACACACATCAACCGATCCGTTTTACTGTGGATGTGGTCGGCTCGACATCTACACTCGTGACAGAGATGACTGCCGAAGCTGGTCTCTCCATGCCTCCCGCCCTGGCAGGGACGCTTCTCGCCGGGCTGGTAGCTGATACGCTCGTCCTGACATCTCCCACCACTACGCCGCGTGACCATGCCGCCGCTGAACGATTATCCCGCTGGGCGTTTGTGGGCGGAAGTCCGCTCAAAGGCGAGACGGTTGAATCTTATGGAAAGGCAGTGCTCAGCGCAGGCGCGGGACTCTCGAACCGCGACCCGAAAGATGTCGTCAGCACAGACATCAAATCCTTCGAAGGCGGCGGATTCAAATTCGCTGTGGCCCAAGCCGAAGTGACAGACATTCTGCAACTGACGGAACATCTTGTGCCGCTTCACAATGCGCTCAATGATCTGCGTGACAAACGCGGACTTAATTTTGCAATGCTGTTGGTCACCGATATTGTGCGAGGAACAAGCCGATTGCTTGTAACGTCAAACGCCCCATCCGTTTTAGACGACCTGCCTTATCCCCCGCTCTCTGATGGCACGCGCGATGCTCAAGGCGTGGTTTCAAGAAAGAAACAATTATTACCCGCCGTGCTGGGGTTGCTGGAAAGATAACCCGTAGGAACACAGTCCCGCCCTGAGCCTGTCGAAGGGGCGCTGTGTCCCTATACTTTTGGAGAGATAATGGATTTTCAGAAATTGATCGACAGAGCACTTGCAATTCGCAAACAGTACGCAGAAAAAGAACAAAATCTATACGGTTCATCGTGGACAAGCGAAGAAATCGCTCTGGGTTTGTAGTGACGTGGGAGATCTGGCAAAACTGATCGTAGCTGAAAATGGAAAGAGAAATATCCCAAACAGCAAAGAAAAGCTCGCA
>JBBSCM010000306.1:0-4892 GCA_038250295.1 Anaerolineales bacterium | reverse complement strand
GGGGGAATGTATAAGAACAACCTCCAGATCACATAAGCGCCGAGCGCTGTGAGATAGGGTACCCAATGTTTGATTACCCTTGCCATGTGCTGGCGAATATTTAAATCAGGCCGACCCAGAATCCAATAGAGAATGAATGGGCGGATTAAAACCATGCCCACGAAATATTCGCTTGTAAAAAGATGTAAGGCTTCAAGAAGGACGGCGAATATGGTTAATGGAATTCTGTATTTTTGTTCGGTTGCATTGCGAGCCATGATCAATAAACTGGCTGCGAAGAACAAATATCCCGCCCAATATAGAATCGAATTGACCGCATATGACTGGATCAAAAAGAAAGGGTGAACAATAAATATAAAGATCGCAAAAGTAACCTGCTTTTTGTGGTCAGGCCAAATGCGGCGGAATAAATACCAAAGCAATGTTGCGGTGAGCCAGCGCAGGATGAGCGCCGCGATGTGCCACAAGATCGGCTTGAAGCCCAGTAAACTGAACAGGCCCATATAAAGCCATGCCGAGTTTGGGCGGCCGTCATAATATAATTCCTGCGCCATGCTTGAAATGCCTTTGTTGAAGCCATAAAAAATGTAAGGCCAATCATCCTGATAAAAACCAAGTCGATTCGCGAGCAGGCCGAAACCGATGATTGCAACGGCGAGAAACCCGATGGGTGTATATTTTTCATTAAATGAAATTTGCTGGAAGTAGGATCGGATGTTTTTCATGACGGTGTGATTATACTTTTACTTGCGCATCTTCCCTGACCGTCAGCCTGCTTCCGGTTAACTGGCCTTTCCTCTGCCGTTGGAGTAAAATAGAACACTCGTTCAGCTATCCAACCAAAATATAAAACCTATGGAATTCAAACTTAACGCTCCCTTTATCCCTATGGGCGACCAGCCCGAAGCCATCCGTGACCTTGTACAAGGCGTAAGAGATGGCAAGAAGAATCAGGTATTGCTTGGGGCTACAGGCACAGGCAAGACTTTTACCATCGCATCAGTCATTCAGGAATTGCAAAAGCCTGCATTGATCATGGCGCATAATAAGACGCTTGCCGCACAGCTATATGCGGAATTCAAGGAGTTCTTCCCAGAGAATGCAGTCTCCTACTTTGTAAGTTACTATGATTATTATCAACCTGAGGCCTATGTCCCACGCCGTGACCTTTTTATCGAAAAGGAAACGGACATCAATGAAGAGATCGAGCGCTTGCGATTGGCCGCAACGGCTTCACTGATTTCGCGGCGAGACGTTATCATCGTGGCTTCGGTCTCCTGCATTTATGGTTTGGGTTCACCAGAGGAATTCGGCAAGGGGACAGTGACTCTCAAAGTAGGGGAGATCTATCGTCGCAATGCATTGCTGCGTCAATTAATAGAAAGCCAATATCAACGAAATGATATGGAACTGCGTACTGGTACATTTCGCGTGCGTGGCGATACGCTGGAGATCATCCCGGCTTATGAAAATAAACGCGGATTCAGGATCACATTCTTCGGCGATGAAGTGGAACGCATCATGCAGTTCAGCCCGGTCAGCGGTGAAATATTTGAGGAGCTAAACGAAGTTTCGATATTCCCAGCCAAACAATTCTTGACCGATGCCGATCGCTTAAAAGAGTCGATCAAGCATATTGAAGAAGAGCTTGAGGAACGATTAAGATTCTATAAAGATTCAGGCAAGTTCCTTGAAGCCCAGCGGATTGAACAGCGCACTCGCTATGATTTGGAAATGTTAAAAGAAGTGGGATATTGCTCTGGCATTGAAAATTATTCCCGCCACCTGGATGGCCGCGCACCGGGCTCACACCCGTGGACCATGATCGACTTCCTGCCAAGTGATTATTTGCTTGTGTTGGATGAGAGTCACATGACCGTGCCGCAGATCCGCGGTATGTACAACGGCGACCGCGCGCGTAAGGAAACACTGGTTGAATACGGATTCCGTCTGCCTTCTGCCATGGACAACCGTCCGCTTAAGTTTGATGAGTTTGAAGAAGTAATGGGTTCGACGATTTATACCTCTGCAACGCCCGCTCATTATGAAATGGAACATGCTGAGCAGGTCGTCGAGCAGATCATCCGCCCGACGGGACTGGTCGACCCCGAGGTGGATGTACGTCCCACCAAAGGCCAGGTAGATGATTTGGTCGGAGAGATCAAGCAGCGGGTGGAGAGACACGAGCGCGTCTTGGTCACGACTCTCACCAAGCGTATGTCAGAAGATTTGACCACGTATCTGAAAGAGCTGGGAATCAAAGTCCAATATTTGCATTCGGAAGTGGAAACGCTTGAGCGTGTGGGAATCCTGCGTGACTTGCGTCTTGGCACTTTCGACGTTTTGGTGGGTATCAATCTTTTACGTGAAGGTCTCGATCTGCCCGAAGTTTCTTTGGTCGCAATTTTAGATGCAGACAAGGAAGGCTTCCTGCGTTCGGATACCGCATTGATCCAAACCATCGGCCGCGCGGCGCGCAATGTGAATGGACGTGTGATCATGTACGCAGACCGTATGACCGATTCGATGAAACGCGCGCTGGATGAAACGAATCGACGCCGCGCCAAGCAGGTGAAATATAACGAAGACAATGGCATCATGCCGATCAGCATTCACAAGGAAATTCGTCAGTTGACCGAAATGATGAGCGCCAAAGCGATAGGCGAGGCCAAGGGGCAATACAAGACTGCTGCTGATGGAATGCCACGCGGCGAATTGCGCAAGATCGTCGATGAAGTGGAAAAACATATGAAAGAAGCTGCGAAGAATCTTGAGTTTGAAAAAGCCGCCGCCTATCGCGATGAGTTATATGAGTTAAGGAATTTGCTGGCTGAGGATGAAAGCTTGAAGCCATGGGAGCGGATTAAGTTATTGATGGGTGACGACGAATAGTATGCAAACCGACCCTGCGTCTCTTGACCCCGAAGAGCGGACAAATAAATTTTATGCGCTTCTTTCTGCTGCGCTGGGAGTGTTTAGTCTATGCGGTGCATTGATTCCCGTCGTTGGTACCATTCTTGGCCTTTTAGGAATTGTGTTGGGAATCCTGGGAAGAAGATCTGAAAATAAAAGGGCCGCAACGGTAGGCATGGCCCTTTCCGTCATTGGGTTGTTGACGGCGATTATTTATTCTATTTTGGTTTATGCTGCGAGATACTAAAATCAGATCAGATAAAGGTTGCAATTTTATTTAATGGTTTTTTGCCAATGATCGGTACCTGCGCGTCTTCAGTTGGATAGCCAACAACAAGGAGCAGGAAGGGTTTTTCGTTTGGTGGGCGATTGAGTATCTGATTCAGAAACCCCATGGGGCTGGGTGTGTGCGTAAGGCAAGCCAATCCAGCGTTGTGAAGGGCCGTAATCAATATTCCAGTTGAAATGCCGACAGATTCATTGACATAATAATTCTTGACCTTGCGACCATCCGCGAGTTCGCTATGACTTTTTCCGAAGATTGCAATCAAGTATGGTGCGATATCTAAAAACGGTTTGTGTTCATCGGTTCCTAGGGGTGCGAGTGCATTCAGCCATTCCTGTGGTGCGCGGCGATTATAGAATTCCTTCTCTTCCTCTTCTGCAGCAATGCGAATTTCGTGTTTAATCTTTGGGTTACTAATCACCACAAAATGCCAGGGTTGCAGATTTGCCCCATTGGGTGCGGTTCCCGCTGCGATCAGGCACTCCTCTATGATCTCTTGTAGAACAGGTTTACTTGAGAAATGACGAATTGTGCGCCTGCGCTGCATATCTTTGCGGAATGAAACAGCGCGTAGCTTCATTTCTTCAGTTGAGTATTCTTTGTAGGATGAGAACGGCTGAAACTTTGCTGTTAACATAATGGCTCCAAATTATTTACGATCCAGTACCTGTGTAGCTGTTGACGCCCTTTGACCATATCCAATAGGTCAGCAAGAAGAGTCCAATGCCGATGATTGGAGAGAAATAAATAAGAGATGATACTTCCTGCGGACGTAAGAACAACTGGGATGGATAGAACGATACAAATCCGATCGGAATGATGAATGTGAATGCAAATCTAAATGCGCCGTCGAAGATGGTCATCGGATAAGGCGAGAACTCGCGAAGTTTCCAGGCCAGACCAAGCACGGGATAGGAGTCAAGCACCCAGAAGGAGGCGCAGGATGCCATTACAACAATGGATATTTGCACCAATGCCGCGCTGAAAATTGTCACAAACAGAAGCGCAATTCGTAAGAGAGTCCAGTCAAGGTGAAGTTGAATGGCTGCGTAGACCAAGAGGATGATTCCAACCGCGAGTTGAGTCAATCCTTTCAAGTCAAATATCTCGGACTGTAATAGAACATCATGTTGAGCGGGCGGAAATAATATTTCAGGAACGTCCCTTGCTGGATGTGAAAGCGCAGCTGCCAGGCGTGGTCAAACAGGATCTGCATGGGCGATATCGCGATCATGTAAAAGGCGTAGATAAAAGTCATTTCCATCAGCGACCAGCCAGCTAGGTCAGATACTGATTCGAGGATCACCCAAAAAATTCCTAGAGTCGCCAAACTGAAAAAGAACATTCCAACCGAGCTGATAATAAAGTCCGCGCGATATTGCATGCGCGCTTTGATATATTGTGCTTCAATGATGAAATATAGACGGAGATATTCAGGCAATGTTCTCATGATTAATTATGTCTCTTTAAAAACTATCCATATAGCCACGGATAGGCAGCTTATGTCGCTGCGAGGCGCGCTTAGCTGAAGCAATCGCCTCATTAGTTGGAAATTGCTTCGGCGCAAGGTACAAGATCGCTCCTCGCAATGACGTGATGTTATTCTGGTGGAAAAACTTCTATGACCGTGAAATCCACCCAGAACAATGCCTTTGTATTGGGAACTTCATCGAGAAGTGTTTGACCAATTTCT
>JBBSCM010000305.1:0-4912 GCA_038250295.1 Anaerolineales bacterium | reverse complement strand
TCTATGAGTTGGTGAAATTAGGCAGCGTGGACAGTGTCTTGTCGATGTTCTACGACATTACCGAGCAAAAGAACGCCCGCGAATCCCTGCAGAATAGCGAGGCTCGTACACGGGCCATCCTGGCATCCATCCCGGATATGATCTTTGAAATATCGAAAGACGGCGTGTTTTTGGATTTCATGGCTTCCGCAGAGATTGCGCCTCTCATGCCGCCTTCTCAATTCATCGGCAGAAATATAAGGGAATTATTCCCTCCTACCATCGCCGCTCAAACCTTCTTTGCACTTGAGCGTACTCTGGCTACAGATCAACTGCATGCTTTTGAATATGGAATGCCGCCCGGAGAGGAAATTCAGTTCTTTGAAGCGCGCCTTACGGCTATTACCTCCGAATCCGCGATTATCATGGTGCGCGATATCAGCCAGCGGAAATATGTGCAGACCGAACGCGAAAAACTTATTAATGACTTGGAAGATAAAAACAGCGAGTTGGAGCGGTTTACATATACCGTATCCCATGATCTCAAATCCCCGCTGATCACGATCAAGGGTTTCCTTGGTTTTCTGGAACAGGATGCCGCCAGCGGAAATACCGCGCGTTTGAAGACGGATATTAAACGTATTGGCGATGCCACCGATAAAATGCAACTGCTGCTTAATGAATTGCTTGAGCTTTCCCGCATTGGAAGGTTGACCAGCCCGTATCAGTATATTAAATTCGATGAACTCGTATATGAAATTCTTGAGCTTTTGCATGGTCGTCTTAATGAAAAAGAAATCGTTGTCGATATTCAAGATAACCTTCCAACAATCTATGGGGACCGGCGGCACCTGCTTGAAGTGCTTCAAAACCTGGTGGATAATGCCGCAAAATTCACCGGGTCTCAACCTCACCCGCGTATTGAAATAGGTCAAAGTGGATTTGAAGACGACAAGCCCATTCTCTATGTTAAGGATAATGGCTTGGGCATTGAGATTGAACACCATGACCGCATTTTTGGCCTGTTCAATAAACTGGATGCAAATTCCGATGGCACGGGGATTGGACTTGCCCTCGTTAAGAGAATTATAGAAGTTCACGGCGGCAGGATCTGGGTCCAGAGCGAAGCGGGAAATGGATCCACATTTTTTTTCACGCTTCCCAGCGGACCTGAATCCTGATCCCGTTTCGTTGTCATTCTCATGCATCTGACTTGGGGGTATACTTTCGTTAACATCATCAAGAGGAGAAAAGTATGAAACGAGCCGTAAGTATCAGCATTGGTTCATCCAAACGCGACAAAGCTGTTGAAGTGACTTTGCTTGGCGAAAAGATCAGCATCGAGCGCATTGGCACCGATGGAGATATGGAAGCTGCTGCTTTGAAATATAAGGAACTTGACGGTACGGTAGACGCGTTTGGCGTAGGTGGCGCGGACTTGGGCGCCATCGTAGATGGGAAATGGTATACCCTGCATTCCGTAACACCCATTGTGCGTTATGTAAAAAAAACCCCGCTGGTGGATGGCGGCGGATTAAAGAATACGCTTGAAAATAAAGCCCCTGCATTTTTAGACACGAAGATCGGCGATTACATTAACTCGCGTGGCCGCAAAGTGCTTGTCACTGTGGGCGTTGACCGTTGGGGACTCTCCCAGGCGTTTGCGGATGCTGGTTATGAGACCATCTTTGGAGATATGATGTTTGGCTTGGATATTCCGATTGCCATTCGCAAGATCAGCCAGCTTAAGATCTTTGCCGCATTGCTTTTGCCAATCGCATTCCGCCTGCCCTTTGAATGGATATATCCCATCGGTGAGAAGCAGGAGAAGCGTACTCCCAAATGGGGAAAATATTATGCGTGGGCAACCGTCATCGCTGGCGACTGTCATTACATCAAACGTTTTATGCCCGATAATCTAACTGGCAAGGTAATTGTTACCAACACAACCACGCCTGATGATGTAGCCCAATTTAAGAAAGCGGGTGTCAAATATCTCATCACCACCACGCCTGTGCTGGAAGGCCGCTCCTTCGGCACCAATATGATGGAAGCCGCGTTGGTGGCTGTCGCTGGCAAGGGTCGTCCACTCACATGGCCCGAACTAACTGAAATGCTGGATAAACTCGGCTTCGAGCCGCAACTGCAGGAGTTGAATTAAATATGGATGCAATCGTAACCGCTGGTGGAATTCCACAATCTGGCGACCCTTTATACGCATATTCAAACGGGGATTCGAAGGCACTAATAGATGTCGCGGGCAGGCCCATGATCCAATGGATATTGGATGCGTTGGGCAATTCCAAAACTGTGGATAATGTGATCGTGATCGGGCTTACAGCAAAGAGCGGGTTGACCTGTAAGAAGCCCATGCATTACATTTCCAATCAAGGGCGCATGCTCGCCAATGTTGTTGCAGGGGTGAATAAATCCATTGAGCTGAATAAAAAGACCGAATATGTTCTGCTTGTCTCATCT
Organism: Anaerolineales bacterium; assembly: GCA_038250295.1. GTDB lineage: Bacteria > Chloroflexota > Anaerolineae > Anaerolineales > Villigracilaceae > Villigracilis. The sequence continues at coordinate 2,455 of JBBSCM010000305.1, read as the reverse complement.
GATATTCCCGCGCTCAAAGGGGATATGGTGGATTGGCTCGTGAATACCGCCATGGAAACCAGGGATGATATTTATTATGGGGTTTGTCCGCAGGAAGTTATGGAGGCGCGTTTTCCCACATCGCACCGCACCTATACAAAGCTAAAAGATATGCAGGTATGTGGAGCCGACGTAAATATTATTCATGTCAATCAAGTGACCCAGCATATTGATACATGGGAAAAGTTGATTGGCAACCGCAAGAGTCCTTTGCGCCAGGCCGCCGTCATTGGCTGGGATACGCTGTTCCAATTGTTCACGCGTCAATTCACCTTACAGGGTTTGGTGGAGCGTGCCTCAGCGAGGATTGGCATCAAGGGGCGTTCCATCATGTGGTCGCAGGCGGAACCGTGTATGGATGTGGATAAGCCGCACCAGTTGGAAATCATGCGGGAAGATCTCGCAAAGCAAATGAAAAAAGAATCCACTGCGGTGAAAAAAACTTCATCTGTGAAAAGGGCCGCATCGCCAAAAGTGCGCGCACAGCGTAGAGCCAAGGCCAAACACAAATGAGTTTTCGTTCTTTACTTGAACTCGATGCCCGACTCTCCGACCAATTGCGTGTGGCTGAGAAGCCGGGCATTTTGCGAAACGCCGCCGCCTTCCTTGCTCACTCAGGCGATTCATGGTTTTGGTTCTTTGCGCTAATTCTTTTGTGGTTCTTCAGCAATTCAACATGGAAGCAATGGGCATTCGTTGAGTTCTTTGGCATTCTGGGATTGGCCGGCGTTGTGCTGGCCATCAAGTTCCTCGTCCGCAGGGAAAGGCCGCAAGGTGAGTGGGGCGGGATTTATCGCAACACCGATCCGCACTCCTTCCCATCTGGACATGCCGCCCGGGCATTTCTGATCGCTGTCCTTGCTTCGGCTCTTGCCCCGCCCTGGCTTGCTGCTGTTCTTTGGGTGTGGGCGCCGCTGGTAGCGTTGGCACGCGTATCCATGGGCGTGCATTATCTGTCAGATGTAGTGGCAGGCGCGGCACTGGGCACGATCGTCGCTCTGATCGGTTTACAAATCTATCAGCCTATGGTCAACTGGCTGACCTCCCTGATCGGTTTCCCGCTTTGGTAGACAATTTTTGAATGACAAAAGACATGGATGCAAAAATATTGCCTTCCATGTCTTTTTATTTACGATAAAGAGGTTCAAATGCAGGCATATACTTTTCGTCTCAAACCCGGGCAGGACTTGTTCGACTCCATTGAAACTTTTGTTGCTGAGAATAAGATTGAAGCAGGCTGTGTGCTTTCTTCAGTTGGGAGCCTAACACACGCCACATTGCGTCTCGCAAATCGCGAATATTTTAGCGGGTACGAAGGTCATTTTGAGATCGTCTCCATGACGGGAACAGTTTCAATGAATGGCTCACACATTCATGTTTCCATATCGGATGGCGACGGCGTGACCATTGGCGGCCATCTCGTTTCGGGATGCAAAATTTATACAACTGCCGAGATGGTTCTGGCTATGTTCGAGGATGTTGTCTATAAACGTGAATTGCTGGAGAATGACTCAGGGTATGAGGAGTTGGTTGTACACAAAGTAACGCGAGATTAATCTCGCGCTACTGCTTTCAAAAATTCTTCCTGATTTCTAACCGTCTCCATAAACCCCAATCTTTTTCCCAACCTTGTCAATTGCGGCGGATCAACATACGTTTGTGCAAGAATCTCTTCCTGACCAAGCACATCACGCGCCGCACCATCCAATAAAATCTTTCCATTTGAAAGTGCGATCACACGCTCGAAATTCTCGGCGCAGAAGTCTATGTCATGCGTGATCGTAATCACAGTTTTGCCTTCCTTGCGTAACTCAGCAATGACATGCGCAATGCGCGCCACGTTGAGCGCATCCTGCCCGGTGGTGGGTTCGTCGAAAATCACGATGGGAGTGTCCATCGCGATAACAGATGCCAGCGCCACCATTTTGCGCCAGGTGGGGGATAGGTCATAAGGATTGGTTTCAGTCTTGTCACTCAACTCAGTCAGCGCCAGCGCGCGTTTGACCAACTCATCTATTTTCTCTTTTGAATACCCCAAATTGCGCGGGCCAAATTTTATCTCTGTGCCAACATCTTTTGAGAATAATTGCTCATCGGGATTTTGGAAGACATACCCGACTCGTGACGCAAGTTTTGCCACCGAATATTTTTTCGTATCCCACTCCCCGATCAATACCGACCCGACAGTGGGCTGCAACAACCCGTTGAAGTGCCTCACGAGGGTGGTCTTCCCCGCGCCGTTCTGACCCACGATGGCAACCTGCTCGCCTGTTTCTATGGTGAGCGAAATTCCCTGTAATGCTTCAAGGCCTGTGGGGTAGGTAAAACGGAGATTATCAATTTGTATTTTCATAATTATCAGAACGTGTTACGTATTGCGTAAAACGGAACACGCTACACGCTACAACGTAAACCC
>JBBSCM010000304.1:0-4912 GCA_038250295.1 Anaerolineales bacterium | reverse complement strand
TCTTTGACAACCGGAGTGCGTCGCACCACACGGGTGGGATTTTTCTGATTAATGAGAAGAATCTACGAGTAGGCAGAATCTCATTAAGTCTGGTGCGACGCACCCTCTCCATGACCGAAACCCGCAAACTCCGCGTTTTCCTCTGCTATTCTTTTTATAACAATTAAAGAAATCGGATGTCACAATGACATCCGATTTTTAGTTACTTTCCCAACCTTCTCCGCTCCACGTCAATCACTTCGATTTCCAATTTCTTAAACAGCGGACCAGGCTGATTCAACTTCTTCCCGGGCTGTAAATCGCTGGGTTTCCATGCGTGGGGCGGGATGCCATCCCGCTCTACGGGTTTGTATCTCAATACAGTATGCTCACCAAGTGAGTCTTTAACTACTTCGGTGTATTGCTCGCCGAAGAGCGGAGTCTCGTAGTTGAAGAAGCCGTGCAGTTTTTCGCAGGTGAAGGGCAGGAATGGGGAGAACATGATCTTGAGCGAGTCAATGGCTTTGAGCGCGGTGTAAACTGTCTTGCCTGCTTCGGCCTTGTCCACTTTGATGGCAGACCACGGCGCGTTGACATCCAGATATTGATTGACTACGGTGGCGAGTTTCATCGCTTCGCCTAATGCAGAACGCAGGCGAACGGCTTCGAGTTCCGCGCCGACAGTGTTGAATCCATTTTCGATAACAGCGAGCAGGCTCAGGTCGGAGTCGCGAAGCGTTTTTATATCCACAGAAGGAACGTGTTCTTCCCAATTCTTATAACAAAACGCCAGCACGCGGTTCGCGAGGTTGCCCCAGGTCGCCACCAGTTCGTTGTTGTTGCGCGCCACGAACTCGGCCCAATCCCAATCGCTATCCTTGTTCTCGGGCATGTTCACGGTCAGGTAATAACGCAGCGCATCGGGGTCGAAACGCGTCAATGCGTCGAGTCCCCACACGCCCCAGTTGCCCGAACCGCTGATCTTCCTGCCTTCAAGATTCATGAACTGATTGGCAGGCACATCGTAAGGCAAAGTCAACGGGACTTCCTCTCCTGCGAAGATTTCCATGAACGCGCTTCCCGCGCCCATTAATTCGGCAGGCCATTGCGACGTATGGAAGAAGATGTTGTCCTTGCCAATGAAATGATATTGCTTCGCTTGTGGATTCGTCCACCAATCGCGCCACGCATCTTTCCCCTTCGACTGCGGGTCGCTACTCTCCCCTCCGCTCAGGGAGGACGCTTGAAGTTGACTCCACTCAATTGGGGCGGAGAGGTAGCCGATGACTGCTTCGAACCAAACGTAAATGCGTTTGCCAGCCTCCGTCCAGCCCTCGACGGGAACGGGGATGCCCCAGTCCAGGTCACGGGTGATGGAGCGAGCCTTGAGTCCTTCGCTTTCGATCTTGCGCAGCGACTCGCCGATGACGGTGTCGCGCATGTGCGGGGCGCGTTCCTGCAAAAAGTTTTTCACATCAGGTTCGAGCTTGGAAAGATCGAGATAAAAATGTTCGGTGTCGCGCAATTCAAGAGCGCCGTCGCCTGTCTTGGCGCGTGGATTAATCAACTTCTCAGGCTCAAGCACGTTGCCGCAGTTATCGCATTGATCGGAGCGCGCGTATTCGAAGCCGCAGATGTAACATATCCCTTCCACGTAGCGGTCAGGCAGGAACTTGTCCGCGCTGGGGGAATACCATTGCTTGCTGAATTGCTTGAACAAAAATCCGTTCTTTTGCAAGGCAAGAAACATGGCCTGCGAGACCTTGAAGTGATTCTCGCTGTGTGTGGTCGTGAACATATCGTAAGTGATGCCGTAGCCTTTAAAGACTTCGATGAAGCTATCGTGATATTTTTTGTAGACTTCCTCAACAGGCTTGCCTTCCTTGTCTGCAGCGATGACAACGGGTGTGCCGTGTGAATCCGTCCCTGACACTACGAGGACTTTATTTCCCTTGAGGCGATGGTAGCGCGCAACGATGTCACCGGGCAAATGGGAACCTGTGATATTCCCAACGTGGATCTCGGCATTTGAGTATGGCCAGGCAATGGCGATAAGGATGTTTTCAGGCATTTGTGCCTCCGTTTTAATATGTCGTTGCGAGCGCACTTTGCGAAGCAATCCCCAATTCTGTAGGAGATTGCTTCGGCGGAAGAGCCCCGCCTCGCAATGACGTGACTGTAAATAAAACAAAAAGGCCGTCCGCGAAGTGGACAGCCCGTTTTCGTTCAGGTGTGAATACCTAACGTGCTTTCCACTCGGCGCGGCAGAACATCTCCATTTGCCTCATATGCATGGCCATGGTAACACCTGCACTTGCGGCAGGTGCAAGTGTTGTCACCATTGGGTAGGCAGGTCTCGTATTCATAGCCAGTAGTTTAAGCGGGGGAAGATGGTTTGTCAATGGGCTTGGTTTGATTCCAATGCATCAACCCCAAAACCATTCCCAGAACAACAATCGTCGTTCCCAAGCTCCACAGGTCTTTACTGGTGGATGCTTGCTGCACCAGCGCATAAAAAGAGTAAATGTCAAGAATGATCAAAAAAAGAAAAGCATACCTGTAACTCTTTGTTCTTACCACAAGCGTTCCAATGACCCACATGATTGGAATGATATAAGTAAGCTGGTCATATGCCCAAAGATAGATAGTGGATACAAACGCGAGTGGCAATATGACGTTAAACGCCTCCCAAGCCGACAGCTTGATCCGATTCTGCCAAAGGTAGAATCCGCCCAACCCAAGCAGGATCAGCGCCAAGGTCCCGCCGAGAAGCGTGGAGCAAGGCGAAGTTCCCTTGCAGGCTAAATAAGAGAAGGCCCACACATTCGAGTGGACTCCGAGAGTCCGATCCATTACTGCCGCGCTCGCGCCTCGAAATTTGACTACCCAAAGCGGATCTTGAATCATCCCAAGGATCAGCAGCGAAATTCCTCCAATCGCCACGCCGATGAGCGCCTTCCAATCTCGTCTCGCAAGGAACCAAATGCCTGCAAGCAACAGAATCGTCAGCCCTTGCGGTGGTTTAAGGATGGTCAACGAAAGGACAATACCTGCCAGCAGGGACTTGTCTTTTTCAAATAAGAGAATTGCTCCCAATACTGCGAGAAGCGCCAGAGCGCCGATGGAACCTGTGTGCAATGTGAGATACAACGGTCCAAAGAAAAACATGGATGCAAAGATGGGGACAAGCAATCGACGGGGTGCGGCTTCCTGCCAATGATTTAATAATATAAAGATCGTCAATGCAACTATGGCAAGCGTGATGACTTGCCAGGTAATGTAAGCGGCTGGCAATGAGAGCAGACCCAAAGGAACGCAAAAAATAGCCAACGGCAGGGGATAAGGGAATATCTTATTAGGCTGCCACTTGATACCATATGTTTCATGTCCTGCGAGATATTGAGTCTCATCATATGGATTTTCGCCTTCCATGATCATGCGCCCCGCCAGCCAAAAGAAGGTCAAGTTCGAGCTTTGAAAATCAAAACTGGTGTAACTGCTCTGCGCGCGCAGAAAGATCATTCCCCCGATCAACACGATCGTAAGAATCGCGCCAAGTATTTTTTGAGTAGACTCTTTTATCATGCAAGATAAGCAATATTCACTTTAGTAGATCCTTGAGTTTCGCAAATGGCGAATCGTTTTCATCCGGACCATGACCGCAATCTTTTTCGTTCAGATTCTGGCCGCATTCAGCACACAGCCCCAGACAATCGGGTTTGCAAATGGGGCTGATGGGAATTTCCAGCAGGGCGCACTCGCGGATAAGTTCGGTCAGCTCAATGTGACCATCTTCGGGAAGAATGAGTTCTGAGTCTGTAATGGAGCGTTTATCAAAGGCGTATAGATCGGTGAAGGACCAGTTGAGTTCGCAGTCAAACTCGGTCAGGCAGCGCACACATTCAAGCGTGGTCACCGCGGAAAAATCCGCCTGCAGAATCAGACCCTGCGGTGTCCTGCCGATGTTGACGATCCCATCGAAGCGGCGTACTTCAAAATCATCGCCGAGTTTGATCTTGTCAAATACAAACGGGAAATCATGACTGCGGCCGATTTCCTCATGTGCAATAAAGCCGACATTAATACGAAAGGGTTTTTTGGGGCTGGGCATAATTAAAAATGATGAAAGATGAATGATGAATTATGAAGGATGACGAAAGGAGCAAGAAGATATTTGTAATCCAAAAACTATTCGACTACTAAACTATCCAACTAACTACACTTTTCTATCCACAATATACTTCGCGAGATTTTCAAGAGCATCGCGTTCGGCGCATGGCTCAAACGATTCGAGGTGTCTGAGGGCGCGGTCAATGTGTTGTTCGGCTTCGAGCATGGCTTTATTGGTGGCGTTGCTTGAGCGGATTTTATCCACGAGGCGGGTCATGTTTTCATTGTTTGTCCAGCCGCCGTTGGGCAGGGACACTACATCAGGGTCGTTCGGATTTGCCTCAGAATAGTAAATGGCTGGCAGGGTCACGAGACCGATCAACAGGTCTGAACCGAGCGGTTTGCCAACGGCAGCCTGCTCTCCGTTGAAATCCAAAATATCATCCACGATCTGAAACGCCATGCCGATCTGATATCCAAAATCTCGCATGGACTCAATGGTTTCATCATCCACAGGGCTGACCATGGACGCAGAGCGCGATGTCATTTCAAATAAGGAGGCCGTCTTTGCGTAAATGCGTTTGTAATAGTTATCGCGGCTAATCAGTCCGCGTGAGGTGAACATTTGCGTGAGTTCGCCATTGACGATGGTCGCGAGGGTCTCGGAAAACAATTTCATCAAAGGCAAATGATCTGTTTCTGCGGCAAGTTTTGCAGCGCGCGCAAAGAGAAAATCGCCGGTCAATACCGTGGCTGGCGGGGACCAACGCGCATTCAACGTTGGCATACCGCGGCGAAGCAACGAGCCGTCGATCAAATCATC
>JBBSCM010000303.1:0-4932 GCA_038250295.1 Anaerolineales bacterium | reverse complement strand
TTTTGGATAGTGCCTTCGCTGCAACAGCCTATGCCGCAGGGATTTCCTTATCCATCCAGTTGATGATCGCATCGCCGAACTCGGAACACTTGATCTCCTGCGCGCCTTCCATGAGACGGGCGAAATCATAGGTGACAGTCTTTGCGGCGACTGCGCCTTCCATACCCTTTACGATCAAGTCAGCGGCTTCGCCCCAGCCCATGTAGCGCAGCATCATCTCGCCGGAGAGGATCACAGAGCCGGGATTGACCTTATCCAGGTCGGCATATTTAGGCGCAGTGCCGTGAGTCGCTTCAAAGATGGCGTGTCCCGTCTCGTAATTGATGTTCGCTCCGGGAGCAATACCAATGCCGCCCACCTGCGCGGCCAAGGCATCGGAGAGATAATCGCCATTGAGGTTCAACGTGGCGATCACATCATAATCGCGCGGGCGAATGAGCGTGAACTGCAGGCTCACATCGGCAATCGAATCTTTGATCAAGAGCATCTTCTTCCATTTGCCGTCGCCGTGAGTGTCCCACAACTTCAAGGCTTCTTCCACTTCGGTTTTGATATCACCCTGCTGGGCAGGAGACATCATATCGAAGCCAGGGTCAATGGCTTTTGCATTTTCTTCCACGCTCAAAGCGGGCTTGGCTTCTTTATTGCCCAGGATCCAGGTCTCGCGTTCGGTGACGATGCTGTCGCGGAATTCGCGTTTGGTAAGCGCGTACCCCCAATCCTTGAACGCGCCTTCGGTGAACTTCATGATGTTGCCTTTATGCACGAAGTTCACGCTCTTGCGATGATTATCCAGCGACCATTGAATTGCAGCGCGGACCAGTCTTTCTGTTCCTTCCACAGAAACCGGCTTAATTCCCAAGCCTGCTGTTTCGGGGAAGCGCATCTTGGCATATTCCTTTGGGAAGGCTTCCTTGAACAGTTCTTTAAATTTCTTGTTATCTTCCGTGCCATATGCAAACTCGATGCCCGTGTAAATATCCTCGGTATTCTCACGGAAGATGACCATGTCTACATATTCGGGGTGCTTCACAGGCGAAGGCACGCCAGTGTACCAACGCACCGGGCGCTGGCAAACATATAAATCCAATAATTTGCGGAGCGCCACATTCAACGAACGGATGCCGCCGCCGATGGGAGTGGTCAGCGGACCTTTGATGCCCACCAAAAATTCCCTGAACGCGTCCACGGTTTCATCGGGCAGCCAGTTCTGAGACATCTTGAACGACTTCTCACCCGCATAGACCTCCATCCAGTGGATCTTGCGTTTGCCGCCGTAGGCCTTCTCGACTGCCGCATCCAGCACACGCTCAGAGGCGCGCCAGATATCGCGGCCCGTGCCATCGCCTTCCACGTATGGGATGATCGGATTATTGGGAACGTTGAGCTTCCCATTTTCAATTGAAATTTTTGCGCCGCCTGCGGGCACTGTAACATTTGTATATGACATGCTATCCTCTTTTGTTTTGATTGGAAAACTTTTCGGATTATAACATGCGGGCTTTCCCGTCTATGTAAGGCTATAATGGATTAAATTCTCCGCTTCATTCTGGCACAGCCCCCTGCGGGTAACCTGAATCTTGACTCTGGAATCCTGATATATGCTCAAACTCCCCGGCTTGATCGATCCGCACGTCCACTTGCGCGAACCTGGCGCAACTCACAAGGAAGATTTTGACTCTGGCACATCTGCCGCGCTGGCCGGTGGGATCACGATCGTGTTGGCCATGCCAAATACAAAACCTCCGATATTCGATACAGAGACTCTTGACCTGGCATTAACCGCTGCGAAACAAAAAGCCCGCTGCGACTATGGACAATATATCGGCGCGGGACCGGATAATGCAGATTGGGGAAATAACAAATCATTGCCGCCACGCACAGCGGGACTCAAAATGTATCTCGATTCAACCTTCGGCGAGCTCCGTCTCGATGATATGACCCTCTGGGGACCGCATTTCCAAAACTGGCCGAAGAATTTACCCATCGTAGCGCATAGTGAAAGCCGAAGCATGGCCGCCGCCATCTTATTCGCGGCCATTTATGACCGCCCGCTGCATATTGCGCATATTTCGTTAAAAGAAGAAGTCCTGTTGATCAAAGCCGCAAAGGAACGCGGTATCAAGGTTACCTGTGAAGTCTGTCCGCATCATCTATTCCTAACCCAAGACCTGACAGGTTTTAAAAAACTGTCAGGTCTAACGCACGGTAGAAAAGAAGTCCGCCCGCGTTTGGCGACTCAACAAGATGTGGATGCCCTCTGGCAAAATATGGATGTGATCGATTGCTTCGCTACGGACCATGCGCCGCACACCATTGAAGAAAAGGATTCAGACAACCCGCCGCCCGGATTCCCCGGGTTGGAAACTATTCTTCCACTATTACTCACAGCCGTGGACGATGGACGATTGACGATGGACCATATCATCACAAAGATGTACACCAATCCCAAAAAAATATTCAACCTGCCAGACCAGCCTGAAACCTGGGTTGAAGTGGATGAAAACTCAATATACGAAATCAAAGCCTCTGAGCAATTCTCACGCTGTAACTGGACTCCGTTCGAGGGTTGGAAGGTGAAGGGAAAAGTTCGTAAAGTGGTCTTGCGCGGCAAAACTGCGTTCGAAGACGGAAAAATCCTCGTCCCGGCAGGCTATGGACAGCACATTCGGCGTTAGACTATCCGAAATATCTTATCCATTGCCCATATTTGGGGGTGCTTGTTTAGACAACCTATTTCCACGGCGCCAAAAACTGTGGATAACCCCCTCTAAACTGTGGAGAACTACCTCTGCCTGTGGACAATATGCACAATTGTTCGAAAAATGACCTGTTGACTTTAAAATTAACACCCCCATATATGGGGGGTGGAATTTTCAATAACCAAAATATGGAAAACTTATAAAAAGTTCCGGGAAGACTCTTTTTCTGTTGATAAGTTATCCAGAATCCATCCACAGGTGGGTGATGTTGAATAACAGAGACAGGCATCAGCTAAGGGGTGAAGCGGGGGTGAGTCCCCCACAGGCGGGGGTGAATCGATTTTATCCACACTTCCCACAGTACCTACTACTATTACGATTCCATATAAATATATATATATTACTTGAATCTATTAAGTGTATCCTGTACAATTCAAAGTAATTCAATCAGTCCCTTTTTACCAACCTTGGGAGGTTGCCATGGATATAATCAAAGTTTCAGCCAACTCCCGTACCTCCGCAGTCGCCGGGGCTATCGCGGGTGTGATCCGTGAACACAAACGGGCGGAAGTGCAAGCCATCGGCGCTGGCGCCGTAAACCAGGCCGTGAAGGCCCTGGTGCTTGCCACCGGATACCTCAAGATCGATGGGATCAATGTGGTCTGTGTCCCTGAGTTCGTGGAAGTTGAAATTGAGGAGAAGGTGCGCACTGCCATCAGAATGGTGGTTGAGCCGCGTTAAGTAGTTACGTCACACCTGCACTGGCGTGCGGAGCAAGTGTTGCGAGGGCTGGTGGTTGAGTAGCCGCGTTCTTTTCTTTGCGGCGTATCGAAACCCAGCCCGAAGCAATCTCCTGTTATTAGGCGCGTACCAGTGAAATCCTTGCACAAAAAACAAGAATTTTCGCTAACCACGGAGACACAGGGGCACGGAGTTTTAAATTCTCTGTGTCTCCGTGTCTTATGACCCTGCGGGCAGTGGTTCAAGCCTTTTTGGTTTCGGCTTGTCCGAGTTAGGAGACTGCTTCGAGCCGCGAAAACATGCGGAACAAGAACGCCTCGCAACGACATAATGAGAATTACTGTTTTCAATAGACAAGCGACGGCAGGGAGGCGTATAATCTTCGCTGGTGGACTTTTCGCGTCGCGCGCTGCCGTAAACTGATTCCCGCGCCCGGCGGATTCCACACCTTATCATTTTCAATCCTATGAAAAGCTGGAAGAACTTCCCGCGTTTTATTTTATCCCTCACCCTGCTGACAGGTTTGCTGGCGGGTGTTTCCGCGCCGAATGTAGAGTCTGTGAGCGCGGCGCCGATGGCGGCTGTTTTACCTGGAGATGTGGTGATTAGTGAGTTTAGGTTTTTAGGACCAGCTGGGGGAAACGATGAGTTTATTGAGTTATATAATCCGAAAAATGTTCCGGTGGATCTTACTGGTTTGAAAATAATGGGGTCTAGTAGTGCTCCGGCAACAAGCATGCGCGCGACACTAGGTAGTGTAACTTTGTTGCCCGGTCAATACTATTTACTGGTAAATTCTGCTGCTAGTCCAGGACTATTAGCCCTTCAGAACGCAACTTATGTTACAGGCATAACACCAGATGGTGGTATTGCAATTGCGTTGAATGATGGAACAACAATTATTGATGCTGTTGGGTTGAGTGCAACTTCCGCTTATAAAGAAGGAACTAATCTAGCTCCTTTAGCTGGCGCGGCAAATCAAAGTTATGAACGCAAAGGTGGAGGATGTGCAGATACAGTAAACAATTCAACAGACTTTGTTCTACGAAACCCTAGTAATCCACAAAATATAGCTAGCCCGGCTGTCTTATGCGCAGATTTTTCTTTAACTATGATAGTAGACAATGCGACACCAAGTGTAGGTACTAACGTTAAATTCACGATCACTGTAACCAACAGCGGACCGAATGACGCTACCAACGTCACTGTAAGAGATTTACTACCTGTAGGGTTAACCTATGTATCCAATGATCTTGGCGCAGCGTATACCAGTGGTACTGGAATCTGGGAAGTGGGCAACCTTATAAATGGTGCAAGCGCAACAATAAACATCACGGCTACAGTAACGACGGGTGGAGCAAAAACAAACTGGGCTGAGGTATGGAGTGCCGATCAGGTTGACTCTGATTCAATTGCCGGTAACAGTTCCACTACAGAAGATGATGATGCATCTGCTACTGTAACCCCTCCTCCTGTTATCGTCGATTTG
>JBBSCM010000302.1:0-4943 GCA_038250295.1 Anaerolineales bacterium | reverse complement strand
TGTTCGGCCCAAATCGTGACCGGCAGGACCACATCAGCCTTTTCAGTCAACTTGGATTCGTAACAAGCTTGTGCTATCAGATAAGGTGCGTTGGAAACACGCTCCATGAACGATTTGGAGACATAATCATCTCCAACTGCAACGTATACCGCCTGCTGCCCGTTCAGGTTGAAGGCTGTATCGAGACCAAGCAGAGTTGCGGCCAGACTGTTGGATTCTCCCTTGATGGAGAGCAACCCGTGGCGTTCGCTGTCCACCGCGCCGATTAAGACAGCCAGACGATACAGTTCTTCGACGATGGCTTCATTGCGCTGAGCAGTAATGCCCTTGCCAAACAGGATCACCGGCGAAATGGAATGCGCTAATAACTGCGCGGTCTGCATCAGTTCTTCGTGCGAAACACCTGCGGCGCTGACAGCCTGTTCGATGAGCGAGTCCGCATCGGTTAAGGCGAGAGGCGTGCGTCCCAAACCTTCCTTTACTATCATTGCCTGCAATCCTCTGACGAGGGCCAGGTCAGAACCGCGTTTGGTTTTGAGTGCAACATTTGACATGTAATCCAATTCGTTGGATTCGGGGTCAATACTGATCAGGCGGGTTCCCTTGGACAGGTTGCGTTTGAACATGAAGCCAACGACCATGTGGCTGCGATGAATGTTCGTGCCGATACAAAGCACCGTGTCGGCATTGCGAAGAACATCAAGCTTTCCTTCAAAGGCCTCGTGTTTTTCTGAAAAGCGGGTTACAGCTGCTGTTGGCACACCTTCTTCGAGACTGGTAACCAGTGTGCTGTGGAATTTGTCGGCAAATAACTCTTTGAATGCAGAAAGAGTCTCTACTGACAGTCTGGTCGATGCGATTGCCGCAATACCGTCTTTATTATCAGTAAGAGGTTGTAATCTATTGGCTACAGCGCTTAAGGCTTCTTCCCAGGTGGCAGGTTCGAGTTTGCCGTTTTTGCGAATTTGAGGAGTGGTGATTCGTTTGCGTGATTCGGTGACGGGATCATAGCGGCCGTGTTCACAGAGCAACCCATGATTAACCGGGCCTTCCCAGTCACCTTCGATGCGGACGATGCGGTTATCGCGCACCATAATCTTCGTTGAGCAGCCAACCGAACAGCCTACACAGATGGATTTAACTTCCTCGAGTTGTGCATCATGCCCCTGATAAGCACTGACCCGGTCGATCAAAGCGCCAGTGGGGCAAACTTGAACGCAGGTTCCGCATTTGATGCAGGAGCTTTCACCCAAAGGTACATCTATATCGGCGACGACTATGCTGGCGGCGCCGCGTTCTGCGACCGAAAGGGTAAAGTTGCCTACCAGGTCGCCGCAGGCCCGCACGCAGCGTCGGCAAAGAATGCAGCGGTTGTTATCCAGAATAAAGTATGGATGTGTGGTATCAACCGCGAAATTGCTCCAGCCCGGTTGAATAGGCCAGTGCGTCATCTCTTCGTGATAGGCCGCATTTTGCAATTCACAATCGCCGCCGCTCACCTGACAGAAGGGGCAGAAGTGGTTGCGCTCACTGAACAGCATGGAAAGTATGAATTCACGTGATTTCTTGATCGCATCACTGTCGGTATGAACCACCATTCCATTATTTACAGGCAGTGTACAGGATGCCATCGGCACGCGCGCGCCTTCCACATCCACGATACACAGGCGGCAACCGCCATAGGGAGTCAGTTCTTTGTGATCGCACAGTGTGGGAATGTGAATGCCTGCCATTTGTGCAGCGCGCAACACCGTTGTTCCTTCGGGAGCTTCAACCTGTTTTCCATTTATCGTTAGTTTCACCATAGGGTCCTCTGTAATTTATTGCTTAGTATTCTGATAACCATCTTTATAAATCGATAAGCGCTGAAACTTTCTATGCTTTTTCAAACTCTTCTCTTATTTCACAAACGCCCGTCGGGCATGAACCAAGTCGAATGTGCGCTTCCACTTCTGTTCTGAAATGCTTGAGCATGTCGCGGATGGGAACTGCGGCGGTTTGACCAAGTCCGCAGTTGGAAGCGCGTTCCATTTCGCGCGCAATCTCCATAAGCTTATCGAGGTCTTCGAGTTTGCCCTGTCCCTGTGAAATGATCTCAACGATCTCGTAGGCGCGCTGCGTACCCACGCGGCAGGGTGTGCATTTTCCGCAGGATTCAAAGCGGAAGAATTGCAAAAGGACTTTGACCAGATCGACAATGCAGGTGTGTTGGTCACAGATCAACAATGCGCCCGAGCCGAGCGACACGCCCGCCTTGCGGAAGGATTCGAAATCCATGGGTGTGTCCTGCAAAACAGCGGGGATGATCGATCCGCTGCTCCCACCCGTTTGCGCAAGCTTGAGCGTGCTGCCTGGTTTCATTCCCCTGGCGTAGATGTTGATGACCTCGCGCAAAGTAATTCCCATGGGCACTTCGATCACGCCGCTAAAATTGACATTGCCCATGATCGTATAAACTTTTGTGCCGGGGCTGGATGGCGTCCCAAATGATCGGTACCACTCTGCGCCGTTCCGTAAAATCGCGGGGATGTTCGCGAGTGTCTCAACATTATTGACGGCTGTTGGCTTGTTCCACAATCCGCGTGTTACAGGGTAGGGCGGCCTTGCGCGTGGTTCGCCGCGCTTGCCTTCGAGTGATTCAAGCAGCGCCGTCTCTTCTCCGCAAACATATGCGCCCGCGCCGGCATGGATGTGAATGTTGAAATTGAAATCCGTTCCAAAGATGTTATTGCCCAGAAAGCCGAATTCTTTTGCTTGCAGGATCGCTTTTTCGAGTCGGCGGAATGCCAGTCCGTATTCTCCACGGATGTAGACGTAGCCTTCATCTGCTCCAACCGCATAAGCAGCGATGGCCATGGCTTCGAGGATGACATGTGGATCACCTTCAAGCACAATGCGATCCTTGAACGTTCCGGGCTCGCTTTCATCTGCGTTGCAAACTACATACTTTTTCTCCCCTTTGGCGGCGCGGACGAAACGCCACTTGCGCCCGGCAGGGAAGCCTGCACCGCCGCGTCCCTGTAGACCCGATTTCTCTATGACATCGATAACACCTTCGGGGGTCATCTCAGTTAATACTTTTCCAAGCGCTTCGTAACCGTTGGATGCAATGAATTCCTCAATATTTTCTGGATCAATGCGGCCTGCCCGTTCCAGCACGATGCGTTGTTCGGCCGGGTTGTAGCCTCTATGAGTTCGCAGCGAGCCGATCTGACCGGTCAATTGTTTTGGAGGGGCCAATAAATTAGTAGCCACACGTCCCTTGTAAAGATGCTCTTCAATTAAAAAGCGCGCGTCTGACGATTTGACAGGCCCATATACAGTAGCTTCCGGATATACGATCACCAGCGGCAACACATTGGAGCGGCTGATATCGGTAATTGTAGAAATATCCACTTCATCCTGCAGGCTATAAGTTGCAAGAGCTTCATTCAGGTTACGAATAAGTTCGTTGGCCCCAAGGCGGATGCTTTCGGGGTCATTGGAGACCAGGATCATGGCACGTTTGGTTTTCATCATCGGCTCCTATTCATAACGCCCCAAAATATCGGGGATCAGTTCCGGAGTGACATTGCCATACATGTCATCGTCAACTAATAGAACGGGCCCGACACTGCACAGCCCAAGGCATGAAGTAGTGACGAGTGTCCACTTATCGTCTGGAGTTGTCTCACCGTTGTTCAGTTGTAGTTTTTCTTTGAGCGCGTCCCAAACTGCTTTGCCTCCAACCACATGGCAGGGAGCGTTCTCGCAGAACTTGATCACATGTTCTCCGCGCGGTTTGGTGGAGAGCATATCGTAGAAACTGGCGAGGCTGTACAACTGACTTTCTGCAACATACACTTGTTCACCTGGGTCATGGAGTTGCCGGCGTATTTCATGAAAAGCCTCAGCGGGAATATATCCAAGTTTGTTGTTCACCTCGCTAAGGATGGGAATGAGCGCATCATGCCTTTTTCCATGTTTGTCTATGGCTTTCTGAACTATGGCTTCGACTTCGCTTTCAACTGACAGGGTGACCATCTTTCCTCCGAATCCAGGGGTGACTAAGAATCAACAGCAATTGCATTGAAATTACAGACTTGCACACAGATCCCACAGCGGATACATGTGTTTTGGTCGATGAAATGCGCCTGGCGTCTTTCACCACTAATGGCATTCACCGGGCAATTCCTTGCACATACGGTACAACCTGTGCAGACTGGATCCTGAATTGTCAAACGGATCAAAGGTTTGCATACTTTGGCGGGACAGCGCTTCTCGTAAATATGCGCTTCATATTCCTTGCGGAAATGCTTGAGTGTGCTGAGCACCGGGGTTGGCGCACCCTGACCAAGTCCGCATAAGCTGTTGCGGGAAACTTCATAACACAGCGTCTCAAGCTTTTCGATATCGCCATCTTCACCCAGTCCATCGCAAATCTTTTGCAGGAGTTCAAGAATGCGGCGGGTACCCACGCGGCAGGGTGTGCACTTTCCGCAGGATTCAGCTTGAGTAAAGTCCATGAAGAAGCGGGCAATATCGACCATGCAGGAGGTTTCATCCATGACCACGAGTCCGCCTGATCCCATCATCGAGCCGGCTTTGGAGAGTGCTTCATAATCCAACGGCAGGTCGAGGTGTTCCTCAGTGAGACATCCGCCCATGGGGCCGCCTGTTTGCACGGCTTTGAATTTTTTGCCGTCTTTAATTCCGCCGGCTACATCAAAAATGATCTCCCGCAGGGTAATTCCCATTGGAACTTCGATCAGGCCCGGCTTAACTACATTTCCGCCAACCGCAAAAGTTTTCGTCCCTTTGGACTGTTCGGTCCCCATACTTGAATACCATGCCGCGCCTTTCGTAATAATTTGCGGCACATTTGAATAGGTTTCAACGTTGTTGTTGTTGCTCGGTTTGCCCCATACACCTTTTACTGAAGGAAACGGCGGTCGTGGATTTGG
>JBBSCM010000301.1:0-4957 GCA_038250295.1 Anaerolineales bacterium | reverse complement strand
GGTGACTCTGGGAGAGAGTCTGCACATTGGGTATTTCGCCCAGGCCCACGAAAGCCTCGACCCGAAGAAAAGCGTCATCGATGAAATCATCGGCGTGACGAACTGGCTTCCGCAAAAAGCGCGCGAATATCTCGGCAAATACCTATTCTCCGGTGACGATGCCTTCAAGATGGTATCCATGCTCTCCGGCGGTGAGCGTGGACGTCTCGCGCTGGCCAAGCTCGCCTTGCAAGATACCAATCTTCTATTATTAGATGAACCCACCAACCATCTAGATATTCCCTCGCAGGAAATCCTCGAAGCCGTGCTGGATGATTACGAAGGCACGATCCTGCTCGTCACCCATGACCGTTATCTCGTGGATGCCATCGCCACCCAAATTTGGGAAATTGACATGGACGAATCACATCTGATCATCTTCAAAGGTATCTATTCCCAATTAAAGGAAGAACGCGAAAAAGATTTGGCTCGCCGCGCGGCCGCACAAGCTGACCGCGAAGAGGCCGAGTCCCATAAAAAAGAGACACCAAAGGTAAAGTCTGCGAATACAAAAGAAGATAGAAAAAAGAACGCGAAGAAGCAGGAAATCGAAAACAAGATCGCCGCGCTTGAAGCAGAGTTGGGTGAGATCAGCGCCACGCTGGCAAATCCGCCCAGAGATGCAGGTGAAGTGATTCGATTAGCGAAGGAATATGACCGCGTCCAAAAAGAAATGGATGTGAAACTGGCAGAGTGGGAAGGGTTGCAGATAAGTTAACAAAAAACTTCCGATGTCAGAAACATCGGAAGTTTTTGCTTTTGGTATTCTGCAGCCCATTTGTTGCGCGCACTCCTATCTTACTTAATTTTACAGTATAGGCACGCCCATCCCCTCAATATCTGATAATGTAGCTATGTTATATTCTCTTTTACATCAAGGATAGCACCGGCAAGCATTGAAATGTATTTATTAATAACGATTAAATGGTATACATATCATCCAATTGATTTTATATATGAGTTGAATAATTGAGAGAGGAGCATTGCATGTCCAAGCGTGTAAAATTCGATTTTGAAATTGACTTCACCAACGGTGGGATTTAGGGATAGAATTTCCATTTGAAATAAGGAGAGCATCAGATGACTATTTCATTTAATGGTAAGACTTACAACAGCCTTGAAGAAATGCCTGCGGACCAGCGCGCCGCCTATGAGCAGGTGATGTCTTTCATGAAAGACGAAAACAATAACGGTATTCCCGATATGTTCGAGGGAGATGTAATTCAGAAGATGATCGGGTTGGCAAGCACAAAGATCATCGTTAACGGGCAGGAAGTGCAAAGCTTTGAATCCTTATCGCCCGAAGCGCGCGCGAAATTTGACAAGGCCATGGCGAAATTGAGTCAGCTTGGGATTCTCCCGCAAGGGACGCAGGCAATGCAGGGATTTCAAACTCAATCTGGAACTCCATTGCAATCCACGCCGCAAATTGCTTCGAGAGAACCCGCATTTGCGCAATCGCCTTCCTTTATGCAATCATCTCAATCAGCTATTTCAGAAGACTCTATGTCGCGCACCGGCATTATCATCGCCGCCATCGTTATGTTTTTATTGTGTGCTCTACTAGTAGCCGCGGCATTTCTTTTCCTTTACCTTAGCCGTTAGCGCAACATGAAACTGATCCTGATCTATACCCTCATTGCGGGCGTGGTCTCCGCCATCGCCGCGCCATTCCCGGGCACATCCCTGCTTTTAACGGCGCTGGAAGTTTATATGATCGTGCATCTTGCCAAGGTCAATGAATATCAATTGGGCTTCAAGGAAATCGGATATTCAGCTGCGGTAATTTATGGACTTTCCACATTACTTAAAGACACGGCGCTTGAAATTCTCACCTTCGTACCGGTGATCGGCTGGGGAGCAGAAGTGATCGTGGCAACCTTGTTTGTTTTCTTTTTGGGGATGCTGGTAACTCTGTATTTTCGTAAATAACCTTTACGGCACAGGCGGGACCTTGAGCAGGTAGCCGACCAAATAACCTGCCAGCGCGCTGACGGTTCCGATCACCGCCATTTCGAGTCCACTGCGCATGGGTTTGCCAACCGTGACTCGAGCTTTGTATGCGCCAATGGCAAACAATACCAACGCGGTCACCAGCACCGATAACCACATACTTGTGGAAACAGACAAAAATACAAATGGGGATAACGGCACAACTGAACCGATGATTGCCGAAAGGCCAACAACAAAAGCAGCACGCACCGCAGTTTTACGGTCTATCGGCGCGAGTTGATGTTCCTCCGCCATCATCACAGCCACCCAAACATCTTGATTCGCGGTAATCGTCTCTACAATGCGGTCAAGCAATTCCCCTTTAAATCCCTTGCTTTCATAAATATCGCGAATCTCTTTTATTTCAAGATTCGGCGCTTGTATAAGATGACGATACTCGCGCTCCCGTTCGCTTTGATACAAGTCGGCATCGGCTAATGTGGTGGTGTACGCCACTGCGCCCATCGAAATGGATTCTGCAAAGGTGGTGGCGAGGCCTGCAACCAGAACAATGCGTGCGTCATGGGTTGCCGCAGCGATGCCCAGAACAACGCCGAGGACGTTGACCAGCCCATCCTGGGCACCCAGGATAAAGTCCGAAAGACCCGAGGCCCGTTTGTGCGGGTCGGTCTTGGTGTGATGCAAAACTTCATTAATGATCTGGTCGTACGTGATAGGGTCCATATTAACATCATACCCACTTGCAATGTCCCTGATAATGGACAAATGTCACAAATTATTCAAAGCGTGGTTTTAAGGTTACATTGGACTAACCAATGGGGCATTGTAACCCAAAGTTTTTATCCTTATGATTATCCATTATCATTGTCGTAAAGGAGAGATCTTATGAATAAGCGTATTTTACTTGCAAGCCTCGTTTTGATTCTAGCCATCCTGGCATGTAACCTGCCCTCTGGCGATGTAACACCCACGCCCAATGTACCAACTTTTACAGATACTCCGGCCGTCCCATTGGATACACCCGTTCCAACTTTCACATCCCTGCCAACAAACACGCCGCTCCCATTATTGACTCCAACACCAACCATTCCCATCGCATCGCCGCTTGATAAAGGTGTTAATTGTCGTTTTGGCCCGGGAACAGAATGGGCAACCATTGGCGGATTGCTTGTGGGTCAAACCGCAACCATTCAGGGTAAAAACGGAGATTCATCCTGGTGGTATGTGACGGCGCCTGACACCGGCAAACCTTGTTGGGTAGCTGCCAGTGTAACTCTTACCGCAGGAAATCTGGCCAACCTCCCGGTAGTTAATCCCCCGCAAGCGCAGGTAACAAGCGTCAGCTTGAAACTCAACCCGAAGGAAATCAGCCTGCCGGGCTGTATCGGACCGGTTCAACCGATCACGATCAAAGGGACAATTGAGACGAATGGCCCGGCCAAGGTTAAATATTATTTTAAGACCGAGCAGGGCGGTGATCTGTCCATAGAAGATCTCAAATTCGATTTTGCTGACACAAAAACCGTCGAAACTTCATATACACCCCCACCGGGTCCGGAAGGAACATACTGGGTACGCCTGATCATCATCGGCCCCAACGAAAAGACTGCAGAAGAAACGTATAAGATCGTTTGTCCGTAATTAACTGTCTGTAAAAAAAGGTCGTCGCCAATTCAATAAGCGACGACCTTTTTTTATTCCAGGTTGTGCAAGAGAAATATATCAAAACTATATAAAAGTGTAATCGTTCGAATGAATTATTGAATTCATGAATTTTGGCTATATCTGCTCTTCATCATGCGTATCTATATGCCCTGGCTTTTCCCTGCCCAATTCCAATGACCGTTGATACGCGGCCCAGACCGCGCGTGAGATGGCAGTGCGGAAGCCTGCCTTCTCCAAATAATATAATGCTTCTGCAGAAGTCCCGCCTGGGGATGTGACTTGATTTCGCAGGGTGGCAGGATGTCTGCTGGCGGCTTGATAGTACGATGCCGAACCTTTGATGGTTTGCAAAACCAGCTGCTCGGCAATGCGGCGCGGGAATCCCATGTGGACGCCTGCGTCGATCAAGGCTTCGGTGAAGAGGAAAACATACGCAGGGCCAGAGCCTGAGAGAGCAGTAGCCATATCCAAATAGGATTCATCTTCCACAAAAACTTCCTCGCCCATGGCGCTGAGAATAGACCGCGCCATCTTTTGTTGTTCATCGCTTACATCTTTTGAAGCCGCCCAAACCGTGATGCCTTCGCCGATCTGTCCCGGGGTGTTCGGCATGGAACGCACAATGGATTTATGTTTCAAGCCGGTACCGATCTTCTTTATGGTCGCGCCTGCAATAATAGACAATACCAACGCACCCGGGCGGATGCCTTTGAGTCCCTTCATCACTTCGCTAAGTCTCTGTGGTTTGACGGAAAGCACCACCACGTCCGCTTCATGCACGGCAGATACATTATCTGTTGTCACGTTGATCCCATATTTCTTGTGCAATTCCTGGCCGCGTTCTTCGCGTGGACCGGATGCAATGATATTCTTGGGGCTGGCAAGTTTCTGGCGTAACAACCCTGCGATCATGGCTTCTGCCATTACGCCGGGACCGATGAATGCGATTTTTTTATTTAGCATGGGATTTCTCCAAGTTATTCTTGGTCTCGATACGGCGAAAAAGCACCGCCTACTCGACCACCAGTAGATTTATGTTCCTTGTGGTGGTCGAGTAGCCCCGAATGCTCTTTGAGGGGCGTATCGAGACCACGGTGATTCAAAATATAGGTACAGGTCTTGCTTTCCAACTTTCCGCCAATTCCACTGCTTCCTTCGCGGCTGAATACATTTTCTCTTGAAATTCTTTTGAGTATTGATATTTTACTGCGGCTTCTGCGAATTCATCTTCATCGATGAGTTCGGCGGCTTTGGGAGGATACTTTGAAACATCCAACTCGTGATCTTTGAAACTCATCAT
>JBBSCM010000300.1:0-4958 GCA_038250295.1 Anaerolineales bacterium | reverse complement strand
CTGCGTCGCTATCGGTATGTCCGCCGCCAAAGGTGACGAACTCGACGGTGCGTTTGGTTCCCTTGAACTCCATGCGGTCTGTGAAGGTGTGATCTGGCAAACGCATTTCCAATTGTGGGAATGTATCGATGATCGACTGTGCAAAGCGCACACTGTCTTCGTGATCGAGTCGTTCGGCCTCATCTTTTGCCACCCTGGCGCTTTCAGTCCATTCTTTTAATTGTTCGGGCCAATACTTCTTGAATTCGACAATTCTTGTCGCCGTATCCTCAGCCATGATCTCGCGCGTACGCGTGGTGGCATAAATCTCTGCCTCAGAATCAAAAACTGCATTGCCGAAGACATGGTCACCATGCCAATGGCTGTTGAGCACGCATGTGACTGGCTGACCTGTGAGACTTTTTGCCACAGTACGAAGTTCAACAGCGGAGGCTGGGGAGTAGGTGGTATCAAAGACCAGCGCGCGGTCGCCAAGGTCTACAATGCCTGAGTTGCTCGCTGCCAACCCCGTTGATATAACGATGGCCGCCCATACCCCATCAGCAAGTTCGTGATAGATGAAGTGCTCAGATTGGGGAAGTGGTTTGGAAGTCATGTTAACCTCGCTAAATAATGTTTCGGAGTTCTTTGCTAATCAAATCATGGCGATTTTCAAACTGCTATTGGTACTTATTTACCTATTCCCACATACTCATCCACCAACTTGCTCTTTTGAATTCTCTTCAATTTCTTGATCGCAAGTTCCCGTTTCATGGCATCGGTTCTGTTGGCCTGCGGCTCCAGATACGCGAGCTTCACAGGGCGGCGGGTGCTTGTATATTTTGCGCCGATCCCCTTGTTATGTTGTTTGAGCCGCCTTTCCGGGTCGGTTGTCCAGCCGGTGTAATAGGTTCCGTCGGCGCATTCGAGGATGTAACAATAGAAATTCATTTCCTACTTTTTATTTTTGGTACGCCTGCCGATCAGCCCGCCAAATAACCTTTCACTTGTGGATGGATAATCCGCCGGCTCGCGCTGCATCTCGATCCAGTTTGCGGAGGTGCGCTCGTCCAGCCAATTTGTGCGGCCTTCCTGGGCGGCTTGCAATCGATTCTTTACGCCCTCATCGTTTCCCTTTTCGATATCATCACGCAACGTCTGTAAAGCTGCGATCATTCTATTCAATGAATGGGATACATTATCACGGTTGTGCAAAGCCAGCATCCGCAATGAATCGGGATCATCCTGCGCCGTCAATGCAGAAGTTGCGGCAATGTACGCACGCCCGGCTAATTTGCGGGTATCTTTCCAGCCGGGTTGGTCCACAGTCGCGTTCAACAATGCCGCGGAAACCAATTGCGGCAGGAGGTGCGCAGAAGCCATCAAGCCGTCTGATTCGACAATATCAGTGAGCATGGCAGTTGCACCCAATAATTGCACAAGATTCGAGGCCAATTCTACAGCTTCGCCGGGAGCGCCGGGAGGGGCATCCACAAGGAAAATGCTTTTCGAAAACAGATCAGCTTTGGCTGAGTCCAGACCCGTTCCTGTCTCGTGCAAAAATTCAGGGCCAACAGTTGGGACGAGTCCCACGTAATAGCATCCGTCCGGGAGAAGTTCCTGTGCCCATTTTGCAACTTCAGATTTGACAGGCGCAGTGTCAATCACTACGGTGCCATCCATGAGGTCGGGCGCAATGAATTCCAGGGTTTCACGTACCTGATGCACAGGCAGGGCCAGCAAAACAATGCGCGCATCTTTCACAGCTTTGGGAAGATTGTGTTCGGTCTTTTCAACCGCGCTTTTTTTCAGCGCGGCGTGCTCCACTGCAAGTTCTATATCATGTCCCACTGTGGAAACAATATCTTTATGCTGTGCAAGCGCCATCCCGATCGAAGCGCCAACCTGACCAAGACCGATAATTGTGATTTGTACAGGCATGTTAACCTCGCAATAGTTTGATGACGCGATTATACTGCCACTGTCCCTGTTAAATGGCGAGAACCGCGGACGCCGACCGCGGTTCTCTTGGTAAAGGAGGAGAAGAGAAATCACCTTACAAATGTAACTTTATCATGGTTGTCTGAATAGTACTTGACGCCTGACCTACGATTACCATACGATTGTCCGACAATTAACAGGACTGCAAACAATTTTGGCTTTTTTTTTCTTACGGAGGCCGACAAAATGACCCGCTCTTCTGAAAAAATTTATCTTGGCGAATTAAACAATACTCCCCTTGGAGATTTCCGCATCGCCGCCTCGGACCTGGGCCTGGTGGCCGTTGAATGGGCAGACTCTCAACCCGAACTGGATGCGTATCTCACGCGCCTCAAGCGGCCCTTTGAACCCAACCAAAAGAAGATCGCTCCGTATACAAAGGAACTTCGTGAATACCTTAACCATAAACGGACGGCCTTTACCATTCCCATTGACTGGAATTTCTTCACCCCGTTTCAACGCGAGGCCTTGCAGGCCGTGTTCCGCATCCCCTATGGAGAAACGCGCACTTATATCGACATTGCCCGGGAGATAGACCGTCCACATGCTTATCGCGCGGTGGGAAGCGCCAACGCCATGAACCCCATGCCACTGGTGATCCCCTGTCATCGCGTCATCGGTATGGACGGAAAACTTCACGGCTACGGCGGCGGAGATGGGCTGCCTACGAAAGAATGGCTATTGAAGATGGAAGGGGCGGTAATGGCGTAAAAGCAAACTGAAATCAAAATCGCAATTTATGCATGATAGACTTGTCCATTCAACCCATCTTTTAACGTTAGACATTATCCTTGCATATCCTACTCGTTCTTTTCTGGACTTTCCTCAAGATCAACCTGCTCAGCACCTCGGGGTCGGCTTCCACCGGGCTTCTTTACAACGAAGCCGTGGGACACTTTTTAACTGAGGATCAATTTGTGCAGGCCGTTGGGCTGGCCACGCTCCTGCCCGGCAGTGACGCATTGCAGCTCGCCATGTTCGTCGGTTACACAGTGGCCGGTATCCCTGGCGGGTTTGTATCGTTATTTGCCGCCATCCTTCCGCCAACCGTGATCATGCTGGGTGTGGTAATGCTCCTTCACCGCATCCAGCGCGAGGCCTGGGTCAGCCGCTTTGTGGAAGGGCTGACACCGGCGGTCGCCATTCTCATCATGACCGTTGCCTGGAAAATATTCAGGGGAAGCGCAGATGATGCAATAGGCTGGCAATCCCTCGCACTGGGCGGCGCGGGATTAATAGCCTTGTTATTGGAAGTGCCGGCTCCATTTGTGCTTCTGGCTTGCGGCATCGCGGGGACATTTTTATTCAGATGAATACACCGCACATCCCCAGTGAAGAAACGCCTGAAGTTAAAGCGCAGTCCAAACTAAAAATTGACATGCGTCTATTTTGGATATTTCTAAAAGTTAACCTGCTCACCACAGCCGGCCCCACTTCTGTGGGTTTATTGTATAAAGAGACCGTTGGAACAATTCTGACCGAGGCTCAATTTGTGGAAGCCGTTGGTTTTTCAAATCTTGTGCCCGGAAGCGAGGCCCTCAAACTGGCGATGTTCATTGGATACGCGTCCGGTGGAATTCCGGGCCTTATCGCCGCGCTGCTGGGCGCGATCATTCCGCCCACCGTCATCATGCTGACAGTGGCATCCATTCTGGTGCGCTTTCAAGGACAGGATTGGATGAAGCATTTCATCAAGGGAATGAGTCCCGCTGTGGGTGTACTATTGGCGCTTGTATCATGGCAATTGTTTCGAGCCGGCAGCCAAAATTCATTTAAGTGGCGGACTATTCTTCTTGCCCTCTTGAGCTTTACCGCCCTGGTCATATTAAAAATCCCGCCGCAATATGTTTTGATCGGTGCGGGTATTGTCGGATTATTCCTCTTTCGGTAGATAAAAATGAAACCTGACCTATTAATTACCACCAACGGATTCAAGGGAACCTGGCCATCGATTGAGTATGGCACATGGCTTGCAACCACGCTTGAAAGAAAGATCACGCTTCTTGGTGTGACCGAGAACCTGAATCCCGCTGCGATAGATGATCACCATCCTTTGGAGGATGTCTTCGCGCGCGCCGTCGAGTTGTTCCAACAAAACGGGGTGACGTACAGCCTCGAGGTCCAGAACGGAAACGCCGAGGATATCATCCCACGCAAAGCAAACCAGGGTAATTTCATCACCGTGCTGGGGCCGTTGGGTCGTCCACAGATCCGCCGTTTAATAGCCGGAAGGTCCATTCGTCATTTAATGGAGGAAATTGAACAGCCGATCCTGTATGTTCCGGAATCAAAGCTGCCTTTAAAAAAACTATTGATCTGCATCGGCGGGCTTGGTTACGAAGTGACCGCCGAGCACATCGCCATGCAAATCGCCATGAAAAGCCGCGCGGAGATCACGCTGCTTCATATTGTTCCGCCTCTTGACCTGGATTACCCCACCGCGCGCACTGTGAACAAGAACTGGAAAAATCTGGCCGAGACAGAAACACCCGTTGGGCGAAGTTTACGCCAGGCATTGGAGATAGCAAAAAATGATGGCCTGGACGCAGATGTAAAAGCGCGGCAGGGCAACGTGGTTGAAGAAATATTAGCTGAAGTCAAAGAGGGAAAATACGATTTGCTGTGCATGGGTTCATCGTATAGCGTTAACTCATTACGACAAATGTATGCGCCAAATGTTACCGCTGAAATTGCGGAGGGTGCGGCTTGTCCCGTATTGACAGCTAGATATAAGAGAGAATAGATCGTTTTCTATTATGAACTCACCTTACGCGATTCGGTTTCATCCTACATAGGTACCGCGACATTTATGTCGCTCTTGAGTGAAAGGCGACATAATTGTCGCAGTACAGTATGTGAGCAGGCAAAACTGCGTAAGGTGAGTTATGAATTATAAAAACTGAGGATCACTCGTGAAGTGACCCTCAGTTTTATTGTGCCTATAACTTCGGAGTATATTTCTCTTCCCAGTCTGCGAT
>JBBSCM010000299.1:0-5019 GCA_038250295.1 Anaerolineales bacterium | reverse complement strand
TAAGCAGATACAATCGTGATTGATGAATCTCACTGCCAATTTAGATCTTGTTTCCCAAACTCTTCCTAATAAACCCGCCTTTATCTTTTATTCTCCCAGCATGAAACAATGGGATACAGTCACCTTTGCCCAACTTGCGGATTTAACCCAGCGTTTCATTCTTGGACTTCAAGCCTGCCACGCCACCCCAGGCATGCGCGCCGCTGTGATGACTCCGCCTTCAACAGATTTCTTCGCCTTGGCATTTGCCATGCTCAAACTCGGCATTGTCCCCATTATCGTTGACCCTGCAATCGGCCTAAAAAAACTTGGCGAGTGTCTCAAAGAATCCGAACCCGATATTTTTATAGGCAATTTGCTTACGCATACTTTGAGAAGTATCTTCGGCTGGGGGAAAGAATCAATCAAACACAACTTAACCATTAAGCAGCTATCAAAAATTACGAATCACAAATTACAAAGCGAACCACTTTCCACTCACCCCTCACCAGATTCTCCCGCCGCCATCATCTACACCAGCGGAAGTACTGGCATTCCCAAAGGTGTGCTCTACACTCATGCCAACTTCGCCGCACAACTGGATATGCTGCGGGCCACTTTTGACATCTCACAGGATGAAATTGACCTGCCTGCCTTTCCACTCTATGCGCTGATCGATGTTTTGCTCGGTGTCACATCCGTTATTCCTGATATCACTTTCCCTGTCCCGGGGAAAACAAACCCTGCTAAAGTGCTGAACGCAATTCAGGAATTCAAAGTAACGAACATGTTCGCTTCGCCTATCGTGTTGGATATTTTAGCCAACTGGTGGTTGAGTAGTTCCGAGCGACAGCGAGGAACGTATCGAAACCACAGTCTTAAACGAGTCGTCACCGCGGGTGCGCCAGCAACAATTCAATTACAGGAAAAATTTAGAAAATTGCTGGATGATAAAACCGACCTCTTTGGAATCTATGGCGCGACCGAAGTATTGCCAATTGCAAAGGTGGAGAGCCGCGAGATATTTGAAGTCAGGAATAAATCTGCAATGGGCGCGGGTGTGTGTTTGGGAAGCCCTGTCAATGGCGTACATGTGCGTATTATACAAATTAGTGACTCAGCGATTGAGCAGTGGCGGGATTCTCTCGAAGTGGGGCCGAATATCGTGGGTGAGATCACAGTTCAAGGCGCGGCAGTGACCCGGTCTTACATCGCAAGAGAAGAAGCGAATCGCTTGTCCAAGATTTATCGTCATTGCGAAGAGGGCGCACTTCCCGACGAAGCAATCTCCAATTCAGAGAGAGAGATTGCTTCGGGCGATCGCCCTCGCAATGACGAAGTGGAAATCATCCACCGCATGGGAGATGTGGGATACTTTGATGAACAAGGCCGCCTGTGGTATTGTGGGCGAAAATCTCATCGTGTAATTACAAATGATGATGTGTTGTTCACAGAGCAGATCGAAAACATCTTCAACGCGCATCTGCAAGTGAGACGGACCGCATTGGTCAGTGTAAACAAAGAACCTGTCTTGTGGATCGAACTTGAGCGAAATGTCGATAAAGAAAAAATAAAGCATGAACTAATGGGTTTGGCTAAAGATCATCCACAGGCATCCAAAATAAAAATTTTTTTATTCATGAAAAAATTTCCGACAGATGTACGGCATAACTCAAAGATCATCCGCGAAGAATTAACTTTGCTTGCAGGAAAGAGACTCGCATGAAAGCTTTGGTCACCGGCGGAACAGGGTTTCTGGGCGGCGCACTCGCCCGCAGACTTCATAGCATGGGCTGGGATGTGACCGCGCTCGGGCGCAATATTTCCAAATTGGATCAATTGGAAAGCGATGGGATTCGCGCATTACACGTTGATCTTAAAGATGTAAACGGTTTAGCGAATGCCTGCAAGGATCAGGAGATCGTTTTTCACTGCGCCGCTTTTCCATCACCGTGGGGAAATTTCGAGAAGTTTTATCAGGCCAATGTCATTGGCACGCGCAATCTGATCCGCGGATGTGAAGAGCATCCGGTAAAGCGGCTCGTCTATGTTTCCACTCCCAGCCTTTATTTTGGATATTCGTCTCGTATGAATGTCAAAGAAACAGATGAGCTGCCCGAACCTGTCAGCAATTATTCGGCTACAAAAATACTTGCCGAAGAGGAGGTGGATAAGGCCTTTGCGGAGGGATTGCCCACGATTACGATCCGCCCGCGTGGGATATTTGGCCCCGGAGATACCGTTATTTCTCCGCGATTGATTCCCCGTTTGCGATCAGGCCGCCTTCCCATTATTGGCGATGGCGAGAATGTGGTTGAACTTACTTACATCGAGAATGTTGTAGATGCGCTGCTCCTGTGTGCGGAATCCCCGACAGATACGCTTGGCAAGAAATACAATATCAGCAACGGGGAACCGATCAAATTATGGGAGTGGCTCAAAAAAATTTGCGATGAGCTTGGTTTTCAACGTCCCAAAATAAAAATTTCATTTCAAACCGCGCATGGACTCGCAGCTGTGCTTGAAACAGTTTACACATTAATCCCCACCCAGCCCGAACCGCCGCTGACTCACATGGCGGTTAATATGGTTGCAAACAGCACCACGCTGGATATCACCGCCGCAAAAAATGAACTTGGCTATCAGCCAAAAATTTCTGTTGATGAAGGCTTTGATCTGTTTATGAAATGGTGGAAGGAGACTCCTCCGTCATTGCGAGGGCGGTGATTTTCCGCCCGAAGCAATCTCATGATTGTGTTGGAGATTGCTTCGTCGGGGACGGGCACCCTCCTCGCAATGACGAGATGCTTAACATGAAAATCAATATTCTCCACGCGGGCTATTGCACCGCACCTGAACACATCGCCATCCACGGCGGACGCTGGCGCAGCATTCACTTTCCTGCGATGTTTGCTTTGCTTCAACATCCCAGTTTCGGGCCAATGCTTTTTGACACCGGTTATTCCTATCGTTTCTTTGATGAGACGAGAAAATTCCCCAATCGTTTTTATCGCTGGATGACTCCTGTCACATTGCATGAGGAAGATTTGGTTGTGAATCAGCTTGCGACTTTTGGAATCAGGCCACAGGATATAACCCACGTTTTCATTTCTCACTTTCACGCAGACCACATCGGGTCACTCCGCGACCTGACAGGTTCCCGTTATATCTACATGCCTCACGCCTTTTCACATCTCCGCGCTTTGCCGCCTTCAGAAGATATCAAACACGCCTTCATGCGTGGACTCATCCCAACTGATTTTGATCAACGGTCTCATGAAGTGGATATGTCGAAAGCCATTCTGCTTTCGGAAGAATACGCGCCATTCAAAACAGGCCATGACCTGCTCGGTGACGAATCCATTATCGGTGTGGAGCTGCCCGGGCACGCCCTCGGTCAAATGGGAATTTTTGTCCGCGATGAAAATAATAAGTTATTCTTTTTTGTTGCAGATGCGGCATGGCTGAAACAGTCCATTGTCCAGAATCGTCCGCCGCACAAGATTGCCGATCTTATTTTCTCTGATGGAAAAATATATCGCGAAACGCTTGGGAATTTACATAAGTATTACCTCACGCATCCAGACACAAATGTTATTCCGTCTCATTGTGATGAGACGATCTCCCGATTTCAAATATCCCCTGTTGGTTGAGTAGCTGCGAAGCAGTGTATCGAAACCAACAATGAGAAGTAAACATTAACTTGATGGTCTCGATATGTCTCGCAAAGTGCATGCGAGACTACTCGACCACCAGATTCCATATGCAACCAGAATTATTTACCCGCGAAAATATATCATCCATTATCTGGCCGTCCACACCTGATGGCGACTATGCACGCCGTTATCTCCTGCCGATGATGCTGAAAGGCGCACAGAAATACATCAAGAATGTGCATGACACGCAATTGATGCTTGCCAAAGTGGACGATGTCATCATTCCCATCACCATTTCAGATTTTCATCCGGAGAATACTTATACGGTTTCGCCATATAGTCACTACGTCTCATACGGCGGATATGAAGAAGTGAAGCATCTCAATAATCTGTCTCTCGAAGCGTTGATCAAATTGCTCATGCGGCCTGTTGCGTGGTATTTCCGTCAAGCCGAACTGGATAAAGTCATTTATGTCAACAACTATCTGCTTTCGACGAATTTATATCCATCAGTAAACAGCGGCCAGTTATCGGCGTTGACCGAAGCGCTGCCGAGGTGGTTTCCAGATCGCGTCATTGTATTTCGGTCGGTTGACCAGAGAAAGAATCCGTATGTGTATGAAACTTTGGAAAAGAATCAATATGAAATGGTCTTGAGCCGCCAGGTTTGGTATATGGACCCCGTGGAAGCCAGCGCCACCCGTCAATATAAGGAAGATATGCGCGTGCTCCGCAAGCATGGATATGAGATTGTGAACGGCAAAGAATTATCAGATAATGAGTTGGCGCGGGCTTTGGATCTTTATAATATGTTGTATCTTGAAAAATATTCTTATTACAATCCGCAGTTCACTTTTGAATTCATGAAACTTGCCCGTGATGAAGAGATAATGCACCTGCGCGCGTTAAAGCGTGACGGGAAAATAAATGCCGTCATGGGATTCTTTATTAGGAATGGCACAATGACACAGCCATTATTTGGTTATGATACAAATCTCCCTCAAGAAGAAGGCCTGTATCGGTTGCTTACGCTTATTACTTTGCAGGAAGGCATCCAACGGACTTTGCTCGTGCATGCCAGTGGAGGCGTGGGGAAATTTAAAAAGGTGCGCGGCGGAAAATCTGTGATTGAATATAATGCTGTATTCTCGAAACACCTGCCCGCGTGGCGGCAGAGACCGTGGAAGTTGATTCAGGCAATATCGAAGTATGCAATTCCATATTTTCAGAAGATGGATTTTTGATTTTATCGAAACCCGGTGGTTGAGTAGGCGACGTGTTCGTCGCCGCCGTATCGAAACCCGGTGGTTGAGTAGGCGGCGTGTTCGCCGCCGCCGTATCGAACCCGGTGGTTGAGTAGGCGGCGTGTTCGCCGCCGCCGTAT
>JBBSCM010000298.1:0-5019 GCA_038250295.1 Anaerolineales bacterium | reverse complement strand
GAATGTAACCACTCATTTTCGCCCCGAAAAAATCACTGATTATTTTGGAGATGGAAAAAATTTCGGCGTTGAGTTGAATTATGTCAACGAAGAGTCGCCTCTTGGCACCGGCGGCGCGCTGGGACTCATGCCAAGGCCCTCCGAACCTCTTTTAGTCATCAATGGAGATGTTCTCACACAAGTTGATTTTCGCGCCATGTATGCGTTCCATCAGGAATACAAGGCAGACTTAACTCTGGCAGTGCGGCAATATGAATTTGAAGTTCCATACGGTGTCATTGAATGCGACGGTGTTTTTGTGAAAGGTATCCAGGAAAAACCCCGTTTTAATTATTTTGTTAATGCCGGGATCTATTTACTCCAACCGGATGTATACGAATATATCCCTGTGGGAAAAAGGTTCAATATGACCGACCTGATCCAATGGCTCATGGACGCCGGGAAAGTGGTGGTCAGTTTTCCTGTTCGTGAGTATTGGCTGGATATCGGCCAGCATGTGGATTATGCCCAGGCGCAAAAGGATGTTGAAGCCGGGCTGATGGGAAATGATCCTTCAAGCCTCGACGGCGGGAATGAAGTTGATTAGGAATGATAAATATATGAATTGGACAGGTAAAAAAATCCTTGTGACGGGCGCAGGCGGCTTTATTGGAAGCCATTTGACCGAGCGATTGGTGGAATTGGGGGCGGATGTTCGCGCCTTTGTGCATTACAACGCGCTGGGCAACTGGGGTTGGTTAAGTCATTCCCAGTTGCGCGAAAACATGGAGGTCGTCTCCGGCGATATTTGTGACCGTGATAGTGTTCATAACGCGCTTAAGGATCGCGATATCGTCTTCCATCTCGCCGCCCTGATCGCGATCCCATATTCGTATCAGGCGCCCGCCTCCTATGTGCGGACGAATATTGAAGGGACATTGAATGTGCTTCAAGCGGCTCGAAGCATGGGCTTGGAAAAGGTCGTGCATACCTCCACCAGTGAAGTGTATGGCACTGCGCGTTATGCCCCGATTGATGAGAGTCACCCATTGCAGGGTCAATCTCCATACTCGGCAAGCAAGATCGGGGCAGATAAGATCGCTGAGTCGTTTTATTTATCGTTTGAGACCCCGGTGGTCACGGTCAGGCCCTTTAACACGTTTGGTCCCCGCCAATCCGCCCGCGCGGTGATCCCCACCATCATTTCCCAATTGCTTACAGGTAAGAGTGTGCGCTTGGGAAGTTTGCACCCCACTCGCGATCTAAATTTTGTTGAAAATACAGTCGGTGGTTTTATTGCCTGCGCTGAAACTCCTGCGGCAGTTGGGCGCACTATTAATCTTGGAAGCGGGCGCGAAATTAGCATTGGAGACCTGGCGCATCTGATTGCGAAGTTGATGGATAAACCCATCGAGATCGAAGGGGAGCAGAAGCGGCTGCGGCCATCCGGCAGTGAAGTGGAGCGCCTGATCGCAGATACAAAACTGGCGCGTGAACTGACGGGTTGGGAGCCGCGCATTACCCTTGAAGAAGGCCTTGAACGTACCATCTCCTGGATAAAGGAAAACATCTCCTTTTACCGCCCGGACAAATATACGATTTAACAGTAGAAAGGAAAAGAAAATGACCAAACTAAATTTTGAACCGGGCGCCCCTGTTGCAGAAGGCGGGATCCCATTATGTGTTCCAGAACTTCGCGGAAATGAATGGGCTTATATCAAGGAATGCATTGATACAAACTTTGTGTCCTCAGTAGGCCCTTTTGTAGACCGCTTCGAACGCGACCTTGCGAACTATACCGGCGTGAAATATGCTGTCGCAACCGCCACGGGTACCGCCGCTTTGCATATCTCCCTGCTCGTGGCAGGGATCGGCGCCGATGATGAAGTGTTGGTTTCCACGCTTACTTTTATTGCGCCGGTCAACGCCATCCGTTATGTGGGCGCGCGGCCCGTTTTTGTGGATGCCGAACCTGATTATTGGGAAATGGATCCACAGAAGGTGCGTGACTTCCTGAAAAATGATTGTCAGCGGGTGGATGGAGAGCTGCGCAACCTCCATACGGGACGCAGGGTGCGCGCCATTATGCCGGTACATATCCTTGGGCATCCGGTGGATATGGACCCGATCATGTCTCTGGCACAGGAATATAACCTTGTGGTCATTGAAGACGCCACAGAGAGTTTGGGCGCAAAATATAAAGGCGTAATGACCGGCAGGATCGGGCAGATTGCCTGTTTTAGTTTCAATGGCAACAAGATCATCACTTCAGGCGGCGGCGGGATGATCGTTACAGATAATGAGGCCTGGGCGCGGAAAGCCAAGTATCTTACCACCCAGGCAAAGGATGACCCGCTTGAATTCGTCCATAATGAAATTGGCTTCAACTACCGCCTGACCAACCTTCAGGCGGCGCTCGGCTGCGCCCAGCTTGAACAGTTGGATGATTATATTGCTGTTAAACATCGCATCGCGGAAAGCTATACAAATGCCTTTGCCGGTGTCCCTGGAATTACTCCCATGCGCCAGGCAGATTGGGCCGACAGCATCTTTTGGATGTACACCCTTCTGGTGGATGAAACCCTTTATGGCATGGACAGCCGCGCCTTGATGCGTAAACTGGCAAAAGAAGGAATACAAGCCCGTCCGTTGTGGCAGCCTGTACATCTTAGCCCGGCCCATACGGGTTCTTATGCTGTGGATTGTTCCGTAGCTGAACGCCTCAACCGCGATGCCCTGAGCCTGCCGTCTTCGGTGGGTTTGTCCCCTGAGGAACAGCAAAGAGTCGTCAGTATTATTTTGGATAAAGAATAAATTAAAAAGGAATTCGTAGATGCTTATTACCAGAACCACTTGTCGCGTTTGTGATGGCAGCTTGGAACCAATTTTGTCTTTGGGTGAACAATATGTATCCAATTTCCTGGACCCGCATGAATCGGATGGCGAAAAGAGTCCGCTTGAATTGGTGCTTTGTGTTAAGTGCCATCTGCTGCAATTAAAACATACAGTTCCTGCCGGGAATCTCTACCAGAATTATTGGTATCAGTCTGGCACCAACCAAACCATGCGTGATGCGCTTGCAGATATAGCGCACACCGCGGAACATTTAATACATTTGAAAGAGGGAGATGTGGTATTGGATATTGGCTGTAATGACGGCACCCTTCTTGCTTCTTATAAAACAGGGAATATTACCAAGATCGGGGTTGACCCCGCTGAAAATATAGTGATAAAGGCCCGCAATGTGGCTGACATTATTAAGAACGATTTCTTCAGTTCTGAATTGTTTGAGCAGGATTCGAAGTTGTCCGCATTGCATCCGAATATTGTTACAAGTATCGCCATGTTTTACGATTTGGAGGATCCTAAAAAGTTTGTTGCCGATGTCAAGTCGGTCATGGACCCCAACGGCTTATGGATCATTCAAATGAGTTACCTGCCCCTGATGCTGAAGACGCATGAACTGGGAAATATTTGTCACGAGCATTTGGAGTATTACTCCCTGCAGTCTCTTGAATATTTATTGGATATGTTTGACTTTGAAGTGGTGGACGCCGCGTTGAACGATATCAACGGAGGCAGTATCCGAGTATACGTACGGCTGCGCACAGCGGACAAAGCCGTTTTTGGAGACAGCACGTATCGTGAACTGGCAATGGACCGCGTGCAGGAGCTTAGAGATCATGAACTACAGATGAGATTGAATAATATTGAACCATATCGCGAATTTGCCGTCTGGTGTGAGCGGATAAGAAATGATGTGGTGAATTTCATTAAGGAACAAAGCGCCCGCGGCAAAAAAATATATGTGTACGGCGCTTCAACAAAAGGCAACACGGTGCTTCAATACTATGAGTTGGATGATAGCTTGATCGGAGCGGCCGTGGAGCGTAATTCCCAGAAATGGGGCAAGATGACGGTGGGCACGCATATCCCGATCATTTCAGAAGAAGATGGGCGTACCGCAAAACCCGATTATTTCCTTGTGCTTCCCTGGCATTTTCTTGAAGAGTTCAAGTTCCGTGAGAAAGACTATCTTCTTAATGGCGGGCGGTTCATCATGCCTGCGCCTTATTTTTCACTGATCTGATATGAACATTGATAATGACCTCTATGATCAGATATTGCGTGTGATGCCAATTTCCTGTGTTGACCTGATTGTGGTTGACGATGCGGGACGCGTATTGTTGGCCAAACGCACAAACGAACCGGGAAAGGGATATTGGTGGTTTCCCGGTGGGCGCGTGCATTTTTTGGAAACACGTTTAGAGGCATCCAGGCGTAAGTTGAAAGAGGAATGCGGGCTTGAAGCGGAACAGATCGTAGAGATAGGTACCTACGACGTCATCGTGGAGAGGTCAGATCATACGGAAAAATTGCATGGAATCACCACTCTGTTTTATGCAATGGTAGGAATGCAAGTAAATTACATTCTGGATTCTCAAAATTCCGAGGCAGATTGGCGGTTGCCGCATGAATGGCTGCGGCTGGATCTGCATCCGTTCGTTCAAAACGGCCTTAAAATTTTCATTGGTAAATATCCACAGAGTATCGCATAATTTGGTAAACAAAAAACTCGATTTTCTTTCATAATTTTCAACAAAAGATTTACTTAATGTATGAGACGAGCGATAAAATGATCAGGCATAAAAGCCATCGTTGGAGCGTAAAGCGTGAGCAAAGATAAAGTTTTTAGGTTGTCTGATTCAAGTTCGCTTCTGCTTAATTTTCTGCGCGGCCTGGCGGCTCAGGCCGTTGTGATTGGGCATGGGATATCCTACTTTGGCGTTAGTGACAAACTGGATAATATTCAAAATTCTGCTGTAGTGATTTTCTTTGTTCTGAGCGGTATCGTGATTCCCTATAGCACCTTTAACAAAATGCAGAAAACCTCGGAACACTCATTTGCTTCTTATTTCCTGGATCGCTTTTCCAGGATTTATACCGGTTTCGTGCCCGCATTATTCTTTGTGCTGGGAGTTGATGTCCTGAATAAGTTTTTGTTTGGTAGTAGATATGCGTTTTCCGATGCTTTGAATG
>JBBSCM010000297.1:0-5029 GCA_038250295.1 Anaerolineales bacterium | reverse complement strand
TCAATCTCTTATACTGTTCCCTGGTACGAAGAACCGTTTTAGAATTTGTGTTGCCAGGGAATGAAGGGCTGGCTTCGGACTGCGGGTGGGTTATCTGGATCAACCTGCGGCTGAAGGATTGACTCGCTGGGTGCTTAATCCAAATCTGGAATATGCATGTATTTGACCATCATTTCGAAGGATTTTTCAATTAGTTTTCATTGACAATGAAAACTAATTGATGTATTATTTCATTATGAATGAAAACTCTTGGAAAACACGGTGGAGTAAAGATCAGATCAAAGCCATGCTTTTGGAGCAGTTTCAAGCCTTCTGGCAGAGGGAAACTGGCATTATCCGCACCCAATTGACAGAAGTTGAAAGGGCAAAGGGACTTCCCCACGCAATAATCGTGTCCGGGTTGCGGCGAGCTGGGAAATCCACGCTGCTGGCACAAATGGCACACCGGCTGGGCGAAGATCAGTTTTACTATATCAATTTTGAAGATGATCGCTTTCTAGGTTTCCAGGCAGAGGATGCCACTGATCTTTATCAGGTTTTGATCGAGTTATTTGGGGAGCGAAAGATTTTTGTCATCGATGAAGTTCAGAATATTAGCGGCTGGGAACACTTTGTACGCCGTTTTATGGATATGGGGTTTAAGTTCTACATTACGGGTTCAAACGCATCCTTGTTGAGCAGGGAGTTGGGTACGCGCCTGACCGGGCGCTATGTGCCCATTGAGTTGCTGCCGTTTTCCTTCAAGGAGTTTCTGCAATTTCAAGGCGAATCCCTGCCGGAATTGGATCGCATGACCACTATAGATCACGCCAGGCTGCAAAATTCCCTGCAGTCCTATTTAGAACTTGGCGGCATACCGGATGCACTGAAGTACCCGGAACTCCCATTATTAAGAACGCTGTATGATGATGTCTTATATCGCGACATCGCCACGCGCTATCGACTCGGTGCCGTTACGGTCATTAAGGAACTGGCGTTTTATCTGATGAGCAACCCCGCCAGTTTCATCTCTTTCAATAAACTCAAGGAGAGATTTCAGGTCGGCAGCGTGAACACCATAAAAAGCTACATTGGTTGCATGGAAAACAGCTGGCTTTTTTTCACGCTGAACGTATATGATTTTTCCGTGAAACGCCAGCAAATCGCGCCCAAAAAGATTTACAGCATTGACACGGGTCTGACAAGAGCGGTTGGATTCAATTTCTCCCCCAACACAGGCCGACTTTTGGAAAACGCGATCTATCTGGCTCTCAGGCGGAAAATAAGGGATATCTATTATCTTTCATCGCCGGGTGGGTATGAAGTTGACTTTTATATTCCGCAAAATCAACAGTTGGTCCAGGTCACGCAAAATTTGGATCAACCTGCGGTACGTGAGCGCGAGTTTCGCGCCTTGCAGGATGCGATGCAGAGCGTCAAAGTAAAGAGCGCGTTAATCCTGGCGGAAACCCATGCCGAATCATTTGAATTAAATGGCATAAAGGTGGAAATCCAGTCTGCCGCGGAATGGTTGATCAACAACGAATAATCAGGGGCATTCTCACTCAAGAAAAAAGTAATTTCTCTGATCAAATCAAGAGAAACTACTTTTATTTCAGCTTCCGATTTTTCGAGTCACTTCTTTTTGCCCTTTTGCTTTACCGCCCAGTTAATATCGGCCAGTTGATACTTCTCTGCCAGGGCACGATCAACAGGTAATTTGGGAACAAGACGGATGGAGCCATCCTCCTCAACCAGGACTTCAAGCAAATCGCCTTCATTCAACTTTGCGTTGCGGCGGATCGGGGCAGGCAGGGTAATTTGACCGTTGCTGCGAACTTGTAAATATTCAGACATGGTATTCTCGCTTTCTGGAAATCTAATTTCCTGACTTCTCATATAGCATACCAATAAAGACAACCGGAGGTCAATCGAAAAAGTTATAAAAGCAACAATCGCAAAATGTGGGAAAGGCGGGGTTATTTCTTTTTTCCGCTTAATCTGAAAATCTTCAATTTCAATTCATCCCAGTGAGGTAACCTTCTCCACCCTCAAGAATGGCTCCCCACGTTGTGCATCCATCTCCATCACACCCGTGATCAATAAGGGTTTGTTCGAATCAATCAGGAATTTGGAAACACGATAAACATCCGAAAATAGAATGGCATCCACGGTTCCATGGGGGTCTTCCAGGGTCCGGAGCAACTTGAAGCATTGACCCGCTGGGTGTTTGATTCGAATTTTGAATACAAAAAGAAGATTTCATTCTGATCAATCGTGCATTGAAAACTATTTTGTATCCGTTGTCTTGATCAGAAGGGGATAAATATACGAGACAATGATACTTGGAGATTTCCTGCCATAGATTGTATGTCAAATTCCAATTCAGTCGAATTACAACTATCTCAATATGTAAGAGTCAAGTAAAATCTTGGAAGGTACAAAATTTACACAAGAGAAGGCTATGAAATCCTACCGCAAAGAACTTTGGTTCAACCTCCCGGCCCGCCGAGGATTTATAAACATTACCCCGCAGGTTGAAGAATGCCTGCGCGAAAGCGGAATTCACGAGGGAATCTGTCTCGTGAATTCCATGCACATTACATCTTCAGTCTTCATCAACGATGACGAAGCGGGGTTACATCACGATTATGAAATTTGGCTGGAGCACCTTGCCCCGCATGAGCCCATTGACGATTATCATCATAACGATACAGGTGAAGACAATGCAGATGCGCACATGAAACGCCAGATCATGGGGCGTGAAGTGGTTGTGGCGGTGACGAATGGGCAGTTTGATTTTGGCACATGGGAACAGATCTTTTATGGCGAGTTTGACGGAAAAAGAAAAAAACGGGTTTTGGTAAAGATCATAGGCGAATAGGACGATCATGTCTTCAACTGAACAAATCCTTGCAATCTTTGAACAAATTTCCACGATTCCACGCGGCACCAAAAACGAAGCCGGCATTCGTCAGTGGTTAATCGCTTGGGCATCTTCACGCGGATTCTCCAGCAAAACTGATAGTGTCGGCAACCTTGTGATGCATGTGCCTGCGAGTCCTGGCCGCGAAAATGCACCTGCGTTAATTCTGCAAGGCCACATGGACATGGTCTGCGAGAAGACTCCCGACTCCCAACATGATTTTATGCGCGACCCCATTCGCATCATTCGCAACGGCGATTGGCTGAAAGCAGACAGAACCACACTCGGCGCAGACAATGGAATCGCAATTGCCATTGCAATGGCTCTGGTCGAAGATGAAAGCATCAGTCACCCGCCGCTTGAATTGCTGTTCACGGTGGAAGAAGAAGCAGGAATTAGCGGTGCAGATCATATAGACCCAAATCTCTTGACAGCCAAAGTTCTGGTAAATCTTGATTCAGAAGAAGAGGGTGTTTTCACAGTCGGGTGCGCTGGAGGAGGAAGTACGTACATTACCCTGCCAGTAACCTGGGAACCAGCACCTAAAGATGATGAAATCTTTGAACTAAGAGTCGGCGGCTTGCAGGGCGGTCATTCCGGCGAGGATATTAATAAATATCGCGGCAATGCCAACAAGATTTTAGCGCGAGCTTTGGATGACCTTCAAGGTGCGGTCTCGATCCAATTGTCCACCCTCAAAGGCGGCAACGCACGTAACGCCATTCCCCGCGATGCAGAAGCAGTATTCATCTGCCCGAAAGAGTCAACTGGGTTGTGCCGTGAGATGATCAGTTCTTTTGAGAAAGTTCTCCAGGCAGAATTCGCAGGCACTGAACAAGGTCCATACTTAATGCTTGCGAATCAAGCCGCAGTCCCAGCAGTGGCAACCGTTGAGGATACAAGAAAAATCATCCAGCTGATCGTGGCATTGCCGAATGGCGTTGCCGAAATGTCAGCAGAGATCGAAGGATTTGTTGAGACATCCAACAACATTGGTGTGATGGAGCTTCTTGAAGACGGTTTTCATGTCATATCCAATCAACGCAGTTCGGTCTTGTCTCGACTCGAAGAGCTGTTTCGCCGAACAGAAGCCCTCGCATCTCTGGCTGGCGCGAAAACTGAACGAACAAAAATGTTCCCGCCCTGGCAGCCCAACCTGGACTCGCCTTTGTTGAAAAAATGCGTCGAAGTCTATAATGGGATCAACGGTCAAAAACCTGCCGTCAAAATCTCTCATGGAGGCCTCGAGTGCGGAACCATCAGTGACCGCTGTGGCGGCATGGATACGATCTCAATGGGACCCACGATCAGGAATCCGCACTCGCCCGATGAGATGCTCTATA
Source organism: Anaerolineales bacterium (assembly GCA_038250295.1). Taxonomy (GTDB): domain Bacteria; phylum Chloroflexota; class Anaerolineae; order Anaerolineales; family Villigracilaceae; genus Villigracilis. The sequence continues at coordinate 781 of JBBSCM010000297.1, read as the reverse complement.
TTCCATCGCTACCCAGCACATGGAACTTCTTAACAGCACTGCTGCATTCGCTGTAGAAACCACATTATTTACAAGGAGAAAAAATCATGCGTTTACAAGGAAAAACGATTGCAATTCTCATCGCTGAAGGCGTGGAAGACTATGAGTATTTTGTTCCACTGATGCGGCTGCAAGAGGAAGGCGCGAGAGTGTTATCCGCAGCCATGGATCTGAAACCATTCAAAGGGAAAAACGGTCTTTCGATCACGCCTGACACGACCATCGAATCTCTCAAAGAAAAAGAACTCTTTTCGCTCATCATTCCCGGTGGATGGGCGCCCGATAAATTGAGAAGATATGATGTGGTTAAGAATATTGTTCACGAGATGGATGCGGCGAAGAAGATCGTGGGGATTATCTGCCATGGCGGATCAATCGCCGTCTCGGCAGGGATCATCAAAAAAGGTCAACGCGTAACGGGTTCAACGGGAATTAAGGATGACATGGTCAACGTTGGCGGAGTATGGACAGATGAGCCTGCTTTTCGAGAGGGCAATCAGGTTTGGGGGCGGGTGGTTGCGGATATTCCTGACTTCAACCGTGAACTAGTTAAATCGTTAGTCGAAGGCTAGAGGCTTCTGCTTCATCGAGTCAGGGATGGATACATTCAACAGCTTAAGAATTGTTGGCGCGATCTGCAAATGTGAGATGGTTTCACTCGTCTCGCCTCGTCCCCGACCGTTGGGCTGAATCACAAAAAATGGCACGGTGCGCTGCTCGGGGGTTGTCCCGCCATGCGCGC
>JBBSCM010000296.1:0-5052 GCA_038250295.1 Anaerolineales bacterium | reverse complement strand
CGGCGTAGGTCCCATGACGATTGCGATGTTGATGAACAACACCTTTCGCGCGGCGGAAATACAAGAGCCGTAAGCGCAGCAATCAGTTTTCAGTGAGCAGTCCCGTCGTGAGGCGGGACTTTTATTTTCCCTCTTGACATATTAATAAACTTATACTATTATCAACCTATTACTAGTAATGAATTGATAATACCAGTTCCACAGGAGCCAGTATGAGTGATATCACTCTCCAAACAAAAAAATTCCAAAAGGAAATGAATGCAGGCACCTCTTCATTGGTGTTATTAAAAGTCTTGAGTCGCAGCAAAGAGCCGATGTATGGCTATCAAATCGCAAAACTGCTCGAAGAAAGCGGCCCCGAGTTTCCCATGATGAAGCAGGGGACTTTGTATCCAGTACTGCGCTCGTTGGAGGAAAATGGATTGTTGAGCAGCATGGTCGAGCCTTCTGTCTCAGGACCGCCGCGCAGATATTACAAAATAACAGAGGATGGTCAAGCCGCTTTGAAGGACTGGCTGGAAATCTGGAAGCAGACGAAAAAATTTGTAGACACGATCTTGAAAGGATGACGATATGTTTAATACAGTAGAAGAATACCTTGATGCCTTGAAAGCTGAAATGCAGGGAAGTGACGCTGCTTTAATGCAGGATGCGCTTGCCGACGCGCGTGAACATTTATCCACTGCGCTGGTTGTAGCCCGTGAGAAAAATGCCGGGCTTAATGAAGTCGATGCTTTGAAAGTCATCGTGGATGAATACGGAACTCCCGAAGAAACCGCCTCCGCCTATCAGGAAGTGGAAAGGCGCACGTCCCCCTCGTTGAAGCAGACTGTAAAATCCCAGTCATGGCCCGCTCGCTTTTTCGGCGTATATGCGGACGTGCGCGCATGGGGCGCATTGCTTTATATGTTGATCGCGTTCATAACGGGTGTCTTTTATTTCGCCTGGGCTGTAACGGGCGTTTCCGTTTCCATCTCGTTCCTGATCTTCATTTTCGGTTTTCCCATTGCTTTATTATTCCTTCTCTCCGTGCGCGGACTGGCATTGCTTGAAGGCCGCCTTGTGGAAGCCTTGCTGGGTGTACGAATGCCGCGCCGTCCTTTATTCTCACATCAAGGTATGAAATGGCTCGATCGGCTCAAGGCTCTTCTCACCGATAAGGCCACGTGGTTAATGTTGGTTTACATGATCGTTCAATTTGCGCTGGGCATAGTCTATTTTGTGGCCATCGTAACCGTGTTGAGTTTTTCACTGTCATTGATTGCCATTCCGTTTGTGCAGGAATTTTTGGATCAAGGCGCGATATACAATAACGGCTTGCGATACTCATTTCCAATATGGTCATATCCACTTTTGATTCTGGCCGGCTTTCTGCTTTGGACAACATTTATGAACATCGCTCGCGGCATCGGTCAACTGCATGGGCGCTTTGCCAAGTGGATGCTGGTAACTGAATAAGATACTTTTCGATTCCCTATTAATTAAAAACAGCAATCCTGCATTTTGCGGAATTGCTGTTTTTGTTTAATCGCGCAGCCTGTTATTTTTTGATGTAGAGACCAAGATGATTTCCAACCGCGCGTTCTTTTCCGGGTACGTTTAGATCGATCGGAGAGTTCAGCACGCGTGGTTTACCATCTGCGCCCTTGATCACCAGGGTGGACGAGCCGCCGCCATCCAGATTAACCCCGGTGTAAACACCATAAGAGATCAACAATTCCCCCAGTTCCGGGAAGGTGACTCCCTCGCTATATCCATTTTGGCGGCCATCAACGACCATGAGCGTAAGCCAGCGGCTATTCTTGCTCAACCCAAAGGCAGTGCGCGGCTGAGGAATCGCTGCGGCCAGATTTTTTAGCACGAGTCCCTTATCGACTACGATACGATCACCTGCAAATGCATTGAATGGTTTGGCTGGCGGGATGTTTATAGCCACCTGGTTGCGAGGGCTGATATATATTTCAGGTTCGTAGGTTTTTATTGGAGAATAGACCGTCCCTCGGGAAGCAGCGTAACCATTTGGCTTGACAGGATCCCCGCCATTGGAGCAAACGGGAACAGGAACTGATGTTGTGTCCAGATATTTCCACCCATCGGCATTAATGGCGAGATGTAATTTGAATTCATCGAGGAATTCGGATGTTGTGCGCGTACATAAGACGCCGGATGAATTCGTTGCAGGCGTAACAAGGAATTCGAGATTAACAGTTTGAAGGTCAATTGCCACAACATGCACCACATTCGCGCGTGGTGTGGTCAGGTCCTTACGCAGGTAGGTGATTCCTGTAAACAAGCCTTGCATTGTTGAAGAGGGACGGGTATTGCTCAGGAAAACAAGATACCTTTTGTCGCACCAGCCTGTCAGTCCATCCAGGCGCTGGATTTGCATCCAATTCGAATTGGTTGAGTCATCCAATGCAGGGACGGTATCGTTTTTTAACAAGTAGCCGATTACTTTACTGCTTGTAGTTGGAGACTCGCGTATATTGAGGGACTGAGTGTTGACACGATACCATTTCTTATCATCATTATCCGGAACAGGCGTCGGAGGAACATCGGGGTCGGGAGCGGTTGTGGCTTGCAAATATTGACTAAAACTCCAGCCACTTATACCGCCGTTCGACTTGCGGATCTTCAGCCATTTTCTGTCTGAGGTCGCATCAAGCTCCTCCACAAAATCGCCAAAGTAAACGTGACCCAGTGAAGTGGATGTTAATTCTGGACTCTCACGTACATTGAGAGATGTTGTCGTGACGCGATACCATTTAGAGCTTGGTGCGGGCGGCGGCGGAGCGCCTGCCTTTTCCAGATATTGACTGGAACTCCACCCGATTAAACTCCCATCGGCTTTGCGAATGTTTAGCCATGTTCCATCTGAGTTAGCGCCGATCTCTTCCACGAGTTCGCCAAAGTAGACCAGGCCGAGAGAGTCAAAAGTCAGTCCCGGCCCTTCGCGCACTTTTAATGAAGACACTGTAACGCGATACCAGTTTTTTTCTTCATCGTCAGGATCAGGGTCCGGATTGGGATCGGGGTCAGGGTCAGGATTCGGGTCAGGAGTGGGCGCTGGGATATTTTGCAGGTAGGCGCTAAAGCTCCAGCCGACGAGACTTCCATCCAGCTTGCGAATCTTTAGCCATGTCCTGTCTGAGTTTGCATCGATCTCTTCCACAGTCTCATTCAGGAAAACACTGCCCAATTGACTATAAGTTTGCCCCGGCCCTTCCCGAACTTTTAACGACGCCACAGTAACGCGGAAAAACTTGCTCGGGGGAAGAGGGTCAGGCAGGGGAGTGTCGCTGAGTCCAAATCTGGCACGCAGAGCAGTGATATCCCCATTGAAATAATTCAGGTCAATGTTTTTGCTTTCCACGCCGTAAAGGCCGCCGTCACCATTATCTGTGAATTGCCATAGGGTCCATTCGTTTTTTGCCCAGGGTTTCGGCACCAATGGCTGGGGATTTCCGTAATTGGCGATCCATAATGGATATTTGTGAAAATATTCCAATGATTGTTGAGGTATTCCCACTGAAGTTGTATTTTCTATCCAGTAATAATAACCTGTGTAAACGCCAATTTCTTTCCCGGCAGGGATTAATTGTTTTAATCGCTCAAGGAAGTTGTACCAGTGTTTCCAGCCTGTATACGGGCCTTTATAAGTGTCTTCAAAATCTCCGAATAATGGCAGCTCGCCGAAATCCCCCCCAAATTGTTGTACCCAGAGTTCTGCCTGCTTCTTGGGATCTGCGCGGCTATCGTAGTACCAATAGGAACCACGCGGGATGCCCGCAAGTTTGGCCTCGCGCCAGTTTGCTTTAAAGTCTGAGTCTGCCCAAAGGTTTTGACCTGCACGGATAATGATATATCCGACAGATGCGCGCATTTTGAAAAAATCAATTCCTTGCGGGGTTTCAGGATCGTCCTGATAAAAACTAACATCGGGTCCGATGACGTTTGCCATAATTTATCTCCTTGTTGCCGCGCACATTTCCTTTCGCTCTTATCGCGATGTGCGGAGTTGTTAGTTGCTTTCAGAAATTATACCAAACACAACTATGTCAAAGACAGAATAAATTTTAAATATTTTCAGACCGCGTTTTCAAAATGCGTAATTTTTGGCGTGCTGCCAGGTTTTCCCTCTATTGAAATGGCATCAATTTGGAAGTGGTCTATTTCATGTTCGGCGCAATAGTATTGTGCGGCATTTGCCATATGCTGCTGTTTTTTCAATGTGATGTTTTTTTCAGGATAAAACTCTTTACTGGACGTCAGTGTTTTTACCTCGATGAAGATCGTCATATCACCTTGCTGTGCGATGATATCTATTTCGCCATAGGGTGTGCGGACGTTGCGCGCGACGATCTGATAGCCATGCTCCGCCAGCCAGTCTGCGGCAATATTTTCGCCCCAGGCACCGATCTCTTTTTTGTATTTGGTCATTGAGTGAAGCGCTCTACAAAACCACGCAGACGAACAGACCAGTTTTCTTTGCGCGGCCTGGAATCACGAACAAGTTTTTCGTAATGTCTAAGCATAATGCTGGTAGTGCGCTCAATGGCGTAAGTGGAAGATGCCTTTCGAGCTGAGTCGCTCATTTGGGCGCGCAGGTTTAGGTCAAGGCAGAGACGGGTGAGTTTGGCTGTAAAGGCGGCCTGGTCGTGGGTCGCAAGTAATCCTGTGACTCCATCCTGCACTGTATCCCCGACACCGACGGACTGAATCCCCATGATGGGAAGCCCTGCGCCCATGGCTTCGATGACGGACAAAGGATGTACCTCGGTGATCGATGCGGTGACAAAGATATCGCACATGGTTAGGTATGCGGGAAGCTCTTCATATGGGATCCTGCCCGTGAGGCGGACTCGTTGAGTCAGATTCAACTCGCTGACGAGGGATCGGATCTCTTCTTCGTATGGCTGGATACCGCTTCCGAGAAGCAATAGATATGCATTTGGCAGGGCCTGCGAAATGCCTGCAAAGGATTGCAGGAGAAATGGGAGATTCTTTTCCAGTGCGATGCGCCCTGAATAAACAAGCAGAATGTCATTATCT
>JBBSCM010000295.1:0-5056 GCA_038250295.1 Anaerolineales bacterium | reverse complement strand
TTGTAAAAGATGACCGGGGTCATCATGGGGAAGGTCACATTCCAGAAACGCTGCCAGGCGTTGGCGCCATCCACTTTTGCCGCATCATACAGATCGGTTGGCACGCCCTGCAAGCCAGCCAGATAAATAATCATCGATCCGCCCACACTCCACAGACTCATGATGACCAGCGCAGGCACGGCCCAATCGGGGTCACCCAGCCATTGCGGTGGGTTTTGTATCCCAAGCACATTTTGCAGAAACGGATTTAGTATCCCCAGCCGCGGATTGAAGATGCGTACCCAGAGCAGTGTGACAGCAACCCCCGCGATAATGGAGGGCAGGAAGAAAATGGTGCGCCAGACATTTACCCCAGGCACTTTTTGATTGAGCAGGATTGCCAGAAAAAACGAAAAGAAAAGATTGAGCGGGAGTGCGATGGAAGCAAAATAAAGAGTAACCTGTAATGACTTCCAGAATAGCGGGTCCCCAAACTGACGCGGGTCACCTGTGCGGATCGCATCCCAAACGCCTGAAAAGGCTCGTTGATAATTGGCTAGCCCGATCCACTGCGGAGGACTGACGATGTCATATTTCGTGAAGGAGAAATACAACGAAGCCAGCATGGGACCGATGGTGAAGACCAGGAAGCCGATGATCCATGGCAAGACAAAGGCATAAGCCGCCAACTCTTCGCGGCGGGCAAGGCTTATTTTACGAAATGCAGGAAAGGTCATACAACCTCCAAACAATCAAAGACGCGAAAATAATTGCAGGTTCCCCTCCCCCATTATGGGAGAGGGGATAAAGGTGAGGGCTAATGGGTTTCCCAGTAATCGTCAAGAATCTTTTGAATATCTTCGTTGCCTTGATCCATAATGGTTTGAATATCAGCGTCTGGTTCTGTGTAAATAATAGATTGGACATTAGCTCCCGCATCGTTCACTTTGCCCCATTCAGGGACCCAGCCTTCATGGTGCGGGCTGTCGAGATAATCGATTGCGCCGAAGATCACGCTATAGTCAATGCCGGGGTAGCGTTCCTTCAGATACGCAGAGTACGCCGCTTCGGTGGATTTGCGCGCCGGGAGACAGCCATAGATCTTGCACACATCCACGATCTGCTCGGGAGCGGTCAGCCACTTCGTCACTTCCCAGGCTTCATCTTTATTGTTCGCGCTCTTGACCATGGTGAACATATCGGCATGAATGCGGGCGATACGTTGATCTTTTTGATTATAGAAAAGCGGAGCGATGTCATATTCAAATGGAAGTTCATTCAAGCCTTCAGACATGAACCAGGTATGGCTGTACCAGATCGCAATTTGCCCTGAGCCGAATGGATCGGCGCCAGTTGAGTCAATCGCTGATTGCCCCGCCGAATCTGGGATAAAGTGATCCTTGAACACGCCGTCATGAATCCACTGGGCGCCAAATACTCTTTCAGGGGCATTGAAGGTGGCGGTCTTGTAATCATCCGTGGTGGGACGTCCCTGATCTGCCGCGCCAAACATGGTTAACTGTCCGCGCATATCGGTCCAGGTATCGGCATAACCCCATTGCTTGATCGTAGCAGGGTCAAAGCTGGCGTCATTGGGAGTATTGTCGTTTGCGTCCAGCGTTAATTTCATTGCGAGTTCTTTGAGCGCATCAATATTCCAGGATTTGTCGGCATAATCATGGGTAGGATAAGCAAGCCCTGCCGCATCGAAAGCATCCTTGTTGTAAAACAGGAAGGATGGATAAATTCCTAGCGGAATACCTGCATTCAGGTCGGGATATTTATTGATGGTTGTTGAAGGTCCATAGAAATCGCTGAAATCATATTTGTCTTTTTCGATATATGGTGTCACGTCTTCCCAATATTCCTTGAAACGCGCGATGGTCGAGGTCCCATGCGGACCCACCAGCTGCGGGGCATTGCCGCCTGAAACCATGGTCAAAAAACGTTCGGTGGATTCATCATTGGGAACGATCAGAAATTCCATTGTGATCTTGTCTTGAGAGTCATTGAATTTCTTGGCGAGCGCTTCCTGCGCTTTGACCTGGTCTGGGTCGGTGCCTGTGCCAAAACCCACGAGAATGGTCACCTTCTTCTTTTCAGCAGGCGCCTGTGTTGCAGAACCGCCGCATGCGGCAAGGACCATCGAAGCCACGGCAAACAACGCAAGCAGTTTGAACAATTTGTTTTTCATCTGTTCCTCCAATTAGTTTGAGTGAATTGAATACGATTCGCGCCAGGGTGATTTATCTTCAGGGTTCACCTCCTTGTGGATGATAGGAATTCTACGGACTGAATGGATTCACTGGACGCTGGCGGACATCCGCACGATTCACGGATAACCAACTCGGTGCGCATCAGAGTCAAAGCCTGAGCCTGTTCGCCGTCCATCAGGTGTTTCACCTGTCTGACGGCTTCGCGTCCCACCTCTTCGATCGGCGCGCGCACCGTTGTCAGCGCGGGGGCAAGGTAGCGGGCGAAGGGCACGTCATCGAAACCGACAACAGCCACATCTTGAGGAATGAGGCGTCCTGCCAGCTTGAGCGCACGGAATACGCCAGCGGCGGCATCGTCGTCACCGGCGAAGACCGCGTCGAAGTCGATCCCATCCAGAAGCATTTGTTGAATGGACGTGAAAGCTTCTTCGTCGTCAAATCCGCCTGAGGCAATGAGGGCGGCGTCAAATGGAATTTGATGGGCTTCAAGCGCTTCGCGGTAACCCCGTTCACGCCAATGCGAATCTTCATGACCTTGAGGTCCCTGCAAAAAAACGATCCGGCGCCGCTCATGGATTTCAATCAGATGATTGATGAGCATGGCGGCGCCGTCTTTGTTTTCGATGGTGATGACCGGGATATTCAGCGAATCGGGCGGAGTTTGGTGAAGCAGGACAACGGGGAAATTTAGTTTATGCAGCCGGGCCAGCTGGCTTTCATCGAGGCTGTTGGTGAAAACCAGCAGTCCATCGGTATTATGCTCACCCAGCGGACTGCTGTGATGCGGATTCGAAAGCGTGGCGTGCATCGAATGGATGAGCAGGTCGTAATCGATGGTGTGTGCCTGCGCTTCAATTCCGCGCAGCATGGGCGAGAAGAACGCGCCGCTGATCTCCGGCAAAATGAGCCCAATGGTATGAGTGCGTTTGCTGGCAAGCACCCGCGCCGCAGTTCGCGGCACGAATTGAAGTTCATCCATTGCCAGACGCACGCGCTCCGCTTTTTCTGCCTGAACCGGGACAGTGCCATTCAGCACACGACTCACCGTGGCAATGGAAACCCTGGCGTGCTCGGCGACATCGGCAATCGTAGGCGGGTGGTTCTTGGAATGCATTTGGGTGTGTAATTCCTGAAAGCGTTTTCTGAAAGCGTTTTCAGAGTATACGGAGAATCCTTCCAAACGTCAATAGATTTTGGTAATGGGTGTTATGTGCCTATAAGCAGCATACGTCCATTTCCGCGATGATCTACTCCTCTACAAACCTATGTGTTTGGCTTAGCGGACAGCCGAAATATTCCCGTGATATTGCCGCGCCCCAAAGGAAGGTGTGGGGAAATTTATAGGTTGTCATTGTGACGTCTCCGTTATTTGATTCTTTTGAAAATTGGCAACGCAGCGAGCGGAGCTGGATGATTCTTTAGCAAAACCGCGCCTGTAAAAACTTCATTTGTCCAATAATTCTGCCACGTACCCATGGGCAAATAAATATCACGTTGAGTGGTATTCGGTGTGACCACGGGCGCAATAAGAAATTCATCACCGAGCAAAAATTCATCGTCGCAAGTTAAGGCGTGTTCGTCATTGGGCGCAAGCCAGAATATCGGGCGGATAATAGGCATGCCTTTCTCAATGGAAGACTTGGCAATTTCCAAAATTTTCGGCGCGAACTCGGTGTGCAGGTCTGCGTAGCGGCGGCAGAGTTCCGTGCTTTCCTCTCCGTACTCCCAGGGCGGCAGGCTGAACTGCATGGCGGGCAGCAGCGCGTTCAACTGCGTCCAGCGGATCATCATTTCGGCGTCGGCTTTTTCCTCGTACTCGTTGCCGCCCACCATGTCGGGCAAAATGAACGGATAGCCCGCCAAGCCAAGCGCGAGGATGCCTGTCAGCACGGAATGCAAGCCGTTGTCCAAGCCCCACGATGTGGTCTTATCCCACTGGCGGAAGAAAATCGGCGCGGTTTGATTCTTCCAGCCTGAGCGGACTTCGGTCAGGCGATGATGCTTTGCGACTGCATCCACGTAAATTTGGGTATATTCATTCGGATTGATTTTTCGATGAGTGACCGCGTCGGCGGGGAGGAAGCAAGCCTCGCCTGCATCAAATTTGAAACCGTCGAGACCTGACTCAATCTGGAGGCTGGTGAGCCGCTCGAAGAACCATTCCAACGCGGACGGATTTGTCACATCCAGCAGACCGCCGCGTCCCTGCCACCACTCGACGAGATACGGCGAGCCGTCAGCCATGCAGACAAGCCAGCCGTTTTTCGCACCCTCGGCAAAGGCCTGTGATTTGGGATCTAAAAACGGAATCACCCAGGCTGTCACCTTGAAACCTTTGGCGTGCAATTCGTCAATCATCTGCCTGGGATTCGGGAAACGCTGCGGGTCAAAGCCGAGATCGCCGTAGTGGACTTGCCAGCGGTCGTCAATCTCCAGCACGTTGAATGGGTAGTTATTTTTGATGATGTCATCGGCATATTGCAAGACCACATCTTGATCGATGGCGGTTTTGTAACGCGCCCAGGTTGTCCACGTGGGTTTGGTGAATAAATCTTCGGGCGGGGTTTCGCTGGGATGTCCGAAATGTTCCACGAGTTTTTTGTACGCTTCGACGGCGTTCTCGGAGAAGGAAATTTTCAAATCCAGCGCATCCCCTTTGAAGGTGAAAAGCCCATCGCCAAGTTTCCCTGAATCTTGAAATGGACGATTGTCGAATGCACCACGTCCCTCCGTGGCAAAACCCCACTTGAAGCGCGGATAATTTTCAGGCGGCTGGTTGATGCCGACTTCAACTGGAGAGTCAGTGATAATTAAGGCACCATTCGATGAATACCATGCGGGAGTCAGTTTTCCGCTCAAGC
>JBBSCM010000294.1:0-5078 GCA_038250295.1 Anaerolineales bacterium | reverse complement strand
CGGTTTGATGACGGCGAATCTGTCCCGCCCGCAAACTGGGTCCAACAAGCGACATATTACACCTACCTGATAGATCTCTCCCCCACTCCTGACGAAATCCTCAAAACTTTTTCATCTGACCATCGCAACCATGTGCGCAAATCCATGAAAAAAGGTTTCACGGTCCGCTTCGGCCATCTTGATTTGTTGGACGATATCTATGAAGCCTTGTCACGCAGTATGCATGAGCTTGGGTCACCCTATCATTCGAAAACATATTTGAGAACAATGGCGGAAATGCTGGGGAACACTTTGGAATTCGCCGTTCTATATGACCCGCATGGAAAAATTGCGGGCGGCGGCGTTTTTATTGTTCAAGGCGATACCATCTTCAATTTACATGCAAACATTCTGCGTTTCGTCCGTTCAAATTATGCGGGTGAGTTTCTATATTGGTCGGTAATTGAGCGCGGAATCCAAAAGGGATTAAAGACTTTTGACCTTGGCCGCAGTCTGGTTGGTTCTGGCAATGAAATATTCAAAATGAAATGGGCGCCCCGCAAAAAATTGCTGGCTTATTGGCATTGGCTTGCCCCGGGACAAGAACTGCCGTCGCTCAATCAGAAGAATCCGAAATTCCAAATTGCCATTGCTATCTGGAAACGACTGCCTGCATTTATCGTGCGTCCATTAGGGCCGCATCTTGTGCGCGGACTTGCTTAGTCGCTACATGTCGCTGCGAGGAGATTGCTTCGTCGCAAAATACAAGAGCACTCCTCGCAATGACGAATAGATAAAGAGAATCAATGAATTACACCCTTCACGATTTGAAAAAAATATCTCAAGACTGGCTGCCCCGTCTGGCAGAGATCCATTTGGGAGATCGTGGACTGCTTGCACGGTTGGGATATCCATTTGTGCTGCGCTATTTTGAAATCGCATACCAAGACCCGCGTGTGATCGGTGTGGTCGCGCAGGATGATGAGACGAGCGAATTGATGGGCTACGGCATTGCATCCCCTCAACCAGAATCGTTGACGTCACAGCTTACAAACGACAAGAGCTGGTTCATGAGAGAAATCTTGAAATTATTTTTTACGCGCCCGCATATATTTATTCAACTAATCATTTCAAGCCTTACCATAAAAGGTCAAATGGAAAACGATTCAGATGCAATCGAATGTGTGTATTTTTCTGTTGACCCTAAATATCGCGGACAAAAACTTGGGCGCACCCTGCAAAAAGCGCTCATGGACAAATCGCGCAAGGCAGGCTACAAGAAGATGTTTGCCAGCATCGAGACCCGGAACAAGGCCAGTCTCGCCGCAACCAGGTCAAATGGTTTTACAATTGCCAAAACATTCCGCGAAGGAATCTATCACAGACACCGTATGGAGACTAAACTCTAACCTAATCATGTCGTTGCGAGGCGGAGCAGAGCGACAACGAAGCAATCTCCAAATAATGAGGAGATTGCTTCGTCGGGAAGAGCACCCTCCTCGCAACGATATCTTAAAATCGGAAAATACTAAATGATCACACATCGCGAACGAATACAAGCATGCTTGAATAATGAAACAACAGATCGCACGCCGATTGCGCTTTGGCGTCACTTTCCTGTGGACGACCAGAACCCTGAACTGCTGGCCGCGTCCACTTTACATTTTCAAAACACTTATGATTTCGATATCGTGAAGGTCACGCCTGCTTCGTCTTTTGCCGTGAAAGATTGGGGCGTGGAAGATCAATGGATGGGCGACTCGGAAGGCTCGCGGCGATATACAAAAAGAATCATAAAAGAGCCTGGCGACTGGGAAAAGTTAAAGGTGCTTGACCCAAGCTCCCCGCATCTGGCTGGACAGTTAGCCTGTCTCCGTTTAATCAAGCAGGGACTCAGCCCGGAGACTCCTCTCCTCCAAACGATATTCAATCCGCTTTCACAGGCGAAGAATTTAGCGGGCAACGACTTGCTGATTCAGCACATCCGTGAATATCCTGAAGCTGTGATGAAGGGACTGGATACCATCGCAAAGACGACGGCAAAGTTCGTGGAGGCTGTCTGTCAAATTGGCGTGGACGGAATCTTTTATGCGGTGCAGCATGCCCAAGCGGATTTACTGTCGCTCGATGAATATAGAACCTTTGGCGTTCCATATGACCAGCAGGCGCTGGAGCCCGCAAATATCCTGTGGTGCAACATGCTTCATTTGCATGGCAAAGAAATTTATTTCTCATTGCTTCGTTTCTATGATTTTCAGATCGTCAACTGGCATGACCGTGAAACCTACCCCACATTGGCGGAGGCGCAGAGTCTCTTCAACGGCGCGTTGTGCGGCGGCTTGAGGCAGGATACTCTCGTTCTGGAGGATCAAGCCAAAGTTGCCCGCAGGGGGCTGTGCCAGGAAGAAGCGGCAGATGCCATTAAGCAGACGAAGAGTCAACGCTTCATCCTCGGCACGGGATGTGTAGTTCCTATAACGGCGTCTCATGGAAATTTAGTTGCAGCCAGGAAGAGTGTTGACTCCCCTCGCCTTTCAGGAGAGGGGTTGGGGGTGAGGTCATGAGTCTGCGAGTCATTGCTGGAAGTGCGCGAGGAAAAAAATTATTGTCGGTGCCCGGTGACACAACGCGCCCCGTGATGGACCGTGTGAAGGAGGCGTTGTTCAACATCCTGCAAGGGGATGTGATCGACTCAAACTGGTGGGACTTGTTCGGCGGAACGGGCGCAATTGGCATCGAGGCATTGAGCCGAGGCGCGGCTTTTGTGCGCTTCTCGGATTTAAATCGTGAACCTGTTGACACCATCCTGAAAAATCTTGCGAATTGCCGATTTACGAATCAAGCGGAGGTTCGCAAGGGTGATGCGTTCAGCATGTTGGCCGCACAGGCAGACAGGCAGTTTGAATATATTTACATCGCGCCACCGCAATACAAAGCGATGTGGGTACAGGCTTTGAAATTAGTGGATGAACACCTAGGCTGGCTGACAGAGGACGGGACGGTGATCGTCCAGATTGACCCGACAGAATACGAAGAGGTGGAATTGAAAAATCTTGAAGAAATTGAGCAAAGAAAATACGGAAAGACACTGATTATTTTTTATGATCGAGTATAGATTACGGTCTCAGTGAGGACGGGGGCCTCTGCCGAGCGAGATCCGTGTATCATTTGCAGGATATAATAGAAGAAAACGGTTTTAATCATATGGAGCGCTGACATGTTAATATCTTTTTCCCTCCCTGAGAGCCAATTCATAACCGAGTCTCCCGAAGCGGTGACTCAAAAAATCCGCATGTACGCTGCTCTTGGATTATATCAATCTGGCGAGTTGTCCATTGGCGCGGCCAGCGAACTGGCGGGGGTGGATCGTTACGAATTTCTGGAGTTTTGCAAGCATGAAGGTGTGACTTTGCATACCCAAACCCCTGAAGAGCTGGAAACAGAATTCAAAAAAATAGTATAGGGAAATAGTTCATGCTCATCATCGCTGACAGCTCTGCTTTGATCGCTCTTGCAACCTGCGATGGATTGGATATTTTGTTGCGCGTGTATGGCGACATTAAAGTCCCACAAGCCGTATATACTGAAGTCACTGAACCAAAGAAACCACAAGCTGCCGCGCTTGAAGGGTTTTTATCTGGCAAAGTTCTGGAAGTTGACACTACACATTGGGTGCTTGCTGCCGGTGGGCTTGGACGAGGCGAGATTGAAGCGATGGCTCTGTACAAACAACTTTCAGCAGATGCACTTTTGATTGATGACCATCGCGCCAGAGTAATCGCAGAACACAACCATATTAACTGCATTGGTGCGCTTGGCGTTTTATTGCTTGCAAAACAAAACGGAACGATAGAAAAGATTGCGCCGTATGTGGAAAAACTACGGCCCTCTTTAATTCGTTATGGAGATGCTTTACTGGACAAGGTACTACAACTTGCTGGGGAATAACATTCAATGACAGCAGTGTGATTCTGCAAATTGACCCGACAGAATATGAAGACGTGGAATTTAAAAATCTTGAAGAAATTGAGCAAAGAAAATACGGAAAGACACTGATTATTTTTTATGATCGAGTGAATTCATAATGTCATTGCGAGCGCGCTTGGCGACACTTTCCTGGCACTGCCCGTCACTACAGTCCCCGAAGCGAAGCGAGTGGGAGGGCATGTGTGCGCCACAGATTTGCTTAGCAAATCATGCAGATGAGCAATCCCCTAACTCGGACAAGCCGAAACCAAAAAGGCTTGAACCACTGCCCACAGGGTCATAAGACACGGAGACACAGAGAATTTAAAACTCCGTGCCTCTGTGTCTCCGTGGTTAGCGAAAATTCTTGTTTTTTGTGCAAGGATTTCACTGGTAAGTTCTTAACACGACGAGGAGATTGCTCCTGGCGCAAGTGCGGGTGTGACGTGAAAACTTTATTTCCACGGCGCGGTGATGAGGGGAGTCTCCACATCTGCGGCGTGACCGAGTTTGGTTAATCCCCATGCTTCGGAGATGGTCTTCAAAATCGAATAATGTGAATAAGGGTTTTCGTCTTGAAAGTTTTCTTTCACTTGTGGGGAGATAAATATTGTGGCGATTCGTCCGCCCGCGAGTTCGGGGAGGCCGCAGCAGGAATGGGAACCCTGGCCTTCGTCCCAGGTGAGGATGATGAGATAAGGTTCGTCCGTGGCTTCAAGGGCGGGATAAAGTTTATCTATTTGTTGTTTTAGGAATTCATCGGCAAGTTCAAGGTCACAATCGTGGGCGGAGTAACAAATATCGGGCGTGATGAAGATGAAGTTGGGAAGGTCATTGGCTGCGATGTCAACATCCATTTGAGTGAGCGGGACAATGCTGCGTTTGCATCTTTCTTCGTCCAAACGAATCGGGTCAAAGAAAATAAAGGGGTTATGTTTGCGGACGTAACGTAAAGTATTCCCAGCAAAGCACGGCTCGGGCATGTCATCTTGATAGGTTTTCCACGTCCGCCCGCTGGCTTCGATGAGATCGGGCAGGCTGGGGGCGTTGATATAACAATCTTCGTAATCACAGTTATCGATGATTCCGAAGGTATCACCGCCGATCAGGGAGAGGTAATTTGGCAGGCTGGG
>JBBSCM010000293.1:0-5092 GCA_038250295.1 Anaerolineales bacterium | reverse complement strand
CATCGATATTGAAGAAGTAGCAGCAAAGACTCCCGAAAAGATCATCAAAGTTCATATTGACCCATTGCTCGGCCTGCGTGAATACCAGGCTCGTGATGTGGCGGTGGCCATTGACCTGCCGCGCGAGTATTGGAAGGATTTCGTCAAGATCGCCATGGGGCTGTGGGAAGTATATAAAAATACTGACGCCACTCTTGCTGAGATCAACCCGCTTGTGATCACCAAGGACAAGAAGATGATTGCGCTGGATGGCAAGATGATGATCGATGACAATGCCATCTTCCGTCAGCCGAACCTGAACGAGATGCGCGATAGTGACGAAGATGCGCCATCCGAGATCGAAGCCCGCAAATACGGACTTTCCTTCATCAAGCTGGATGGGAATATCGGCTGTATGGTAAACGGCGCAGGTCTTGCCATGACCAGCATGGATGTGATCAAACTCTTCGGCGGCGAACCAGCCAACTTCCTCGATGTAGGCGGCGGGGCGAGTTCCGAAAAAGTAGCCGCAGCGATGCGAATCATCCTGACCGACCCGAATGTGAAAGCTGTCTTGTTCAACATCTTTGGCGGCATTACACGCTGCGATGAAGTTGCGCGCGGCATCCTGGTTGCCATGGATGAAGTCAAACCAAAAGTTCCGATGGTGGTCCGTCTCGTCGGCACCAATGCAGAAGAAGGCCGCAGACTTCTCGAGAACGCAAATATGATCACTGCGGAAACACTGGCAGACGCGGCCAAGAAATCTGTAGCCGCCGCGAAACAAGGTAAATAAATATTTTCGCCCTGAGCGGAGCCGCTGCACTTCGCGGCGCAGTCGAAAGGCTGGTTGCAACCTACGCTTCGACTTCACTCACTACGTTCGTTCCGCTCAGCGCGATGGAGAGAAATTATATGAGTATTCTTGTAGATAAAAACACACGCCTGATCGTTCAAGGCATTACCGGCAATGAAGGTTTATTCCACACCACTCAAATGGTTGCCTACGGCACCAATGTGGTTGGCGGTGTAACGCCCGGCAAAGGCGGCGAATGGGTATTGGATGGAAAACTCCCCGTCTTTGATTCTGTAAAGACAGCCAGAGAAGCGACAGATGCTAACGCAACCATCATCTTCGTCCCCGCCCGCTTTGCGCCTGACGCAATGTTCGAGGCTGCGGACGCAGGCATTCCCCTGATCGTCTGCATCACCGAAGGCGTCCCAATTCAAGAGATGATGCGCGTGCGCAATTACCTCGACCAGAAAAAGGTGCGCCTTGTCGGCCCGAACTGCCCCGGCTTATTAACGCCCGGTGAAGCAAAGGTCGGCATCATCCCCGGTGACATCGCGATTCCCGGCAACGTTGGTGTAGTTTCCCGTTCGGGCACGCTCACCTATGAAGTACTTTACGCCATGAAGAACCTTGGCATGGGAGCAACCACCTGCGTTGGCATCGGCGGTGACCCGATCAACGGCACGAACTTCCTCGATGTGCTTCAAATGTTCGAGCACGATCCCAAAACCGAAAAGGTCATTATGATCGGCGAGATCGGCGGCAATGAAGAGGAAAAGGCCGCGCAATACATCGCCAGCAAAATGACCAAGCCTGTTGCGGCGTTCATCGCAGGTCAAACCGCTCCCGCTGGCAAACGCATGGGACACGCCGGTGCGATCATCGAAGGCGGAGCAGGTACGGCCGCAGATAAGATCAAGGCACTGGAAGCCGCTGGCGTCAAAGTTGCCAAGCACCCGGAAGAGATCCCGACGTTGTTGTAAGAAACACTTACGTCCTGAGCGGAGCCGCAGCACTTCGCGGCGTAGTCGAAGGGCAGATTTATCAAGATAACCTATCCTTCGACCACGTTCCTCGAAAGGAGCTCGTCACTCCGCTCAGGACGAAGAGCATTTATTAAACACGTAGAGCCGCCTGTTGAAAGCGGCTCTACGGTTATAATCACCCTAATTATTTCTTATGTGCGTCGATATACGTGGCTGCTTCGCCAACGGTGGTAATCTTTTGCGCATCTTCATCAGAGATCTCGGCGCCGAACTTATCTTCAAAAGCCATGATCAGCTCAACGAGATCAAGCGAATCAGCTTCCAGGTCCTCACGGAAACGGGCTTCCGGTGTGATTTTTGCCTCATCCGCTCCGAGTAAATCCTTTACAATTTCTTTCAGTTCAGTATATGTGTCAGACATATCAATCTCCTATTTTATATTTGATGGGCTTATTGTAATCGGTTGAAAACCCGTGTCAAGCCAGGTTAGTCTATCACACTCAGGAACACTACCCCATGACAAAAGTTGCGCCAATAGATCAGAGAAAAGCTGACCACATTAAAATCAACTTAGAACAGGATGTCCGCTCTGCGTTGACGACCGGGCTCGAAAACTATCGCTTCATCCACGAAGCATTGCCTGAACTCGACTTGAACCGCATCGACACAAGCCTCAGCCTGTTCGGCAAAAAATTGCATTCGCCCATCCTGGTCAGTTCCATGACCGGCGGGACCAGTGAAGCGGAGACCATCAATCTGCGCCTCGCCGAAGCCGCACAGGAATGCGGCGTTGCCATGGGAGTTGGGAGTCAACGCGCCGCGATTGAACATCCAGAACAAGCCGTGACGTTTCAAGTAAGAAGAGTCGCGCCCGATATTTTATTATTTGCGAACCTCGGCGCAGTGCAATTGAATTACGGCTACGGCATTGACCAATGCCGCCGCGCCGTAGACATGATCCAGGCGGATGCACTTTATCTGCATTTGAATCCAGTGCAGGAAGCCGTGCAGGATGCAGGCGATACAAACTTTGCAGGTCTTGCAAAGAAGATCGAAGAAGTTTGCAAAAAATTGGAGGTGCCTGTCATTGCAAAAGAAGTTGGCTGGGGCATCTCAGAGCGGACAGCAAAGTTATTATCTGATTGTGGCGTGCAAGCCATTGACGTTGCAGGCGCAGGCGGCACCAGTTGGTCCCAAGTGGAAATGCACCGCGCCCCAGATGAATTCACACGTCAACTCGCGGCGACATTTGTGGGCTGGGGAATTCCCACCGCAGAATCTATTTTGAATGTCAAGAAAGCCGTCCCCGAAATGACGATCTTCGCCAGTGGTGGCATCAAAGACGGACTCGATATCGCCAAGTGCATCGCCCTCGGCGCCACCCTCGGCGGCATGGCAGGACAATTCCTGAAAGCCGCAGCGGTTTCAACAGAAAAAGCTATTGAGATGATGAAGCTGACAAAGCGGCAGATTGAGGTGACAATGTTTGCCTGCGGCGCTGAGAAGCTGGAAGGACTCGCCCTGAGCCTGTCGAAGGGTTGAAGGTCGGAAAGTTAGTTGAGTGGTAAGGTTGTATAATTGTCGTAGAGGTATTTTATGGTCACAATTACAGTTACCCTTTCAGAAGATCGTTTGCAAAAATTGCAAAATCTTGCCAAGCAATTTAATATCCCAACAGAAGAATTACTGCGGGTAAGCTTTGAAGAACTGGTCGCCCGCCCACAGGAGGATTTTCAGAAAGCGCTTGAATATGTTCTTGAAACATACAAGGAACTTTACAAGCGGCTGGCATAACAATGCGCACATTAACCATTGCTGAAATCCTCGAAACATACCAACGCATCATGCAGCAATCGGGTGGCTTGATTGGCATACGCGACTTTGGCGCACTAGAATCGGCCCTTGCACAGCCATATATGACCTTCGGTGGAAAAGAACTTTATCCCAGCCTCGCGGAAAAAGCCGCGGCGCTGGGATTTTCTTTAATTCAAAATCATCCATTTGCGGACGGGAACAAACGCACAGGTCATGCCGCAATGGCAATGTTTCTGAAAATAAACGGTTACATAATCAAGGCAAGTATTGACGAACAAGCTGAAATCATCCTGTCAGTTGCATCAGGCAAACTCGGTCGCGAAGGATTTACAGAGTGGCTTTCAAATCACATTCAAGAATTGCCATGATTACCTGCCATCTCCTTTCAAGCGCAGCAATCTCAACCGAAAAAGCCGTTGAAATGATGAAGTTGACGAAACGGCAGATCGAAGTGACGATGTTTGCGTGTGGCGCTGGGAGGATTGGAGAATTGGAGATTGGGAAATTGATGGAGCGGTAAGGTTGTATAATTGAAGCAAGAGGTGCCCTATGGCTATTCAAACCACACCAAATACAAAATATCCCAAAGGCGTTCGCTGGCTTGCAGAACTTTACGAGAAGAAGCAGGTCAGTGATTTGACCGCGCAAACGTTAAACAAACTGGTTGACATGGAAACCAGCCGCATTCGAATGCAACTTGAAGATATTGAAAGAGTGTTAGCCGATTATGAAAAACAATATGACATGTCCTCGGCAGAGTTCTTTCAAAAATATGATTCGGGGCAAACCGATGATCGCATGGATTATGTCGAATGGGCATCGCTAACGCAAATGGCAGAACACCTGCGCCAAAAGCTTGAATCGATATCCGTCGAAGAAAATCTATGAATCCAATGGATTACCTTGAGTCGGTCAGGAAATTACTCCTGACCGACTCTCGTATAACTGGACATCAAATCATACGGGAATACGAAGATGTGGAGAAAAGCTATATTCGAGCCCGCTTGACTCTCACAGATGAAAGTCTTCTGGAATTTTCCGAATACATTGAACAGACTTCAGGGAACGAAATCAGAATAACTGCGTACAGTTACCACTGGTCTGATAAAAGGGGTAAATTGCTCCGTCGTTGGGATAACACAAAGCATTTCCCCAAACTCAAGAACGCCCCACATCACATCCATATGCCAATCGGCGAAGCCGAGGAATCGATCACACCAGGCGAGCCGACAAACATCTTCGCGATTCTCGATGAGATCGCAAAAAGCATCGGCGGATAGAAGGCAATGACAAACAAAGAAAAGCTCCTTGAGCGTTTTTTGCGCGACGCGCTCCCCCGCCGTTTGGGTGGACTGGCAACCACGTTTGGACGCATTTCATCTTCCACCAGAAAATCAACCGACCCAAACGTAGTATCCAATTTATTGGACGAAGCCAAACACCTCATCGAGTGGACAGCCGCAGAGGCAGAACCAGAAACTGGCGCAGAACTTGTGCGAATGCAAACCCTAATAACATT
>JBBSCM010000292.1:0-5114 GCA_038250295.1 Anaerolineales bacterium | reverse complement strand
CCCTATGTATTAACGCCCAAAGGCCAATTCCCTCCAAATAGCCAGGAGCTCTATATGCATCTAGTCCAGAATAACAGCCTTGTTCCCCTTGAACTCTCTCACCTAGTTCAAAATAACTGATAGGCTCAAGTCCGTAAAAGCCTAGCACGCATGATTCATACAGTCCTTTTGTAGGCATTGATTGACAAAATGTTGGAAAGTGTCCTGATGGGTCCGTATACTTGACCGGATTCCCCTCGACATACATCCACCTATTCATGGACATGGGACGATTCGCATCCCCACCCCACGTATCCCTTGACATAAACCTCCCATCCAGAGGATTGTAATATCTCGCCCGCAGGTACACCATGCCGCTGGGGTCTTGCTGTTCCCCAGTATATCCATATGCGGTGTAGGCGTCAGGTATCAACTGTGTGGTGTCACGGACTGCGCCGTAGGGGTCATAACTTTGGGAGGTGATGGAGTACACAAATCTACAATCGACCGTTCTCCCATCGGAAATCAACAATCGTTGATATAATCGAGTTCTTATGCGTTTCAACTTCTATCCTCGCACCCACGATTGGTTAGTTATCAGCCTCATCCTTCTTTATCTCGTTCCCATTTGGATATTTCAATACATTCCAACACAGGATGGCCCCAGCCATCTGAACAACGCGCAAATCCTCAGCCAGTATACCAACCCAACCTACAATTTTCAAAGGATATATGAACTTCGTTTGGAACCCTTCCCAAACTGGCTTTCCCACGCCGGATTGGCTGTCCTTATGCAAGTCTTTCATCCGCTGATAGCTGAAAAGATTCTTGTCAGCCTGTATATTATCGGCTTTCCCTTATCTTTTATATATTTTCTCGGTGCTGTTAACCCCGCTAATAGATCCCTTGGTTTGTTCAGCTTCGTATTCATCTACAATTACCTCTTCATGATGGGATTCTATAATTTTGTCTTCTCGATCCCGCTGGCCTTTTGGACTCTAGGCTACTTTTGGAAGCATCGACGTCACTTCACATTTGGTCAAGCATCTATTCTCAACTTTCTACTGCTCATAATTTACTTCGGACATATAGTCATCTACCTGGTTGTATTAGGATCAATCGCCTTTATTGCAGCGATTCAATTTATCAGCCAATGGCTTTCTTTGCATGGCGACTCCATCCGGGAACATGTCATATCCTTGAGCATCAGCCTCTTCAGCCTGATTCCTACTTTTTTTATCCTCATCAATTACTACTTAAAATCCAACTTCGCAACAAGCGCCTTCCGTATTGATGGCAGGCACATCCCATCCCTGTTTAAACAATTCATTGCCATGCGCATTCTGGTCAGTTACAAAAGTTATGGTCAGGATGCTATCGGCCTTGTAGTGGCAGCAGTATTTGCGATTTTATTTATGATCACCATAATCAAACGAGTTTCGCGCCCTGATTTCTCCATACATTTTTCATTTAGGTTTGAAGATTGTATTCTTTTCTTATTCCTTATTCTGTTCACACTTTATATGCTTTTGCCTGAAGCATTTGGGAGTGGAGGCTTTCTCAACGAACGCCTTGCTCTGTTAAGCTGTCTGTTTCTATTAACCTGGTTTGACATCAGCCCGTCAATTGGTTTTATTAGTAAACCAGGAACATTCATCCCCCGCCTCTCGTTAAAGTTGATGCACCCCCCTGTCCTAATTATTCTGTGCTGTTTAACTTCCCTAACTATGCTCACTGGAGTCACTTATTCCTTTGCTCGCATCCAGCCACTATTACAGGAATACACATCCGGCGTGGAACTGATCAAACCAAATACTGTTGTCCTGCCTCTGAATTTTTCTGGGGACGAAAACGATACTACCCGCGTTGACCCTCTTCTTCATGCCAACCATTATCATACCCTAACCAATGGCGCTATCAATCTGGGAAATTATGAACCCTTCGTAGATTACTTCCCCCTCAAGTTCAAATCTGGACTCGATTTACCCATTTATCTCCCAGGCATGAATTGGGCTGATGTTCTCAGAAAACATCAGCATGTCCTTAGTCTATGCAGTTACACATCCATGGTTAACTATCTGCTTATCTGGAACACTCCAGATGAATTCTTCAAAACAGATATTGATCTCTGTTATACACAGGTTTATTCTAACGGGCGTATGAAAATCTACACTCCAAAGCGCTAATTAACCCAGGCTGTCAATTATGAATTTCATCTTGTAAATAAATATGATCCAGCATGGATGCCTATCTGTTTTGGGAGGTGGGCAGTCTTAATCGTACTTAAATCGAAAATCCACAATCGTAGATATAATCATTCCCATGCGTTTCAACCTATTTCGTCAACCAGACGTCCCCGAAAAATATCGTTCCAACTTCTCCCATCTCTATTTCGACATTGCCTGGTTCGGCGTGCTGAGCGGCACAGCCGTCAACTTTCTGAGCGTCTATGCCACGCGCCTCGGTGCATCAGGCTTGCAGATCGGTCTGCTGGCCGCCATGGCCGCCATCGTCAACCTTTTCCTCGCCATCCCCGCAGGCCGGTGGATCGAAGCCCGTCACACAGGCCGCGCGGTCTTCTGGTCATCGGTCATCTTTCGCATCGGCTACGTCCTTTGGATTCCCCTGCCCTGGCTCTTCGACGCACAAGGTCAAATTTGGGCGCTCATCATTCTCGCCTTCCTCATGGCAATTCCGCTCACGCCGCTCGGTGTCGGCTTCAACGCCCTCTTCGCCGAATCCGTCCCAGACCGCTTCCGCGCGCAAGTGGCAGGCACACGCAACATCACCTTCGCGATCACCTACATGCTCACATCGTTCGGCGCGGGCTATATTCTAAAAAGCCTGCCGTTTGAGACGGGCTATCAAGTCATTTTTGCGATTGGGGCATTCGGCGCGGCGATGAGTAGTTACCACATTTATCACGTCCGACCGTTGGGAGAAACTGCCCCGCTTCACGCTTCGCCGCAACCTGATTCAACATCCCAGGCAGACTCTCCCCGTGGCATTAAGTCCGCGCTGCGGCTGGATATTTGGCGGACTCCCTTTCGGAACATTCTGCTCGTGCTGTTCTGCTTTCACCTTGCGCATTATATGTCAGTGCCAATTTATCCGATCTTCAATGTGCGCGTCTTAAACCTAAACGACAACAATCTCGGCACGGGTACTGCTCTTTACTACCTCACCGTCCTGATCGGCTCGACTCAATTCAGGCGCGTGGCACAACGTTATGGAAACAAAAAAGTGACGGGCTGGGGTGTGGCGGGCATGGCCATCTATCCATTCATGCTTGCGGCGGCCCACACGGTTTGGCATTACTATGTGCTATCCTTCCTCGGCGGATTCCTCTTCGCCATGGTCAACGGGGCGTACATCAACTATATGCTCGAAAACATCCCGCCCGCAGACCGTCCCTCTCACCTCGCGTGGTACACCATCGTTCTCAATATTGCCATTCTCGGGAGTTCGCTCATTGGCCCAGCCATTGCAGATGCAACAGGTTTGGTCAACGCGCTGATCATCTTCGGCGTACTCCGCATCCTTTCAGGCCTCGCCATTCTCAAATGGGGATAATCCCAGCCCGCCAGTGCGTCGCACCTGACGGGTGGCATATTCTGATTAATAAATTGAATCCACTCGATTTAGATTTTCTCATTAAGTAAGGTGCGACGCACTCCCTTGCGCAAATAGCGGTAAAATCAACTTGTGACAGAAGACATTAAAATACTCGCAACCAACCGCAAAGCCAGCTTTGAATATTTCCTCATGGAAAAGTTCGAGGCTGGTTTAGTCCTGCATGGCTCAGAGATCAAGTCCATCCGCGCGGGGCAGATCAGCATTCAGGAATCCTACGTGGATATTCCAAACGAAAATGAAGCCTGGCTTGTCGAAGCGCATATTGCCCCCTATGAGCAGGCAGGCATACATTTTAATCATGAACCCAGACGCAAGCGCCGCCTGCTTCTCCATAAGAAACAAATCCGCGAATTGTGGAACAATATCCGCATCAAAGGAAATACCGTTGTCCCAACGCGTGTTTATCTAAAAGACGGGCGCGCCAAGATCGAGATTGCTCTCGCCAAGGGCAAAAAAGCATACGACAAACGCGCCACCATCGCCAAACGTGACGAAGCGCGCGATAATGAAAGAGCGTCGAGAATTAGATAAATCCTCCGTCCTGAGCGGAGTGACGAGTGCTCTCCGAGGAATGCAGTCGAAGGGCAATTTGATAAAAACACTTGGTAATTTGAAAACCAGTCCTTCGACTGCGACGCACAAAAACCGTGCGTCTCCGCTCAGGACGAAGAAACAAGGAGACTAAAGTGCCCCCATCCACCATAGGCGGAATTAACCTGCTCCCCGAATCAGAAAAACGCGCGATCTATTCACGCTATATTCCTGAATCTCTTCTGAAAAAATACGAAGTCCCACCGCTTTCCTCTGCGGCGGGATATAACCTTCTGCAGTTCCGTTTTGCCACTGGCTCGACAGATGTGGAAATGCGATTATTTCACCAGATCGATTTTCCAGACCCCATTTTATACGCGCATATCACGGACACAATGAACGGGCAAATTCACGTTCTGCTTTACATCCTCAACGACCCCGCCTCCCCTCGCTTTGACGTGGATAAAATGCCGGATGGCTCGCCAACCAAATTTGGCACATTACAAAGAAATATCGAAGCTGAAAAAAACGCTCTCGAGGCTGGGCTGACTCCAGGTCAGGTACGGCGCGGATTAAGATTATTGGGCGGGGCCATTGAAGCCTTCGAAGAGTTTGTCACATCGCTTGGGCATGACATGTATTTCGTCGAACCATTGTATTATCACAATGCGGTCATCTTTGAGCGTTATGGATTTGCATATCAAGTCGGCAAACGCCTTATGGACAGCATCCACACTGGCTTTCAAACGGGCGGTGATTTGAACGCACAGCTCATTAGGTCAAATCCATTTCGACAGCCTGAAGCCGCGAATGAAATCCGCAAGAGATCATGGGCCATTCACGATGGCATTCTCGGTGAACCTTATACCAATGTGACCATGTATAAGCGTGTTGGAAAACAAGCGGGAATCAATACTGCGCCAGATTGTAAGTGGTAAAGATATTTCGTCATTGCGAGGAGGGTGCTT
>JBBSCM010000291.1:0-5127 GCA_038250295.1 Anaerolineales bacterium | reverse complement strand
GTGCGAAAATTTTCTGGCATCTTATGCTCCTGTTTTGGAAATACTCACTAGTTCGCCAGCAGTTGTACTGCTTGCATTTTGCTTATGACTCAATTTTCGGCAGTGCAACTGCCGAAAAAACAGCGATAATCAATTACTCGAACCATTTCTCATCCAATGCGGGCCATTCGTCGCTTTGGTCTGCCCGTTCGGCCCAATTTTCTTTTCCACTCCACGCTTCGATCTCGACCGCATAGATGGATGTGGCGCGCAGTTCCTTGTCTGTGATCTCGCGAAATTCTTTTCCCACGGTCATTTTGGGAAAGTATTTGCCGATCAGGCCATATAACAATCTACGCGCTTCATCGGGATTCGTTACAAGCCTTGCCGTACCGAAGACGACCACACTGCGAAATTGAAGCGAGAATTCAAGCGCTACATTGGATGGAAGTAATTTACCCAATTCGCTCGCTTCCAAGCTGATCTTTGGATTGGTCTCAATATTCGAGCGGACTCTCCCCGCAGCACTCGAGTGAAAAACGATCCGGTGACTTTCTTCGTCGTACCAGAACGTGGTTGGATTAATAAATGACTGGCCCTCCATGGAAGTCGCAATATGCCCCACTTTGGCTTCTTTAAGAAAAGCGCGGATCCATTCATCATCTTTCGTGAGGTGGGGCCTTCGCTGATATGCAGTGGGGAATTGGTCTTCGTAATTACGAGTCATCGCCAGTTCCCAAATCTTTTTGCAGACGTTGATGTTCCAGGTCCAGCTGTCTTTTATAATTCCAGATCTGATCAGCGACGGCGAGAACTCCAAACGAAATTGCATAAGCCCAGTTGCATGTGGCACAGTCATATTGAACGCTTTTTTGGAAAAAGAAAACCCCCGCGCCAAAGGTAAGCCCGCTGATGACGGCTACTTCCATGGTCTGTAAAAATGCAACGCTATTAATCTTGTAAAAACCCGGCAGAGTTTTGGTCCGCCATTTGAAGGCGCCTGCCAGCTCTTTATCCTTTGCGATCACGAATTCTTTTATGTGATTCATGGCTAAAACCGATTCGAACCATGCCACGCGCAGGCGCGTCAACTGCATGATGGTGGATGAGCCCAGCAAAGTGAGCAGGAAAAATAGCGTGGTAAAGATAATGTTGACAGTATTTGGGTCAAACATCTCGCTCAGGAATTGCGTGCTGAAGAGCGCCGCGACCAGGGAGCCAACCGCAATAAGATAAAAAGACGAAACGCGGGATCGGTCTTCATTGGCCTGGTCGGCTGTCCTCGCAATGTAGTTGTATTCGGCTATCAGGATCTCGGCTGAATCCATTGATAAAGGCTTTGATTTTTTTGAAAGTTTTGTGGGCATGACACAATTATAATGCCAATAAAAAACCCGACAGGCCAAGTCCCATCGGGCAAAGTGTTGGTTGTGAAATATTGGTTATACCTTGAATGCCCACTCGCCCTGACGCATGATCGGCTCGTGAGTGCCATCTTTTGTAATGCCTTCAATATCTAATTGATCTGACCCGATCATAAAATCAGTGTGGATGAGACTCTTATTTCCGCCGTTCGATTGAAATTCTTCATCGGTCATATCTGGACCGCCCACCATGGAATCCCGATAAGCGTTTCCCATTGCAATATGGCATGAGGCATTTTCATCAAATAATGTGTTGTAGAAGAGATGTCCGCGCTGGCTGATGGGAGAACTATTTGGTACGAGTGCAGCTTCACCCAAACGACATGCATTCTCATCGGTTTCGATTAATTTCCGCAGGTCTTCTTCTCCCTTTTTGGCCGTGACTTTTATTGCGCGTCCGTTTTCAAAGGTCAAGCTGAAATCTTCTATTAAAACGCCCGTGAGATTAAGCGGCATGGTAGCCTTAACTGTTCCATTGACCTTGTCTTTGTGTGGGAGAGTGAAGACTTCTTCCGTCGGGATATTCACTGTGCAGGTGATGCCATTTTTGAAGGAGGCTTCTGCGCCCTTCCATTCATGTTTTTCTGGAAGGCCAACAGTCAGGTTTGTGCCTGGGCCCTTGTAGTGCAAAGCATCATAATGTTTGGCAGACAGATAATTCTTGTATTTTTTTAATTTATCTGTGTGATCTTGCCATGCTTGGACAGGGTCAGGTAAATCAATGCGGCAGGCGTTAAAGATGGCTTCCCATAGTTTGGATTGAGCTTCTTCGGTAGAGACACCAGTAAATACTTTTCTTGCCCAGGCTGGAGTTGCAGTGGCAACCACGCACCAATTCGATACATTCTCGTATTTTCGAAGGGGTTCGAACTTTTTCATACGGGCTGTTCTTTCCTTCGCTATGAGTTCCGAGTCAATCCCTGATAGCAAATCAGGATCTGTAGATAGAATAGCAAGTTCTGGTTCGCCGTTTTGATAATGTTCTTCATAGCGGGTGAAAAGCCAGTTTGGAATCTCAGTAAGTGATTCTGGGTCAGCATGTTCAAAGCGGATGCGGGATATTTGTTCGTCTATCCATAATACATCCACATATTTTGCGCCTGACTTATAAGCGCTTTTGGCAACCTTCCTGATAAAGGGCGCATCCTCAAGGATCGCACGGATGGAGAGTCTTTGTCCTTTTCGCAAGTTCAAGCCGACCTTTACCACCACGTCGGCATATATCGTAAGCATTCTGTCAAATTCCTGCTCGTCCATGTTATCCTCCATTGCATAATGTGAATAAAACAAATTCCCTTTGAGAGAAAATATCAAAGGGAATTACATCTATCAAATTTTAATCGCCCATTCGCCCTGGCGCATCACAGGTTCGCGCGAGCCGTCTTTGTGGACGCCGTCGATATCCATTTGCGGAGAACCGATCATGAAGTCAACATGATTAAGGCTGACGTTGCCTCCAGCGGAGATAAACTCCTCGTCGTTCAACTCCTCTCCGCCCGTAAGGGTGAAGCGGTAGGCGCGTCCGATCGCAATGTGACAGGATGCGTTCTCGTCAAAAAGAGTATTGTAGAAAAGATGTCCGCGTTTGGCGATGGGGGAGCTGGCAGGCACTAACGCCACTTCGCCGAGGCGGTGCGAGCCTTCATCTGTATCCACCAGTTTCTGCAAAGCAGCTTCGCCTTTCTTAGCAGTGACTTTTGTAATGCGTCCGTTTTCAAATGTGATTTGGAAATCTTCAATGAGTGTTCCGCCATAGCTCAATGGGAAAGTGGATGTGATTACGCCGTCTGCGCGATTTCGATCTGGCAAAGTGAAGACTTCCTCGGTGGGCATATTGGCTGTGAACGCAACGCCGTTCTGTGCCATCGATTGGGCGCTGATCCAAAGATTTCCATCGGGCAGGCCGAGAGTGAAATCGGTACCTGGCGCCTTGTAATGCAGCGCCGTGAATTGTTTGGCTTGCAAATATTTTGCGCGCTCTTTCATGGAGGCGATATGTTTTTGCCATGCAGCTACAGGATCGGGCTGGTCAATACGGGTGGTCTCAAAGATCGCTTTCCATAATTTTTCCTGCGCTTTTTCAGGGGAAAGATCTGGAAAAACTTTTTGCGCCCACGCTTCACCAGCAGCAGCCACCACGCACCAGTTGATCGCGTTGACGGTCACTTTCTCGCTGACTTTACTGGCTGCATTCAAATGACGCGCTTGCATCATGCCGACAACTTCAGGGTCAAGCCCGCCGAGCAAGTCAGGGTTTGAGCCTGAGATGGAAAGCAAAGCATCTCCATTGTTGATCATATTCATGATCGCATCAATTATATGTGAGGGATATTCATCAAAAGAATCTTTTGGCGCATGTTGCGCGCGCAGGCGCAGCATTTCTTCGTCGCCCCATATCACTTCAACATATTTTGCGCCAACACCATAAGCGGCTTTTGCCACTTCACGAACCAATGGAGCAAACTGATGCGGCACGCCGCGTGTTGCCATGAGCGTGATGATCAATCTTTGTCCCGCCCGTACATTCAAACCGACCTTGACAATTGCTTCTGCGTACTTTTGCAGCATTTCCTGATGGGTTTTTTCAGTCATAGCGCCTCGATTGTGGAAGAATGAGGCAAGTATAGCACGGAGGATTATTTTGCGCTTCTTTCTTCAATTGCGATGAAAACCGCGCTTCGCTCTTAACGTTTAGCCTGCTTGCACACCTCAAACATCATTCTACGCTGGCGTGACTTTCCTGTAATATTCGGGTATATACTGGTAGATAAATACTGGAGGCTTGCATGCTCACAATTGAAAAAGTGGACACGGGAAATAAAAAGCAAGTAAAGCGTTTTGTAGAATTACCGTATCGAATTTATGCTGATTGTGTTCAATGGGTTCCTCCGCTAAACATTGATGCGTATAACCAGTTGAACAGAAAAAAGCATCCATTTCATGAACATTCAGATGTGGATTTTTTTCTAGCCGTTCGTGATGGGCGCGATATAGGGCGGATTGCCGCAATTGAAAATAAACCCTTTAATAAATATCACAATGAAAAGACCGCGGATTTTTATCTGTTCGAATGTGAAAATGATATTGAGGCCGCAACAGCTTTATTCAAGACCATATTTGATTGGGCTAAATCGCGTGGGCTGGATATAGTGATCGGTCCAAAAGGCATGGGTCCGCTGGATGGATATGGCCTTCAGACATTGGGCCAGGAACATCGTCAGACCATGACCATGCTGGTTTACAACCATGCATATTATCAACAGCTTGTGGAAGCTCAGGGTTTTGAAAAGGAAGTGGATTTTGTTTCATGTTATCTGCCCGCTGACCAATTTAAGATTCCCAAACGAGTCGAAAAGATCGCTGAGCGTGTGATGCAGCGCGGTCATCTGGAAGTGAAGCGCTTCAAAAATAAAAAGGAATTGATCTCCTGGGCTGACCGTATTGGGCAGGCCTATAACAAAGCCTTTGTGAACAACTGGGAATATTATCCGTTTACAAAACGAGAGATCGATTTTGTGGTTGAAAACATCATGACCGTTGCCGACCACCGTTTGATCAAGGTTATTATTCACGGCGAGGATGTGGTTGGTTTCTTGTTTGCCTTCCATGATGTTTCGGCAGCGCTTCAACGCGCAAAGGGAAAATTATTCCCGTTCGGCCTGCTCGATTTATTGATGGAAATGCGCCGCACGAATACAGTTTCGGTCAACGGCATGGGAATATT
>JBBSCM010000290.1:0-5172 GCA_038250295.1 Anaerolineales bacterium | reverse complement strand
CGAGCGCGAGTTCGGCCCGTGGATTCGGCGTGTGGCGGCAAACCTGTGTCTCAATCATCTTGAGTCACAGAAGGTCACTACTGAACTCGACGATGAACGGGACGCTGATCAAACTCAAAGGCCAGAAGCAGTTGTCGAGATTAAAGAAAGAAGCGAACAGATTCGCAGCGCACTTGCATCGTTACCCGCAAATTATCGTATCGTCGTCGAACTGCGGCATTATCAGGAAATGTCCTACGATGAAATCGCCGCGCAGCTAAACATCCCATTGAGCGACGTGAAGAGTCATCTCTTCCGCGCCCGCAAAATTTTGGCGGAGAAACTCCATGCACCTGACTGACCACCTAACTGACGAGCAACTTAACGAATATTTGGACGAAGCCACGAACGAGCGCGCACAGATCGAATTACATTTGTCTGCATGCGACGAATGTGCGGCGCGATTATCCACGCTTCAAAATTTATTTGCCGAAATAGAATCTCTGCCCGAACTGGCATTGACTCGCGACCTAGCCGCACCGTTCACTCTCCGCTCAAGCCTGCCAGCCCAAATCCCAGCCTGGCTCCCGCTGACGGTGTCTCTGCAAGCCGCGATTGCATTGATTGCCATCATCGTTGCCGCGCCGTTTGTGATTCAATTATTACCTGCCATTGAAGTCCCATCGTTGAATTTGGTGTTTATTCAAATCCAATCCCAATGGACAGCCTGGCTCGACACGCTCTCGACCCTTCGACTAAGCTCAGGGCAAGCAATCCAAATACCCACGCTGCCCACATTCTCATTCGAACTCTCCAGCCTCTATCTGATGTCTGCCCTCGTGGTGGTGTCCATGCTCTGGCTGGTGGGGAATGGGTTGTTGTTGAGAAATCAAACGAAATAAAATCTACGCCCTGAGCAGAGTGACGAAAGCTCTGTGAGGAACGCAGTCGAAGGGCGCTTCGACTACACTCGCTCCGCTCGTTCCGCTCAGCCCGAATATAGGAGATAACATGACCGACATCCTTCGCTTATTCTTCATCATCCTTTTGCTGATAGCTGCCATCACCGCATACTTCGTTGTTCTCAACGCATTGTTCGAAAATCGTGTTACCAAAACTCAACGCGCAATTATAGCCATGCCAGCACGCTCCTTCGGCGTGGGACTGGTCAACTTCCTGTTCTTTGGAGTGATCGCAGTCGTATTGTTGTCACTGACCGATGCAAATCGCGTGGGCAATGTGATGCGGGTCATTTTGCTATTTCCCACTGTGGCTGTGTTGGTGTTCCTTGGCATTCTGCTTACTTTTGGGTTGGCAGGAATGGTCAATATTATCGGTGAACGTATATTCCCAGATCATGCAGTTCTTAAACAAAAAGCACTGGGCGCTGTTATTCTATGCATTGCCTGTGCTCTGCCTATTCTAGGCTGGTTTCTATTATTGCCTTATGTAGGCTTTGTTGGCATCGGCGGATTTATTTTGGGATTGTTCCAGCGGGATTTGTAAACATCATCGGTGGTTGAGTATCGAAACCACCAGTAATTGAGAATACCTTTTTTTAGACCTCCGAGTTCTCAAAGAACTCGGAGGTCTTTTTTTAATTTGCAACTTTTTCCCACCCTCCCCTGTACTACATATAACTTACAAAACGAAAGGACATTTCCCATGGCTGACATATCCGCTATTTTCTTCATTCTCTTAATTATCGGGGTTGCTTTCCCCGCCATGCTCACCGCCTGGTGGCTGTTATTCCCATCTGTTGTGACTCGCGCGCAAACCCGCATTGAAAAGACTCCCTGGGCTGTTTTCTGGATGGGACTCATCGTCCTCGTTGCCGTAACCATCCCCATCATCATCCTGCTCGCGCTTCCCTTCGGACCTGCGAAATTCGTCGGCTGGATTTTACTTGCGATATCCCTCGCACTTTCATCCATTGGATCAGCAGGCATCGCCGCTCATTTGGGCGCAAGCCTCACACGGCAAAGTAACATCTCTGCATTAAGTGGATTCGTTCGCGGCTCAGTCATCTTGGAACTCGCCGCATTCTTCCCAATGCTTGGCTGGTTCTTCATCTGGCCCATCATGCTCATCATGGCCTTCGGCGGGACAGGTTTCGCTTTGCTCAATTGGAAACCGCGCGAAAAAACTATCCGTGTGTCTGAGCCTGTCCCGGCGCAAGCGTGAATAAGTGAATACGTAAACATGTAAACACGTACACATGTAGACACGTAAACAAACGGAACACGCAACACACCTCACGATAACTGCTTACTGATAACTGATTACTGGTAACCATGTCACTTTCCCGTAGAGACTTCCTCAAACTTTCCGCCCTCGTCACTGCCAGCGCAGCATTATCTTCTTGTGCGCCTGTCTATAGAAAACTTGCTGGTGACCTTCCCGCTGTCCCATGGACATCGTTCAGCGCAAGCGACTTTCTCGCATTGAACAGACTCACCTTTGGTCCGCGCGCGGAGGAACGCGCCCGCTTCGTGGATATCGGCTTACAGGCATGGATCGAGCAACAGCTTGATTTTGAATCCATCAACGATTTCGATTGCGAGATTCAACTCAATCCGTTCAAGACTCTCAAGATGGACGCGAATGAACTGGAAGGCATCAGCAACCAACTGTTTGATGGTTATGACCGTGACTCCATTCCAAATGAATTACGTCAAGCCACTCTCATGCGCCAGATCTATAGCAGGCGTCAACTCTACGAGATCATGGTCGAGTTTTGGAGCGACCATTTCAACATCTTCATCGAAAAGGGAAATAATTTCTATCTCAAAACAGTGGATGACCGCGAGGTGATTCGCAAACATGCGCTCGGTTCATTTCGCGATCTTGTCTGGGCATCCGCGCATTCCCCCGCCATGATGATCTATCTCGATAATCAAGCCAATGAGAAAAGTCATCCCAACGAAAATTATGCGCGCGAACTCATGGAGCTGCACACCCTCGGTGTCGACGGCGGCTACACCCAGAAGGATGTGATGGAACTCGCGCGGTGTCTCACGGGTTGGAACGTGAAGGAACATTTCTGGCTCGGCGACTTTGTTTTCAAAGACGATCTGCATGATACGGGCGAGAAAAATGTTTTGGGTCTTTCGATTCAATCGTCGGGTATTAAAGAAGCGGAGCAGGTTATTGAAATGCTGGTCAATCATCCAAGCACTGCGAGATTTATTTCCACCAAACTCGCGCGCCGTTTTATCGCTGATGAGCCTCCACAGGAAATTATCGAAAAAGCGACTCAAACTTTTCTCGACACCAAAGGCGATATCAAATCTGTTTTGCGAGTGATCTTGCTCGATGGGCTTTCACTCGCACAGCCAAAATATAAACGCCCTGCGAATCTTGTCATCTCTTCATTGCGTATGCTGAATGCTGAAACGGATACGGTTGCAATTAATGAATACCTGCTCCGCATGGGTC
Source organism: Anaerolineales bacterium (assembly GCA_038250295.1). Taxonomy (GTDB): domain Bacteria; phylum Chloroflexota; class Anaerolineae; order Anaerolineales; family Villigracilaceae; genus Villigracilis. The sequence continues at coordinate 1,755 of JBBSCM010000290.1, read as the reverse complement.
AACTTTATTTCAACTGGCCCACACCCGATGGTTATCCCGATCACAGCGAAGCGTGGCAGGGCAACCTCATGCCGCGCTGGCAATTCGCGTTTGAGTTAATTCGCAATGAAATAAAAGGAACAAAACATAATCTCAATGCTTTGTTGGATGTCTCGTCTACAGGCATTTTACAGGACGATGTGGATGCGCTTACATCTTTATTATTAGGCGCCCCGTTAGATCGCTTCGCTCGTGACGAATTAATTGCCTCCGTCCGAAGGGCAGGCGCCACCGACGAAGAGACTCTACAGATCGTCGCCGCTGGTTTAATTGCCTCGCCTGCGTTTCAGTGGCGTTGATTCGTACCGCAACATTCATGTTGCGTTTATTCGCAAGGTAAATCTTGTGTTTATTCGCAAGGTAAATCTTGTGTTTATTCGCAAGGTAAATCTTGTGTTTATTCGCAAGGTAAATCTTGTGTTTATTCGCAAGGTAAATGTTGCGGTACATTCGCAAGGTAAATGTTGCGGTACATTCGCAAGGTAAATGTTGCGGTACATTCGCAAGATAAATGTTGCGGTACATTCGCAAGATAAATCTTGCGGTACATTCGCAAGGTAAATGTTGCGGTTATTCGCAAGGTAAATCTTGCGGTACATTCGCAAGATAAATCTTGCGTTTATTCGCAAGGTAAATCTTGCGGTACATTCGCAAGATAAATGTTGCGGTTATTCGCAAGGTAAATCTTGCGGTACATTCGCAAGGTAAATGTTGCGGTTATTCGCAAGATAAATCTTGCGGTACATTCCACTTGGAGATTTATTAATGCTCACACAAACTTTACCCACATGGCTTCCCCGCCTCTCTTTCGCCCCAGTCAACACGGCCCCACGCGGAGACACATTAGTCGTCGTCTTCCTGCGCGGCGCAGCGGACGTACTCAATATGGTTGTGCCGCATGGTGAAGATGCATATTATCAATTGCGACCATCATTAGGCATCGCACGTCCCGACGACGCAAATGTAAAGAAAGAAGAACGCACCGTTGACCTCGATGGATTCTTTGGTCTTCATCCAAATATGAAGTCGTTGATGGATGCATGGCAAAGCGAACAACTTGCCATTATCCATGCCTGTGGCGCACCTGATGAATCGCGCAGTCATTTCAAAGCCATGGAACTCATGGAGCGCGGCGTGGACGATGAACGCGGTCCCGCCTCTGGTTGGATCGGGCGTCACCTTGCTACATTGAATACAGGTAACACGTCTCCTTTGCGTGCGGTGGGAATGGGCACACGTCCGCAGCGCAGTTTGAGCGGATCAGTTCCAGTTTCCGCCTTGCGTTCGATTGCGGATTTTCACCTGGGAGGTGACCCGCGTGCCTTACAGCAAATGCGCACTGCGCTCGAAACAGTTTACGCGGATGATGTAATGGGACAGGATACTTTGTCCATTATGGATACACTCCAAAAACTTGACCCAACAAATTACCAATCCCCATTTACCACTTACCCTGACACAGAATTTGGCCTCGCGCTTAAACAAACAGCCATGCTTATCAAAGCCAATGTTGGTCTCGAAGTTTCAGCCATTGATGTGGGTGGCTGGGATACTCATTTTGCGCAAGGCTCAGCCAGCGGACTTATGCCAAACCTGATGAAAGACCTGGCTGATGGCCTCGCTGCTTTTCATGCAGATATGTTTGATCATCAAAATCAACTCACCACGGTCACCATGTCTGAGTTTGGACGACGCGCATCCGAGAATGGAAGCCTT
>JBBSCM010000289.1:0-5190 GCA_038250295.1 Anaerolineales bacterium | reverse complement strand
ACTCACGTCCACTAAAGTATTCGATGACATCAGGCTCTATATCTACACAAGAAAATCACCTTGAAAATTGAACCCATATAAATATTGATAAATGAATTTACAAGCCAAACATCGTCTACTCATTGTTGCATTCGTTATTTTGATTCCTGCGATCTTCGTCGCGGATGTTGTCTTTACGCATAATATGTTCACAGTTCGGTTCCCGGGCGGCAACGATTCACTCCCGCGCTATGTCGGTGCGCAGGCATGGCTGTTCGAAGGACTAAGTCCTTACAGCGATGAAGTCACGGCGCGTGCGCAAAAAATGATCTATGGCCGTTTGGCAGAGCCTGGGGAAGATCGTCAACGATTTGCTTATCCATTTTACACAATCTTCTTTTATATCCCGTTGACATTTTTTACCTGGGATTGGGCACAGGCGATCGGAATTGTGACCTTGGAATTTGCCATGCTCCTAACAACGTTTTTTAGCCTGCGTCTCTACAGATGGTCGCCGCCGCCATTAATTTTAGCCTGCACCTTTCTTTGGGCGATATTTTGGTATCACTCAGCGCGGACGATCATCGTGGTTCAGTTCGCCGGTGTCGCAGCGTTCCTGATCGTTTTAGGTCTATGGGCGGTCAAAGAAAAAAATGATGTGCTGGGAGGAATAGCGTTGGCTTTAGCCTCGGCAAAGCCTCAAATGATCTTTTTACTGCTGCCTCTCATCGGTATATGGAGCATGTTCAATAAACGCTGGCGTTTGGCGCTTTCCATGAGCATCACGATGATGGTCCTGCTGGGTACGTCATTTATATTCCTGCCAACCTGGGTGTCTGACATGCGAACGCAGCTTGCTGATTACACTCAATACACGCATATTGGTTCGCCATTGAATATCATAACAACCATTGTCTTTCCCGCGCTGGGTTCAAATGTGGAGCGAGGGTTGATCGGTATCTTATCCGCCTGGCTGTTGTGGGAGTGGTGGCAGGTAAGGTTTGATCAGGAAAGCAGGCGCCTTGATTGGGTGATTGCCTTGACCCTTATCATGACCAACATGGTTGTTACACGCACAGCCACAACCAACTATATTATGATGCTTCCCGCTTTGTTCTTTATCTTTAAAACAAGCGCCGACCATTTTGGCCCCAAAGCCAATTTGTGGATCGGCATTACTCAAATCGTTTTAACCGTCGGTATATGGGTGCTTTTTGCCCTTACAGTACAAGGGCGCGAGGAACAATGGTCGATTTATTTGCCATTGCCCCTGGGCTTGTTATTGGCAATGGTCTTTTTTAAACCAAAATTTGAAAGTAGCTTATGAAACAATTCCGTGATTATTTGCAAAGTGGACCATTAAACTTTATCGGAAATAACATATGGGCACCGTCCCGAAGGTTTATTCGAGTAACTTAAGCGCGTGAAAGAAACCTTCGGGACGTTTTTCTAATTACCGATAAAGTCTATTAAACAAAACTCCCCGACTTCATATTCGGGGAGTTTTTTATTTACAATACCGCGTCGATCATAATCGCTAAAAAGATAAATGCCAGGTACATACTCGACCAGCGATACATCGTCCATGCCACTTTATTGCCGCCAACCTTGAAAACACGCCACGCCGCATAAAGCAGAAAACCGCCCAAAACCAATGCGGAAATCAAATAAACCATCCCCGCCAGATTGAAGATCGGAAGTAACAACGTAACCGCGATCAACTCAACTGTATAAACCAGAATGTGCCGGCGTGTTTTCTCTTCGCCATGCACAACAGGCATCATCGGAATGCCCGCATTTTCATAATCCTTCATGCGGACAATCGCCAGCGCCCAAAAATGGGGCGGTGTCCACATGAAGACGATTGCAAACAGGATCCAGGCCGCGAGACCAAGATTGCCCGTTGCGGCGGCCCAGCCCACCATGGGCGGGATCGCGCCCGCACCGCCGCCGATCACAATATTTTGCACTGTGGCTTTCTTGAGCCACACGCTATAAAAGAAAACGTAGTAGAAAATTCCCGTGAGCGACAGTAAAGCCGCCAGTAAATTAACAAATCCAGCCATCACATAATAACTGGTCAAACAAAGCGCAAGACCGTAGGATAACCCCTCCGCCGAAGTCAGGCGCCCCTCTGCAAGCGGACGTTTGGCGGTACGCTGCATATTCTTATCCAACTCGCGGTCAATGTATTGATTCAATGCGCTGGAGCCTGCCGCCGCAAACATGCCTCCAAGCAAAGTCCAAAAAGTAAGGGAGGCGGGAGGCCATGCTTTCGTACCCGCCACCAAACCGCTATAGGTCGTCACCAACAGCAAAGCCACGATCAACGGCTTGGAAAGAATAAGGAAATCCTTCGCGCGTTGACGATAATCAAATTTCGGAATTTCTGTCGCATCTTTTGCCAGAACACCCGATGCAAAAACCAAAGCGCCTAAAGAAATCCATAATGCAATGGCGGTCATTGTGTGTAGAACCACCAAATGCAAGGGGTAACTGCGCGTCACGATAATTGCGCCAATTAAAGCCTGTCCCAAAAATAAAACACCGGTCACCGTGGTCAAAGGTAAAAGCAGAATTTGATCGCGCTGTTCGCGCCAGGCTTTACGCCAGACCAAAGCCATGAACACGGAAGCCACTCCCACCAATGCAAGATGCGCGAGTTTCAGATATCCCAAAGAATTCGTGGGTATGCATATGGGCCAGCCAACACAATATGCCCATGCGCCTGTCACAGTGACAATACGCCCGACAATCGTCAAAAGCAGGACCATTGCAAATAGAGCCAGCGTCAAACGAGAAAAAGAAGACTTGAGAGAATATTTCATTTTTATTCCTGTTTTCGTAAATAAAAGGGATAACCAACAAACAAGATCGCTGCGAATGAAAACCATTGCAAAGCATAACCGAAATGCGATCCTTCGGTCAATTCCACAACGGGCTGATATTTAATGGGCGGCACAGAATTATTTTCATCAACATTCGGTTGAACATATACAGACAAAAGCGGATATGGACTCTGCCCGGACATACGCTCCACATTCAGATTATTCCACACATCAAGCCTCGTTTGCCCCGGACTTAATCCCGGGTCAGCGACTCCGCCGATAGCTGGTTTATCCTGCCCGAGCCTGATCTGCCCCGTAGCAGTCACCTGACCTGGCTCATCGTATTGACGCCAATTTTCAGGGACGGTATTTCCGTCAGCGGGAATCCAACCGCGGTCCACCAGAACAGCTCCCCCGTTGAAAAGAAGCGGGGTGATGAGGTGATATCCATACTGGTCGCTATTATATTGATTCCGCAAAGCAACTTGATTCCCAAAATCATATTCACCAGTGACGGTCACTGCCCGCCATTCCATCGAAGAAATATCAACTGGCAAATTTTGATTTAGATCCAACAAATCTGCCGCGCGCATGGATTCGACCTGGGAATTGAATGCGCGGCGCTGGTCCAAACGATCCAACTGCCAGATGCCCAGGCGAATACACACAGCGGTCCCGGCAAAAACAAGCAGGGTCGCAAACAGCCATGCGCGGCTAAACATTTTTTTCAGGATCATTTTCTGCTTTTTTCTTCACAGGCATAATCAGCGCATACAACGCGATCAACAAACCCAATGGCAGACCTGAATATAAAATTCCATATAATCTTGTGCCAGGCGTCAGCGCTTCATGCACATCGAGGCCAAAGTATTTGCCGGGTTGGAATGAACAGGCATAGGCGTAAGACTGAACCGCATCCAATGACAGGCTGGCTGATGAGCCGGCAGGAATCCACAAAGGGCCAAGTTCGTGATCGGCTGAGTCATCATTCTTGACCACCAAAGTGTCGCCAACTACGAAGGCCATTGAGTCGGGAATGGTCGGGGGCGTTTCGCCGCGAGCCACGCGTTCCGCTGTGCCGTCGGGAATCACAAGCTCAATCACTTTTGGCGGGCGGGCGGTTTCGCGCAGGAACGAGAACGTGATTTCATTGATGGCTATCCCTATGACCAGGCCGATCAACAGGGAGATCAAAATTCTTTTAATGATTATTGGGGCAGGAGGCATGGTTTTTCTTTCAGGGTCATTTCAACAATAGTTCAAGATCATTCACGATATCTTCCACGGGGGTTTGAAATCCATACGAAAGCCGTAAATTCCCATCCGTGTCGATCAAATAGACGCGGGCTGTATGGTTAACAATATAACCAAAAGCCGATTCAGATTGTACTTCTTCACGAAAGACTCCGTAGTTTTTCCAAATTTTTTCAAGCTCTTCCATTGATCCGCTCAAGCCCACAAATTCCCTATTAAAATGATCGACATATGCTTGAATTTTTTCCGGGGTATCGCGTTCCGGATCAACTGACACAAAAACAACCTGGACTAATTTTGTTTTGTTCCCCATATCGTCCATGACAAGTTTCAATTCAGCCAGTGTGGTTGGGCAAACATCAGGGCAGGAGGTGTAGCCAAAAAAGAGCAATACGATTTTCCCCTTTTGGTCACTTAAACGGAATGTTTCCCCGTCTGATCTTGTCAATTCAATTTGCGACGCAGCTGGATAAGGCTCGCCATAGGCTGTTCCGCGAAAACTGGCGGGGGTTGAAAACATGATGGTCAAGAGCGTGGCTAACGCAACGACAGCCACGGACGAAAGACCCACCCAGAGAATTTTTTTATCCATTTGTGCATGTACTCCAAAACGGGGCGACCCTGCGGCCGCCCCAATCATTCCTGCCTTTTCATTTGGGTGTGTTTCAAATGAGTTGACAAAAAGAACGTCCCGAAGGTTTTGTCGAGAAAATTTGGTCGCTTGTGCCAACCTTCGGGACGGTTTCAACTGAAATGAAACACACCCTTTTCATTTAGATCATTATTTTATCGCTACCAGTGTGCCGATCAGGTACAAAGCGGGGTAAAAGAAAATCCATACCAGGTCCACGAAATGCCAGTAGACTGCCGCGGCCTCCACGCCCCAATGTTTCTCGGCGGAATAAAGGTCCTTGCGGGCGTTGTTCCACACCACAATAAGGAAGATCAGTCCTGTAAAAACGTGAAAGGCATGCATACCGGTCATCATATAGAAGACCGCGCCCATGGGCCCGTCAATAGGGTTGCCAAAGCTGGCGACCAGTCCTTCTTCAGCGGCCAGGCGCCATTCAACCATAACCACGCCAAGTAAAAAGCCCAGACCCAGCACAAAGGTGACCATTGTGTTATT
>JBBSCM010000288.1:0-5194 GCA_038250295.1 Anaerolineales bacterium | reverse complement strand
TCAATGCAAGATTTTATTCGCCGAAATTGGGGAGGTTCCTCAGCGCTGATACGATTACGCCTAACGTAGCAAATCCGCAGGACTTGAATCGATACGCTTATGTGAGAAATAATCCTATAAAATATACTGATCCCACTGGGAATAGACCTTGTGGTGACGGCGAAAAGTACGATTGTGATGGCAGACTGAATCCCACTACGCCTTCTAAACCACCTGTTGTTATTGTTCCTAACCCTAAACCCAAAAAAGATAAAGATCCAGATCAGAATCCTAGTGGTGCCCCTGGTGGTGTAGTAGTTGAGCCGCCTGGACATGACTACGAAACGGATAATGTAGTATGTCCGGCTGTATATTCTTGTTCAACGCAGGAAATGATATATTATCTTTCCTTATATGCATATCCAGGTCAATTGGGTCCTGTTGAAGATGGACAATCCTACACAGTCAGTCCATTTAATTTGTTCCCGGATGGATCTTATATATATAGTGGCGGTTCAATTATTGTGGATGTTACCAATGGGGGTTTGACCTCCACTAATATATCGCAATCCAAACACATCTTCCATGATGGAAAAGTTGTCAGGGAGCTTTCTCAAGATGCAGATGGCAATTGGTTGGTCACAACTACTGGTACGGGCACTAATGACACTCCTGTCATAGCTTCTGCTATTGATTTCTTTAACCAAGAGGTAGGACCTGGAGCCTTCAACAGTCTGGATATACAAATGGCAAGCGCTATTGCGGAGCATCATACACCGCTACCCTAATACCCTGGTTAATCACCTATCTACCATTTATGAGGATTACGAGGAAGTATCTATGTTCACTAAAAAAGCGAAATTAACCCCTTTCATTTATCTGTTGATTGGCCTGTTGTTGGGCTTCTTAGGAAGTAAATTGGCAATCGCAGAAAAGGCAACAGACACTTCTGCGGGCAAAACGCCAATAAGAACAGTGGAAATAACCATTGACCCAAGCCAGCAGGACGAACTTTTTGAACAGATGCAAAAATTCGCGGAGGAGTGGCGCTATGCGATTCGAATAGCCCCTCTTGACGAAAATAGTAAACAATTCATTATTGAGATGTGGCGGCTAGATATGAAATTGGTTGGCATATACCCATCAGATCCAGGGGAACTAAAAATCTGGTTTTATTATACAGACTCTGCTGTTCCGGTGCCTGGGATGTTTTTTGATACAGAAATAAGAGATATGAGAAATTTTATCAGGGATATACCAGGCGCTACGCTTAACGTAAAGTAAGCAACAACAACATTTTAGGTTCAGCCAGTGTGGCGACCAACTCAAGCGGAAACCCTTCGACAGGCTCAGGGCAGGTGTGGTCGGTGAGCAAAGACTGCGAAGCGTATCCCTTCCCCCATTCGGGGACTTCGCGGTGAGACGCGACTGTCAACGGGTAGTATATTTACTGACCAATTATTCACAGTTATCTCATAAGCGTTTCTATTTCCTTTAGCACAAATTGTAAATCAGGAGATTCACTGGCGATCACCTCGTTTTTTCCAACATGTTTGTGGTGCGGCGCAGTGGATAAATCAAAATAGTGACGAGCATTATCGTAACGAAAAATAATCGTCTCGTTTGCGTGCTGGTAATGATAGGCATATTTATAGCGATTGGGCGGTTGTCCCTGCCTTAGTTGGACAAACTCTCGAAAATGCAGCTGCGAACCGTCCGCAAACTTAACTTCGCCGCGCAAAACAATGAAGTCAGCTTCGCGTTCTTCCTTGTAAATTACAGAACCGCGTACAAGATTCCCCAACACGGCAATTGCTTCTTCAATGGCGTGGGCATACTCATCAATCATTTAATGTGTGCGTCCTGGATCATTTTCTTTTTATCCTCCAGCAGGCGCAGAGTGTCTATTTCACCATCCCATTCGATGAAGTCCAGCGTTTCGCCCAGGTCATCGGATGTGAATCGACGCTTGAATTCATCGGTACTCATGCTGAATTTTTTTTCGAATTCACGCAATCTATCCAATGTACGCAGGATGGCATATTCGACGAGGTGGAGTTCACGGTTTAATGCGCCTCGCAGAACAGACTCAAATTCGCTGGCGTTTTGAATTTCTATTGTAATTTGCTGTAACATGCTGTGCTCCTTGCGCCATTGAGCGCGTATAATGTGATTATAACGCCTGTCAGAAGTAAAATGATCAAGTGCGGCAGTGTGACCAGAACCATCACATACTATCCCGCCGCGGGTGCGATCCCGAAAAACATCAGGACGATGTGAGAATTAATAGTACGCTTTACTATGTGTTGAAAGACCATTTAGGCTCTGCCAGTATGGTGACCGATGCCAGCGGAAACCCTTCGACAGGCTCAGGGCAGGTGTAGTTGGCGAGCAGAGACTGCGAAGCGTATCCCTTCCCCCATTCGGGGACTTCACGGTGAAACGCGCCTCTCAACGGGCAGTATATTTACTGACCAGTTATTCACTGGTCAACGCGAGATGAGTGGGTTGGGCATCTACCACTATAATGCACGTTTCCCCGCAGGGGGCTGTGCCTACTCCCCCAAGCTGGGAACGATACTAAACAAAAAATTAAAGTATAATCGTTTTCATAGAGGTATCTATGGAACAGATCACCATCCAAGTTCGTGACAGGCGCAAGGGACGCGCTTTAAAAACATTTCTCGAATCGTTGGATTACGTGGAGAAGGTCACCGTTGCTAATTTGCAAATTCCGCTAAAGTCCCGCGCCAAGAAAGCAGACTTTTTCGCGCTGGCGGGCGTTTGGTCGAGACGTGACATTACAGTGGGCAGTCTGCGTTCGTCCGCATGGCCGAGGCGAATGTGATCCTGTGTGATACCAATATTTTGATCGAATTCTATAAAGGCCGCGCCGATGTCATCAAGACGTTGAGCGCGGTCGGCGTATCCAATCTGGCTGTCAGCGTAATTACCGTAGGGGAACTTTACTTCGGAGCGCGGAACAAAAGTGAACTGAAGGCTTTGCGTGGCAACCTCGCACTGCTCGTGCAAATACCGATAGATGAAGATATATCCAGCCTGCATGTTGAACTGCTGGAGAAATATTCCTTGAGTCATAAGTTGGGAATTCCAGATGCGCTGATCGCGGCGACTGCAATTCGACATTCAATTCCATTATATACATTGAATACCAAAGATTTTCGTTATATTTCAGGGCTGAATTTGTATTCGGAATAAGTGTATTCTCCGCCCATCCTCAGATCTGACCCCGGCGTTTCGAAAGAAAGATAGTAATCCAAAGCCCTAAAAGTCATATGACTTTTAGGGGTTTTTATTGTGTTGCACGCAAACTCCCTTTGGCGTAGAATCTCCCTACCTATCCTTCGACTATTTCGCTCAGGACAATCCCAAAGGAGGCCGAATGGCTACAAAAGAAAAACCCGCATCTCGCCCAATGACCGAGGAAGCTGATTTCCTTCAAATCAAGTCCATTGACCATATTCACTTTTATGTGGGCAACGCCAAGCAAGCCATGTATTACTGGTGGAAGGCTTTTGGTTTCAAGCCTGTTGCCTATTCAGGGCTTGAAACAGGTAATCGCGAATTTGCGTCCTATGTGATGGAATCCGGGCAGGCGCGTTTTGTGATCTCTGCGCCTTACAGCCCATCCAGTCCGCTGGCGTCTCATCACATGGTACATGGTGACGGCGTCAAAGTCATTGCCCTGGAAGTGGACGATGTCGAAAAGGCATGGGAAGCCACCACCTCACGCGGCGGGAAATCTGCCTGGGCTCCGCGCGAAGAGAAAGACGACTTTGGCATCTTCCGCACCTCTGCCATTTACACCTACGGCGAGACCCAGCACGTATTTGTTGACCGCGCTGATTACAAGGGAGTCTTCGCACCCACCTATCGCCCGATTAAAGATAAGGAAGCACAATCCACTGGGCTTGCGGCAGTAGATCACGTAGTTGGTAATGTGCAGCTTGGCAAAATGAATCAGTGGGTCAACTTTTATCACCAGGTGATGGGCTTCCGTCAGCTTCAGGGATTTAGCGACAAGGATATCTCCACCGAATATTCTGCGCTGATGTCGAAAGTGATGCAAAACGGAAATGGCCGCGTCAAGTTCCCGATCAACGAGCCTGCGGAAGGACGCCGCAAAAGTCAGATCGAAGAATATCTCGATTACTATCTCACGCCCGGCGCGCAGTATATCGCCATCATCACAGGCGATATTCTCAAAACTGTAGACCAGCTCCGTCAGAACGGTGTTGAATTCCTGCGCGTGCCAGATACTTATTATGACGCGCTGCCCGACCGCGTCGGCAGCATCAAAGAAAATATGAAAGATATTCACGATCTTGGAATCCTCGTCGACCGTGATGATGAAGGCTACCTGCTTCAAATATTTACCAAACCCATTCAAGACCGCCCGACCATGTTCATCGAGGTGATCCAACGTCACGGCTCACAGGGATTTGGTGTCGGCAACTTTAAAGCTTTGTTTGAATCAATTGAAGCGGAACAGGAAAAGCGTGGCAATCTGTAACTTGCCGTCGTTGCGAGGAGGGCTTTGCCCGACGAAGCAATCCCCTGTTTGCAGGGATATTTCAACTCAAAAGGAGATTGCTTCGCGAAGTACGCTCGCAACGACATAATTTATATTATGATATTCGCCACGATCAACACGCTTCACTCTCCGCGTCAGCCTGCTCTTGTCAAAAATAGCAGGCTCTACCCTTTGCCTTTTACCGACATGCTTGACGTAATTAGAGTCGGCGCGGAGGAAGCAGCACGCCGCGCATCTGAAGCATCATTTGCAGTTGATGAAGTCCCGTTGCTTGCGCCGATTATGCCAACCACCCTGCGCGATGGTTACGCCTTTGAAGGGCATGTAAAGACCGCCAACCAAAACCGTGGACGGGATGTGCCTGAGGAGTGGTACAAGTTTCCCGTTTTCTATTACACCAATCCGCACACCATCTTCGGGCCAGAGGATGTGATTCCATATCCACATTACACGTCCGCTTTGGATTATGAATTGGAGATCGCGGTCATCATCGGCAAAGGCGGGCGCGATATCAAGGCCGAAGATGCCGCATCTCACATATTTGGCTACACAATATTCAACGATTGGTCTGCGCGTGATATTCAACGCGAAGAAATGAAAGTTGGCTTGGGCCCTGCCAAGGGAAAAGACTTTGCCTCGTCTTTAGGACCAGTCATCGTG
>JBBSCM010000287.1:0-5218 GCA_038250295.1 Anaerolineales bacterium | reverse complement strand
TTGTCAATTATTGTGCAAGCCTTATGCCCGGAGGGGTCTGTATACCTTAACGGGTTGTTCAACGTATAGCTAAAACGATTTAAGCCTTGCGGCCCACCTGGGGTTATCGTATCAGGCTGAATGAACCTCCCCAACATGGGACTATAGAATCTCGCCTTGTAATCCATCAAGCCGCCCATGCCCGCGTCCAGTTGACGTTGGCCGGTGTAGCCAAAGTCCGTGCCTGGGGAGTTGGGAGCCGTCACGTTGGTACGAGTCCCACCGAAGGGCAATCTAAATAATCGGATACATCACGGCTTATTCAACATATCTTTATCAAAAATAGCTGGGTTGGTATATAACCCGTCGCGTAAGGACATGCGGGCGGCATCGATATCTTGCATCACTTTCTGAGTGTCTTCATATTCCGAGTCGCAAAGCAGCACGCCCACATTTGCCTGCATGTTTAAGCCGTGGTCGTTATTTTCAAGGAATTTCTTCATAGTGTCGCGCACACGCCCGGCGATCCGAAGCGGCGCTTCCGGGTTGGGTATTTCTTCGATCAGCGTAACAAAGTATCCTTCTTCCGGTGACCAGGCCATCGTATCCGTTGGGCGGAGCGTAATCCTGAATTGGTCTGCCAGCTTGCGAAAGAAAACCTGTAACTCATCCTCACGCAGCAGCTTCTTTAATTCGGCGGCATGGGTCACATCAGCAAACAATACGCCAAAGCGGCGAAAGGTGCTTTGCTTGATCCTTTCGAGTGAAAACGCCAGCCGTATTGTAAAAAACGAGAAGGTATATAAGCCTGTGACTTTTTCATGGGTTGGTCCCCGCAATCCACCCTGCGTCGCCTGCAAACGCTGCACAAGATTGCTTAACTGATTAATGTCCACAGGTTTTAGCAAAAGCAGGTCAGGTTCCACGGGCAGGCTGTTGGCATAGGGAGCATAAGCGGTGATGACAACAACAGGGATGGTGCTCATGCGTTCATCTTCGCGCATACGCTTCAAAATTTCCACACCGGACAAGCGGGGCAATTGCAAGTCCAGCAAAACGATGTTGGGATGCGATGACTCAAGTCGCTGCATCGCCTCCAATCCATCCAGCACGATCTCGGTGTGATATCCCGCAATATCAAGAACATGACGAAAGAGCGCCACAATATCACGGTCATCTTCAATGATAAGCGCAATTGGTTTATCCATGCCTGCCGCCTCTCCACCTCTTCAAATAATGCCTGCGTTGAAATCGAAAAACAATCATGCGGGCATTATACAGTTCTTCAAGCCCATACTTAAGAATGAATTCATTGCAAAATATATCGGGCCTTCTCTTGTACCGCTTGTACCGCGACATTCATGTCGCTTCTCGCAAACGGGCAGCCTGCGACATGAATGTCGCGGTACGGAATAAGTCCTATTTCCTTTGTGAGCGAAAGTCCGGATATAAAATAAATTGCCTTACAATAGTGGCATGAATCTCATGCACGCTCTTCGAATCGCCGCTTCCAAATCCCAAAAGAATGCGGGAATGATTAGTCTGGTTGGTGCGGGAGGTAAGACCACTGCCATGTTTCAGCTCGCTCGTGACTTTATCAGCGCCCAAGAACCAACTGTTTTTCTTACAGCTACAGCACACCTTGGCACATGGCAAACATCCCAGGCTGATCATCACATTGTTGCCAATGATATAAACGATCTCGATAATATTCCATCAGACGGCATTGTGCTTGTTACTGGTGAAATCGAAAACGAAAGAACAAAACCGGTAAACCAGGTTATCCTAAATTGGCTACGCGCAAACACGAAAGAGCGCGGCATTCCCCTGCTGGTAGAAGCAGATGGTTCCCGCCAAAAATCCCTAAAAGCGCCAGCCGCGCACGAGCCGCCCATTCCAGAATTTACAGATACTGTCATTGTAGTTGCAGGACTCGGCACACTTGGAAAGCCTCTCACGGATGAATTCGTTCATCACGCTGAAATATTTTCCCAACTGAGCGGCCTGCCAATTAATCAACCGATCACACCCGCAGCGCTCACCCACTTTCTCATACATCCGCGGGGCGGCTTGAAAAATATTCCGACCTCAGCGCGGCGTGTTGCCCTCCTCAATCAGGCCGATTCTCCTCAACTTCAATCCGTCGGTGGAAATATGGCGCGTGAATTACTCGATCACTTTGACTCGGTCATTGTTGGATCACTGAAGGATAGTCACTTTCAAACATTTGAACATTGTGCGGGCATCATTCTCGCCGCAGGAGAATCGACTCGTTTTGGTTCACCGAAACAATTGCTGGATTGGAAAGGCAAACCGTTTGTGAGGCGGATTGCTGAAACCGCGCTTCAAGCGGGACTTTGGCCTGTGGAGGTCGTCACAGGTTTTCACAACGCTGAAATCGAATCTGCCTTAAGCGGGCTTCCCGTGAATATTGTCCACAACCCGGAGTATGGACAAGGTCAAAGTACTTCGATTCGCGCGGGTGTTACTGCACTTCCCCATAAAGTTGGCGCATCTGTTTTTCTCCTCGCCGACCAACCACAAATTCCCGTGGAGGTCATCCGCGCGCTGGTTGAGTCACATACACTGGAATTGCAGCCCATCCTTGCACCGCTTGTACTGGAAGAGCGCCGCGCAAATCCCGTCCTATTTGACCGAGTGGCTTTTCCTGACCTTCTCACACTCACAGGCGATGTCGGCGGACGAGCCATCTTTGATAAACACCGCGTGGAATATCTTCCCTGGCATGATGATATTTTATTATTCGACGTGGACAAACCCGAAGATTATCAAAGATTGAAGGATATGGAATGAACGTCTCCGCCATTATCCTTGCCGCGGGTCAATCCAAACGGATGGGCCAGCCGAAATTATTGTTAGCGTGGGAGGATACAACTGTGCTTGGAAAAGTCATTGAGACCATTCAAGCTGGGGGAGTGGAAGATATTCTTGTTATCACCGGCGGAGCGCGCGAGAAAGTGGAAGAGATAATTTCAAATTACAAATTACGGGTTGTGCATAACGAAAATTTTAAACATGAAGAAATGCTCGGGTCCATTCAACTCGGCCTGAACGCGCAAAAAACCAACAGCGCAGCAACTCTCATTTGTCTTGGCGACCAGCCTCAAGTGGAGGAAAGAACCGTGCGGGCAGTCGTCGAATCATTCCAAAAAAATAAATCCAGCCTGGTCGTGCCAAGTTATCAAATGCGGCGCGGACATCCGTGGCTGATCGCAAAAGAATTATGGGGTGAAGTGTTAAAGATGACCGCGCCTGAATCGATGCGTGATTTTCTAAACAAGCATGAGAATGACATTTCTTATTTGGGCATCAACACTCCAGGCATTCTACAAGACCTTGATACCCCCGAAGATTATTTGAAATACAAACCGCTGCGCTAGATTGACAATCTCACTTACAAAAGATACACTCGCTCCCATTCCAAACTGGGAGTAAAACGTGAAATATTTTGTCATCGTCAATCCGATCTCCGGCCGCGGGCTTGGAGAAAAATCAATTCCGCAAATCGAATCCAGCCTGCGTGAGAGCGGGCTGGATTTTACGCTTGTACGCACCGAGCGCATGTGGCACGCCGCCGAACTCGCAGAGGGCGCGGTGCGTGATGGTTATGATGTGATCGTATGCGCGAGCGGTGACGGGACCGTCAACGAAGCCATTAATGGAATCATGAAGGCGCGCAAAGCTGGCCACCCCAAAAGCGCGTTCTCTGTTCTCAGCATCGGTACTGGCAACGATTTCTCAGGCGGAACGGGAATTCCCACTAATTTAGATGACGGCTTGAAATCCCTTGTTGCGAATAAACGCAAGAACATTGATCTTGGCCTGGTTAAGGGCGGCGACTATCCCGATGGCAGGTATTTTGGAAACGGCATCGGCGTTGGTTTTGATGCGGCGGTTGGTAACGAAGCCATCAAAGTCCGCTGGACGCGCGGCCTGCCTGCCTATCTCATCGGCGTGATCAAAACTGTTTTCCTTTATTACAACCCCGCGCAGGTTGAAATTATTTTGGATGACAACGAGACCATCAAACAGGTCTCACTGATGATCTCGGTCATGAACGGCAGGCGCATGGGCGGCGGTTTTCAAATGGCGCCGGAAAGCCAACCTGACGACGGTCTCTTTGATCTATGCATCGCGGAAACCGCATCGAAGGGACGCATCCTGCAAATGATCCCGCACTTCCTGAAAGGGACTCAGGCAACCCTGCCTGAAATTCAAATGAAACACGCAAAGAAGATATCCATCAAATCTTTGGACATGACCTTCCCCGCGCATGCAGACGGAGAATTTATCTGCCTCAGCGGTTCACACCTGACCCTCGAACTGCTCCCGCTTGAATTGGAAATCATCTGCGCCTGAGTCATCATGAACTTCTCACTACATCTCATCACCTTCATCCTTCGCATTTATTTCCGCCTCACGCTGCGCATGGACGCGCCCGATATGGACAAAGTCCCAGCACAGGGTCCGTTAATTGTCATCTCCAACCATACAGGACAAATCGAGGTGCCGGTCCTCGCCACGCTGCTGCAGCCTCGTAAGATCACTGGTTGGGGAAAAGCAGAAGCATTTGATAACCTCTTCCTGCGCTGGGTTTTCGGCGCCTGGGATATTCTCCCTGTGCGACGCGGCGAAGCAGATATGCGCGCACTTAAGGCCGCCCTGCGTGCCATCGAAAAAGGCATGATCTTCGGCATTGCCCCCGAAGGGACTCGCAATTACACGGGCAAATTAAAACGCGCTCTGCCGGGGGCGGTAACCCTTGCATTGCACTCAGGCGCGCCCATTATTCCCATTGCGCATTGGGGCGGCGAAAATTATCTCTCCAACCTCAAACGCTTCAAGCGGACCGATTTCCACGTCCGCGTTGGCGAACCGTTTAAGATCAATGTGGAAGGCGTAAAAGTGAATGGTGAAGTCCGTCAGCAGATCGTGGATGAGATGATGGTTGAGCTGGCGAAATTACTCCCCGAGGAATATCGCGGGGAATACAGCGATATGAGCAAGGCCAAACAACAGTTTATAAGATACATCAATTAAGTAACTACATGCGTACCGCAACATTTCGTACCGCAACATTCATGTTGCCCCCGATTTGGCGGCAAGCAGGCGCTGGCAAGATGAATCTTGCGGTACAGCCCGCAGGTTTTTTATTGGCTGGTTCAAAAAGTTTTTTTCAAGCAAACTTTCGGGATGTTCTGAGTAAGGTCGGTTATTC
>JBBSCM010000286.1:0-5240 GCA_038250295.1 Anaerolineales bacterium | reverse complement strand
GATGCGGCCCAACAAGAACGGAGTGAGCGCCTGCCCGTGGATTCCCTTCTTAATGGCTTCTGCCGAGGCTTTGGAAATGATCGGGTCCATTTCGGACTTTGAAATTGATTCTGCTTCGGGGACAGGGTTCGTCACGAGGACAGCGCTTTGCATTCCGAGATTCCAATGGGCGTTCGCGAAGTCTGCGATCTCTTTGGGAGAGTCTAACCGCACGCTTACGTTAAGTCCACTTTCACGGGAATAGAAAGCAGGGAACTCGTCTGTTTGATAACCGACGACCGGCACGCCCATGGTTTCAAGATATTCGAGAGTTGCGGGCAGATCTAAAATTGCTTTTGCACCCGCGCAAACAACGATCATGGGAATTTCCGCAAGCGCGTGCAGGTCCGTTGAAATATCGAAGGATGATTCCTTGTGTACGCCGCCGATTCCGCCGGTGGCGAAGACTTTAATGCCAGCCATTTGTGAAGCAAACATGCTCCCTGCGACGGTGGTGCCGCCGTTCATTTTTTTGACCATGGCTGTGGCGAAGTCACGGTGACTCACTTTCAGCACGGAGTCTGCTTGAGAAAGCCGCACCAGTTCCAAGTCGGAGAGGCCGATGCGAATCTCTCCATCCAATAAAGCAACAGTGGCAGGCGTGGCTCCACAGTCACGTACCTGTTTTTCCATATTCTGTGCCAGTTCCAAATTTTGCGGGCGGGGAAGTCCATGCGTGATGACGGTTGATTCCAGCGCAACAATAGGCGTGCCAAGATCAAGCGCGCGCGAGATTTCCGGGGAGATGGTGATGTTGGGGTTTTTCACGATGGATTTTGAATCCAATGATTGGTGAGGTGGGAGATGTCATACAAAGCCTTATCGATTTTGGCGAGTTCGGCTTGTTTCTCTTCCTGCGGCTTGTTCTCTTTCTCAATCAGCAATTTTCCCGCAAGCAATTCCTTGCGGAATGCTTTTAACATTTCCAAAGCCATGGTTGTGGCGTCCTTTTTATTTGCTTCCCTGTGGGTGAACTGGTTTTTGATATCGGGGTTGAGGGCAAAAAAAGTTTCCCAGGCTTCTATTTCTTCTTCCACATCTTCCGGGTCTTTGCTGATCATTTCTTTTTCTTTGTGTATTGGGCTGCGCGAAGCTCTTTCAGTTTCATAATTTGCGATGACGACGTTGTCCACGATGTGGACGATCTCTTCCACTTCATGTTGTTTTCCCGAACGTTCAACGGCGGCGCGTTTCTTTGCGTTTTCGCGTGAAAGGTTCCATGCCTCTTTATGTTTTTCAAGGATCAAACTGGATGGAAGCTGCCAGGTGCCAATGTCGATCCATTGAATGGAAAGGCCGAGTGTGGCGGCTTTAGCCTTAAAAGGGTCTTCGAAGAATTGAGCCGTGATCCTGGCGCGCGACTCAAAATTGGGCGCAGTCGATTCTTTTTTCACGCCGGGAATTGATTGCTGTCCCGTCATTTCCACACGCATTTGGGCGATGGTTTGATCGTTCGTGGATGCATGATCTATTTCAACCTGGCTTACCGTAGCGAGTATTTCACTTAATGTGCGTGATGTGATCAATTTTTCCAACTCGGAAATGATGAGGGGAATGATGCTTGTGTCCCAGGGGAATGTGACACCTGATGGCGTGGATGGTTCCGGTGTGATGATGGTTTGGTTATATACGAGCGCCTGGACCGCGCGCTCGTCGAACAAATAGGCATCGGCCTGGACTTTATCACCTTCCGATTTTTGCCTGCGGAGAATACTGAAGATTACTTTTATGCCGTGCGCTTCAATCGGGATGCCGTCCTTGGTGCGCGCTTTTACAGTTAGGCCAGTCACGAATTGATCGCGCAAGTTAATGATGGCGTATTCGCGTTTACCCAGCTCGTCATATTTGCCGATCTCGCGAATGCGTTCGAACCTGCCGAGTTTCCATGCCTCTTTTTGTGGATAGATTACCTTCGGTTCCCCATCCACTGCTTCAAGCAAGGCTACGCTGTCGAGATTGACCTGAACCTTGCCGGGTCCGCCGATCAGGATGATGGGGGATTTCTCATCTTTCTCGTTGATCTTGCCCTCATTAATTGTGATTTTTTCACGCCCGCTTCCAAAGGTAACTTCTTCAAGGAAGGCGGATGCAAGCTCTTTATTGTGCAGTTCGTATACATCATCCAGATACCCGGCCGACATTTTTCTTGCAAGGCTGTACACAACAATTAAGAAAGGAATGTATTTAAGGAAGCTCATGCCGATGACAATTCCAATGTGAAGGTTTTCCTGCACGCCCCATACGGTCAGGAGCATCGTGAATCCGCTAAGAAGAAGCCAGGCCGCGCCGCCCGCGATTCCACGCACTCGGTTCCTGAATTCCACACTTTTGTGGGTCAGACCGAAAAGTTGGGATTTAAAGTTGTCCTGTTGAGCGGATCTTCTCATGGGTTGTCCCGGCCCTGAATATTGCTTGGTGCGGCATCGGAGTTGTTGCCCATGGGGCTATTGTCCAACAGCCACTTCCAAATTTCGTCAAGTTTTCTTAATTGCATTTCCGTGTCGCTGTTGGCGCTGCTCTCATGCAGCATGAATTCCTTAATGGGTTGGATCAATAGTTGAAGAGTTTTGAATGGGTTTTGTTGCGGCATGGTCGGCTTGCCGCTAAACTGCCTGGATGCGATCTTCGCAAAACTTTTGCTGGCTTCATCGCGTGAGGCGTTTTCGATCAACGCCTCTTTTTCCTTTAAATGGTTTTCTTCCTTTTTTGCCACATTCATCCATTCCGTGCTCCACTGTTGAATGGTCTGCTCCTCCATCGACGGTTCAAAAATGATGTTGTGGATTCGCACCTCCATGATCTCGAGTCCGCGTGATTGCAGTTGTTTAAACTCAAGGCTTTCCAGCCACTCGCCCGTGGGCATGCCCGTATCATCCAATGCCACCACATTACTTTGCTTGACGCGTTTATTGATCATCTCTTCGATTGTCTGCAGGCCGCTGACGCCGCTTGTTGTAAACAGGTCTCCGAGTTTGAATTTGCGAATATATTCGCGCCAGATGTTCACAACCAGATGCGCAGGAAGTTTATTCCATTCCATGCGAGCCTTGCTGTTTTCTGATGTGCCAAGTTGAACCACCTCGCGCGTGATGGCGTTGCGAACCGAATCGGGATCGAACCCGTATTGTGATGTCACGCCGCCTTCCGTTGGTTTCCTTTCGACAGGCCGCTTAATACTAAACTTTATGCTGATGGTTGGAGAAACCTCGAAGCCATCACGCGTTAGTCCGCTGGTTTGTTGGCGGCGGTTTTGCGTGTCGTTATACCCCTTGGGATGCGAGATCGGCACAGGATTTAGAAATGGCTGTTCGCTCGTCAGCGGACCGATAAACTGCCACTGTGCCCGAAGATCCACGCTCCCTGCAATATATTCGTCCTTCTGGGTAAATTTGACGCCCGGCCCCACAGTATCCTTGATTTCGGTATCTGTCCGCAAGACGGCTGCGCTGGCGGTATCCAGGACGATCACGCCGGGCCCGTGCTTGTCGGCTTCACCCTCGTGCATGATCACACGTCCGTTCTTGATGAATAAAGCCGGGCCGCGCTTGCCTGTTTCAAAGTTCTTTACGCGCGAATAGATCTCCTGACGGTATTTTGGGTTTTGAATTGGGAGCACAAACTGGGAGAAAAAATAGATCAATCGGTCTTGCAGATAAAGCGCAACGGCCACATCCACACCGAGTAAAAGAATGCTGACCAAATAATTAAAAGGAATTTTCGCCGCCCAAACCACGGCATGCCAGAACGCGCTGGTGGTGAGAATCACGCCCAGCGGGGTCTGCAGGAAGGAACCTACTGCGCTAAAGAGTTTCCGTATCATCTTGGTCTGATTCTAAAGCAAAATCGGGGAATTCGGCAATCAGTATTTGGGTTGATATTTTAGGAGGAGGTTGGTTTGGCTACTAATAAGTAAGTTATTTAATGTGATTAAAATCTCTTGACAGTGAAGACAATAAAAGTATATACTTAAATTTGTCCATATTTTTCATTCACATCTTCCATCAAAGCTTTGGGGAGTATTCCAATATGAATAATATCAGCGAATTAATGGCAAGTATTGTAGTGGCGTTTGTGTCTGCGACCTTTACTTTCTTGGGATTTTGGCGGAAGGCAAAAGCCGATCTTGAACAAGAATATCTAAGGACGTTTAATTCCAAAAAGTGGGAAGTGTATACAGAGTTCACTAAATTATTGCAAAACTTACTGGCAGATAAATCAACGGATTTACCTGGGCTAGAACAGCAGCCCGAGGAGATAGCACTGGCCTCTCAGCTTGTGCTAATTGGTTCTGATGAAGTAGTCAGGAGATTTCGTGATTGGAGAGAAACCAGCACGGTTTATGGTAAATCCCAAAAAGAAACAAGAGAAAAACTCTTTGTGCTTGTTGCAACAATGCGCAATGACTTAGGGATTAAGCACAGCAAGCTGGAGATTGAAGATTTGTTGGGCGCTTTGAAGCCAGGCTTGACTAAGCCTTGATTGTTTGGTGATTATGCCTAAATTACAGTCATCCCGTTTTACTAAACTTTGGACATGGCTACCTACAGTAGTTATTACTGTCGGATTCTTAATTATTTTTAGGGGAGAAGTGAAATTGCTTTGGCAATTAATAGTCGCTTATTTTCTAGTTCGTGTCTTGCACATGAATTTAACGCTCCCGGTTAATCCAGAAACTGTGAATGCAGGTGTTGTAATTGCAGTGAATCTAATCGTTTTTGGCTTTGTTTATCTGCTAGTTTTACTATGGATATCTCAATTTACACTACCTGTGCGCAGCCGTTCGGAGCGTTGGATGGCCTTCAGCCGATTGTTTCTTTACACATTAGCAAAAAGCCTGCACGGCCCTGCAATCTTTGTGAAAGAAGGGAAGCCAGTAACAGAAGAAGGCGAACTGAATGATCTTCAGGGCGGAGTGGCTTTCGTAGACCTGAACAGCGCCATTGTTGTGGAGCAGCAGTTCGGTTCCAGTACTGCGACAAAACAGGAAGTCCGCTTTGACTCATTACCTAATGAGTCTGCAGAACATAATTCGCCCCAACCCGGGGTTTGGTTGAAAATTTTTAACTTGCTTAGATCTGCTTCCGGCAAGGCAAAAGCCCCGATTGTAAAAACTTTTGGTCCTGGAATTGTATTTACGGAATCAGGCGAGAAAATTATAGGCTGGGCGGATCTAAGAAAACACTCTAGAACTCGTGAAGAGG
>JBBSCM010000285.1:0-5241 GCA_038250295.1 Anaerolineales bacterium | reverse complement strand
ATCTTGAATGGTTTGGAATATGAACAATTCATCGAACCTTTATTGGAGAATAGCGGAGGGGAGGCGTTGGTCATCGAGGCCTCAGCAGGTCTAAGTCCAGGAGAAGATGCGGGAAGTGAACATGGAGTTGACCCGCATATGTGGCTGGATCCAAATTTAGTCATCACCTATGTGGAAAATATCCGCGATGGCTTGATCAAAGTTGACCCTGATGGCGTGGATATTTATACAGAAAATTCTGAAAGTTATATTGTCCAGTTAAAAGAGCTTGATGAATGGATCGTTGGGCAGGTAAACATTATTCCTATTGAACGACGTTTGCTGGTGACCAACCATGAAGCATTAGGCTATTTTGCTGAAAGATATGGTTTTGAAATAGCAGGCTCTGTGATTCCAGGTTTTAGCAGTAACGCCGCGTCCTCTGCTCAGGAAATGGCAAGATTGATAGACGAAATAAAAAATATCAACGCACCCGCCATTTTTTTGGATACAGCCGATAACGATACGCTTGCAAAACAGATCGCGGATGAAACAGGCGTTATGATTGTGGATGACCTGCACTTGGAATCATTAACGCAGGGTCCGCCCGCCGCAACTTATATTGACATGATGAAGCATAATGTTTCAAGAATTGTGGAAGCGTTGAAATAAAACTATCCCAGGTTCCTTTGACGTTTGCGTTCTTTTATGTAACGTTCTATGGCAGCTTTCGAAGTAACCCAATTCCGTTTTTCCTTATGAGCTTCAATTTTCCCCGTCCTTGCGAGTAAATTAAGATATTTGCTCGTGTAGGGTGTCTCTTTTGCGATCTCAGATAATGCCAAATATTTTTCACTTCGCTTAACTGATGGGGCAATAATCTTCAAATATACATTTAATGATCGCTCAACTGCCTGGGCTATAAATTGTACAAATGGGCGAAGATTGCCTGTATCTGCTTTGGCAAGTACTTGATAATATTTTTTTCGATCGTTTTTTAACACAATTGCCAGTGGATACCCTTCTTGTAATAAAAGAAGATTCATGACCACACGAGCAGCCCTGCCGTTCCCGTCAAAGAATGGGTGAATATTCACCAATTTGTGATGTACAATCGCAGCAAATTCAACTGGATGTATTTTTTTTTGATTGCTACGCATCCATTCAACCAGACCCCGCATTAAACCTGGCACGGCACTAACGTCAGGCGGAGTATGGGTTGCTCCAGTGATCAGAACATTTCCAATGCGATATGAGCCTGCTGTTTGCTGTTCTGTTTCCCGCACAACCAATTGGTGAATTGTACGAATGAGCATTTCCGAGATTTTTTGTGGTGTATCATGTTCAATCAAATCATAAAGATAGGTAAGCGCATTGTAGTGATCGCGCGCTTCGAGGTGATCTTTCATAGGTTTGCCTTTTATGGTAATGCCATCCTGAATTACCCATGCAGTTTCC
Organism: Anaerolineales bacterium; assembly: GCA_038250295.1. Lineage (GTDB taxonomy): Bacteria > Chloroflexota > Anaerolineae > Anaerolineales > Villigracilaceae > Villigracilis. Next base: position 3,804 of record JBBSCM010000285.1, on the reverse strand, counting down.
TGAAGGGTAAGCGTGTTCCCTTCAATCGCATTGGAGTTGTACGTCATTTCGATGGCAAATTGTTCATTAAGTTTACTGATAACCTCTTTTGGCAGAGGGCGATGTTCGTTTAGTTTGCTCAATTTTCCTTCAAGCCTTGTTTTAATCTGGTTATCTAGGTATTCCATGGTATTCTCCTTAATATGGGATAGCGCCAAAAACAACTTATACCATATTAAGGAGAATTTATCCAAACAACCTCTTTTATACCCGCGGGGTTGTCATATCATGCCAGAAAGCAAAAAACATGTATCCACATAGAAACCATCAAAAAGACAAACCCATTCTCGATGTGCGCGATGTGTCCGTTCGTTACAACGGACGTGTTGCTCTTGAGAGCATCACCTTTCACCTGCATGTTGGCGAACGCATTGCTGTCGTGGGCCCGAATGGCGCGGGGAAAAGCACTTTGTTCAAAGTTGTCTCTGGTGTTTTGCAGCCCAATGATGGCGAAGTTACCATCTCCGGGTCTCAGCCGACAGTTCACAGCTGCATTGCATATATTCCACAACGCAGCCAGGTGGATTGGAATTTCCCAGTCAATGTGGCGGATGTTGTGATGATGGGACGTTCCGCCAAGTTGGGACCGCTAAACTGGCCGAAGAAGCAAGATTGGGATTTTGTGAATCACGCGCTTAAATCTGTTGAGATCGACAATCTGTCAAAGCGACAGATCAGCCAGTTATCCGGCGGACAGCAGCAACGCATGTTCATCGCGCGCGCGCTGGCACAGGAAGCTGAGTTGATGTTGATGGATGAACCTCTAACCGGTCTCGACACACCCGCTCAGGAGGGCCTGCTTAATTTATTGGATACTTTGCGGGGACAAAAAGTCACCGTGATGGTCGCCACCCATGACCTTGAACAAGCGGCAAAGCATTTTGATCGGATCATGTTGTTGAACAAAAAGATCGTGGCATTTGGAAATCCTGAAAATGTATTGCACTCGGATAATTTATTATCCGCATATGGCGGTAGATTTCGAACAGTGGAGGGACGTGAAGGGTTGCTGGCTTTGGACGATTCGTGCTGTGACGAAGGAGAGCACGATCATGTTCATTAACTGGCTTCTTGCTCCCCTTCAATACGAATTCATGCAGCGCGGAATGATTGCGGCTGTTTTGGTTGGAATTGTCTGCGCCGTTGTTGGCACATACGTTGTATTACGCGGCATGGCATTTTTTGGCGACGCGCTCGCGCACACGATATTACCCGGCATTGCAATCGGATATCTCATCACTGGCGGTGCGCGTGACACCCTATTTTGGTGGGCACTGGGTACCGCCGTCGTCGCTGCGCTGGGCATTGGCGCCATCAGCAAGCAGGCAGAGATCAAGGAAGATACGGCAATTGGCATCATCTTTGCGGGGATGTTTGCGCTTGGCATTGCGCTGATCTCCACTGTCCGCAGTTACGCGGTGGATTTGAGTCACTTTTTATTTGGCGATGTGCTGGGAGTATCCGTACAAAGTTTGTGGCTGATCATTATCTTTGGCGCGATTGTCCTGCTGACGATTGCCGCCTTCTACAAGGAATTTCTCACACTTTCATTTGACCCTATTCTCGCGGCGACGCTTCGCCTGCCTGTGAATTTGCTCAACAATCTCTTGCTATGCCTGATCGCTGTGACAGTTGCCGTCTCCCTTCAAACGGTCGGTGTGGCTTTGATGGTTGCGATGCTCGTTACTCCCGCCGCAACAGCATCTTTACTCACCCAACGCCTGCCAACAATGATGGCATTTTCCGCCTTCTTTGCCGCACTATCAGGCGTGATCGGTTTATATCTTTCATATTATTTAAGTATCGCTTCTGGCGCGGCCATAGTACTTACGGCCACCGCGTTTTTCCTGCTCACATTCTTGTGGAAACGGATGAAGTCTGTATAATGGCTTTATCGTTATCCACCAATTGACAAAAAGGAGAATTAATATGACCATCCTTGAAACATCCATCAAGATCGGCAGGCCCGTTGAAAAAGTTTTTGAATATATTACCAATCTTGACAACATGAAAAAGATGAGTGTATACATCAGCGCCATTGAAGTTGACGGTCCGCTGAAACTTGGCACAAAATATAAAATCACAACCACAAGCAACGGCATATCAAATGTAATGACAAACGAGATCATTGCCTTTGAAAAAAATAAACTGTTGTCCACAAAGACCTTCGCCGCGCCGCCTGCTTCCGATGTTACCAACACCTATATTCTCGAAAAGGATGGTGACGGCACAAAGTTGATCATGCAAATGGACGCTGTGCTTGTACCTGCAGGGATGCCATCCATGCCCGGTATGGAAGATATGATGAAGAAACAAATGATGGCAGGCTTTGAAGCTACTTTGGCTGTGCTCAAAAAGGCCATTGAAAGTTAGTTATTTTTTATTGCCAAAAAGACCTTCCGCTGGAATTACTCGGTGGGAGGTTTTTTTGTTAGAATACAGTTCATGCGAAACAAAACCATTTCCTCTCTCATTGTTCTTTCCCTCTTTCTTCTTTCGTTTTTATCCTCTTGTACATCATCCATCACCCCTTCGGCAACGCTTACACCGACTGACTTATCCATACCAGCAGCCACGATCACACCTTTACCAACTGAAACACCTGCGCCAACCGCCACGCAGACAGTTGTCCCTGCGCTTGAACGCGCCAATTACACCTTAAACACAACCATCGATTATGACGCGCACACCGTCACAGTGGATGAGACCATTCTCTATCCCAATCACACAGGCAACCAACTTAATACACTTGTACTCGCCATCGTCCCCAATCTCTGGCAGGATAGTTTCACTCTCGCAAGCATTTCCATTGACGGGACTCCCACCACAACCTATTCCATCGCAGGCCAAAGATTGGATGTTGCGCTCTCATCCTTCACCAAGCCAGAAGGCGTGTTGACCATCAATATTCAATACACGCTTGTACTTCCTTTCGCAGAACAGGAAGACCCGAATATTTCACGTCCGCGCATTTATGGTTACACAACCCGCCAGATGAATCTCACCAACTGGTATCCATTTGTCGTTCCATATATTGACGGCGAGTGGGTGCTGCACGAACCCTGGTATTACGGCGAGCATCTCGTTTATGACGCGGCAGATTATGAAGTGAATCTCACATTTACAGACCCAGCCACTGCGCCGATTGTTGCAGCGAGCGGATTCCCCGAACAACAGAAGGACTCTACGCGCTACACGATTACATCTGCGCGCGCGTTCGCCTTGTCCGCCAGCCGCGAGTTCAAGGTATCGAGCCTGCAAATGGATGATATTACAGTTTCAAGCTATTACTTCGCTTTCAACGAACCGGGCGGGCAGGCCGCATTACAAGCCAGCGCCGAAGCCTTGCAAGTTTTCAGCCAACGCTACGGCCCATATACACACAAAACTCTTTCAATCGTCATGGGTGATTTCAACGACGGCATGGAATATTCAGCTTTCTTTTACCTCAGCCGTGACTTTTATAATTTATACGATGGAACACCAGCCAATTATTTAACTTTTGTAGCCGTGCATGAAACGTCACATCAATGGTGGTTCGAGCAGGTCGCAAATGACCAGGCTTTGCAGCCCTGGGTGGACGAAGCGCTAGCCGCATACTCTGAGAGAGTCTATTACGAAAATCTCCATCCGAATCTTGTAAGCTGGTGGTGGACATACCGAATCGATTTTTACAAACCCCAAGGCTTTGTGGATATTCCAATTTATGACGGTCAGGGATTTCGTCCGTATACCAACGCGGCATATTTTCAAGGCGCGCATTTT
>JBBSCM010000284.1:0-5256 GCA_038250295.1 Anaerolineales bacterium | reverse complement strand
GCGCCCTCCTCGCAATGACGGATATCATCAGAATCAAAAACGGGACTGCGCTTCATCCACAGTCCCGTTTGCATTTCGTCATTGCGAGCCACGTTCTTTGTGGCGAAGCAATCTCCAACCTGTGGCGGGAATTGCTTCGTCGGGAAGAGCACCCTCCTCGCAATGACGGATATCATCAGAATCAAAAACGGGACTGCGCTTCATCCACAGTCCCGTTTGCATTTCGTCATTGCGAGCCACGTTCTTTGTGGCGAAGCAATCTCCAACCTGTGGCGGGGATTGCTTCGTTGGGAAGAGCGCCCTCCTCGCAATGACGGATATCATCAGAATCAAAAACGGGACTGCGCTTCATCCCAGTCCCGTTTTATGTTAAGGATGTATCACCCGTAACCCCAAATGTTTTTCATATCCATCAAAGTCGCTGTCGTTGTGCAAGAGTTCATGTTCGTTTTCGATGCAGTAGGTGGCAATCAGACTGTCTATCGTCTTGCGGACGGTGATTCCTTTTTGCCTGAGGGCTCGGTAGTTTCTTGCGCTTTGCACGGCGAGGGCGGTATTAACCATATTTGCCTGGGTAAATCTTGCCAATGTGCGGCGGACTTTTTCAAAATCAGGGTCATTACGAAAGCCTTGTAAAACCTCTGTAAGAATTAAGTCGCCGATGAGGATAGGTGTTTGATCCAACACTGCATGGAGAAAATCGGTTTGCAGATTTTCCACGCCGTTGAAGTAATCCACCCATACGCTTGTATCAACCACCCGCATGGCTAATGGACCTTTACTCGCGATTGACGCTGTTCACTTAAAGAGCCATCCCACGGCAATTTACCACGCAAGCTGCGGACTTCACCCTGCTCGTTCAAGAGAATCAAAAGACGCAATGCTTCATGAACAACTTCGCGCTTGGTTTTGATGCCCGTTAATTTTTGGGCGCGCTCGATAAGCTTATCATCCAATACAATATTCGTTCGCATGTTTACCTCTTTCGTGTGTATAAAAACATGTATTTGTGTGTATTATACATCAAGCCCAAAAAATGTGGAATCAAAAACGGAACTGCGCTTCACCCACAGTCCCGTTTGCATTTCGTCATTGCGAGCCACGTTCTTTGTGCCGAAGCAATCGCCAATATCGCGGCGGGGATTGCTTCGCCGGAAGAGCGCCCTCCTCGCAATGACGGATATCATCAGAATCAAAAACGGGACTGCGCTTCACCCACAGTCCCGTTTTTGTTCCCTGTTTACTTTTCTACAGGATAGCGCTTCCATATGTCACGCAATCGGGCGCGTTCTTTAGTACTCAAGCGCTCGATTGCCTGCGAAAAGGCTGGCGTACTTATGCTTCCTGCATGAGATTCCAGATATTTAATAATTTCGCTGCTGTAGGCATTGCTCATCTCTCGTAAGACCCATCCAACTGCTGCTTGAACAACTTCAAGGTGGTATTTCTGGAGCTTTGTATGGCTCATTGATAAAACCTCAAGGGAGAAAAGTTTAATTGAGACCGAACCAACCCTCGGCTGAGTCCGCGCCGCACTGAGCTTGTCGAAGTGAAGCGGTGCGGGTCAAGAAAAAACTTCAAGCGTGAAAAATGCCTCCGCAGCCTTTCATCTACTTCCAAATATTCCCATACCCATATTCGCCTTCGAGCAGTTGTCCCGTGGCGAAGCGTTCAAATCGAAACGGCGTGATGTCTACGGTTTTGGGTTTTCCATCGAGAATCAACTCAACCAAACTTGCGCCCGCGGCGGGGGAGGTCTTGAAGCCTGTGCCGCTCAGCCCGCAGGCGAGGTAGAAACCGTCAAGCCCCGAGGCGCTGTAGATGGCGCGCTGGTCGGGGGTGATGCCGTCGCGCCCCACGTGGATGGAATGCAAGCCGCTCTCTTCGATCTTGGGAATGCGCCGCACCAGGCTGTCGATGAGTTTCTCGACGAACGTGGGCGTGGGCGTTTGGTCTTCGGCATCGGGCGCTTCGCCGCGCAGGGATTCGTCCTCGCCCGCGGCAAGGATCAGCGCACTGCCCTCGGGGCGGAAGTAGCAGTTGATGGTGTCGTCTATCACGGCGGGGATTTTCCCAAGCGACGGCGGACGGTGGAGGAAGGCGACATCGTGAGTCCACGTCTCAAGCGGGACATCGACGCCTGCGAGGCTCGCGACATGTTTTGCCCACGGTCCCGCGGCATTGACGACGATTGGGCTGGCGAGGTCACCCTGAGTTGTTCCCACGCCGATAACTTTTCCGCCCGCCGTGTGGATGGCTGTCACTTCACAATTTTGAATCAGCTTTGCCCCGTTGTGTTTTGCGGATTCAAGAAACGAGTTGGTGGTGAGAGTCGCATCGGCATACCCTGAATCGGGTTCATAGGCGGCAAAGTCGAACTGGTCGGTGATGAAATCAGGGATGAGTTTTTTCACATCGTCAGCAGAGATGACCGAGGTGTTGATGCCGATGCGTTGTTGGTTGGCGACGTTGCCGCGCAGTTTGTCCTCATGCTCGCGCTTGGCGATCTGCATGAAGCCTGTTTGCATGAATCCACAACTTGCACTGAGCCCAGTCGAAGTGTCACCGCCGACGCGTTCTTTCCAATTGTTGAAATAGTTTTTATAACTGGCGAAGGTCAATTCGGATTCGGCGGCGAGGTCATAATGCATACGGACGAGTCCGCTCGAGTGACCGGTCGCGCCTGAAGCTGTGACCTTGCGTTCGAGCACCGCGACTTTGAGTCCGCGCTCGGCGAAATGAAAGGCAAGGCTGGCGCCCATCACGCCTGCGCCGATGACGATGGTATCGTAGGTTTGAGTCATGGTTGATTCCTTTTTTGTTTTACCACGAAGGGTCACAAAGGAGCACGAAGGGAAATATAAGGGACGAGGTTGTTGGTTTTCCGTGGAGTTTCGTTATGGTTACGGAATTGTAGCAGGATTCAAGACCACCTGTAAGCAAAATACTTTTTGTTACTTGATGGTTTCGACTGTGGATAAAAAAAACTCCAAGTTCTTCAAGAACTCGGAGTTTTAGAATCACTCAAACTAACTTCCAGCCTACCACTCGATCCAGTCGCCTTTGGGATGTACCCAAACCGAGTCGGAGGCTTCGGCGGTGAAGAAGTGATTGAAGCTTTCCAGGAATTCTTCATCTCCGTAGTAATCGCCCATGCTTTCAGCGTTCATCCAAACATCCACTTGAAAATACTCAAGAGCCTCGGGTGAATTCGGCGCAGCCATACGGAAGTAAGCCTCGTGCGAAACCATGCCCAGCTTGCGGGCCTTGCTGATGGTTTTTGTCATGGCAGTGTTATGCAGCTTCTTCGCTTCGGCCATGGATTTAACCGTACCGCGTGCGACAGCGACAATGCGGTCATTCATTCCAAACGGAGCTGGGATGTGGAAACTGGTAAAGCCTTCAGCAGGCGCCCATACAACCGGGTCACGGTCACTGAAGATGGCTGCGCCGCCTTCCTGAACCTGTTTATCGGCGAAGAAGGTGTTGAGTCCCTCCATACTGTACCAAAGATCCATGATCAGAAACTCGCCAGCGCCTTTTGTTTTGGCGTGACCATCATGCTCCATGGGAATGTAAACCATATGGCTCACGTCACCCAGAGATTTTGCGGCGGCCACACCCTCAGGGTTACCCGCAGTCTGGTTATGGACTTTGCGCGCTGCTTCCAAAGTTTCTGGTGCAAGCGTGCCGCGAATTGTAAGCAGATATAAAGTTAGATCGTTCATGGTTTTCTCCTTTTGAGTTTGACAGAGTTGGTCTTTCAATTAATAAGACGGTAAGACTCTGTCAAATTCATCGGTCAAACCACAAGGTCCAGATTGAAGCGGGAGAACAACTTCCCGTCAAAGGTCAGGTAATCGTTGATCTCTGTGATCAGTCCATTTTCAACGGTCAGGATTTGGATCGCTGCCGCGCGATAGATTCCATTCTGGTCCATTTGATAGGTTGCGAAAGCAGGCGAGCCATTTGCCTGCACCGCTTCAAGCCTGACCTTGAACGGGTCCATGCTCTTGAACAAATAGCCATCGAGAAATTTTTTCACATCCGCCCGTCCGCTGAACCAGACCGGCAGCGGAGGCATGGTCAGCGCGACATCCTCACGCAAAACTGCGATCAGCGCAGCGGAATCCGCTGTTTCCCATGCGGCCACATAACGAGCCAGCAAAGTGGACAGTTGTTCATTCAAACGCGACGGCCTGGTCTTGCGCTCGGCGGGTTGTTTCAACGTCTCGCGGGCGCGCTGTAACGCACTGTTCACCGCCGCTGTGGTCATATCAAGAATTTCCGCGGCTTCGTTCGAACTCCAGCCCATCACATCACATAACAAGAGGACTGCGCGCTGACGGCCTGGAAGTTTTTGTAGGGCCGCAACAAAGGCCAGCGTGATACTCTCGCGGAGTTCATAGCGCGCTTCAGGATACATATAAGGTTGACCCTCGACCCATTCATCTGAAATGGGTTCGATCCAGTTGACTTCCTGCGCAGGCGCAGGCAATGGCTGGGTTGGGTCGCCGCGCGCGTACAACTCTTTTGGCAGGCCGCGGACTCGGCGTTTGTCGAGCGCATCCAATGCGGCGTTGGTGGCGATCTTGTATAACCATGCGCGCAGGGAGGAGCGTCCCTCGAAAGAGTCGATGCGTTTCCAAACCCGTAAAAGAGTCTCCTGCAGCATATCCTCGGCATCTTCAAAAGAACCCAGGATGCGATAACAATGCACCAGCAATTGCCTGCGATACGGGTCGATCAATTGCTCGAAAGCCTCCTTGTCGCCCGCGCGGGCCGCGTTGAGGTAGGTGGTCTCATCGAGATTCATGATGATTATATTTTACCTTTGAGTCATGATGCTTGGACTGTGAATTATCTTTCTCTGGATTATCACCCAAAATATAATACACCATATAAGCTCGTTAACCATCCCCGTGCGGACTCTTGCCCAGCCAAACAGCATCCATGCCGCAAATTCAAGTTCATCCACCGCGAAGCACGCGAAGAACGCAAAGCTTCTTTTTTTCTTGGGGTGCTTTGCACTCTTCGCGGTTAATTTTTCAAACCTGCCCCTGTTTCCAATCCTTGTACTTGTGCAAGTCCTGCTCGACCAACATCAAACAGGCGCCCATCACAGCCACATCGTCCAGTTGACCGATCACGGGCAGCATGTCAGGCATCAGGTCGAACGGATTGAGGACATAGATGAGCGAAAAGACTATGGAAGCTATCGCTCCGTAGGGGATCTGGCGATATGTTCCCGACCAG
>JBBSCM010000283.1:0-5303 GCA_038250295.1 Anaerolineales bacterium | reverse complement strand
TCGAATCCTCTCGCCCCGACAGTTGTTTGATCGAGATGGTCGCAGGTTTCCCCACAGGGGGACGATGCGAATCCTCTCGCCCCGACAAATCTGCACAGAGACACTTAGGCACGGAGTTAATATCTCTGTGATAAGTGTCTCTGTGGTTTAATGAATGTGTTAAAATTGATTTGGAGATTATTCATGGCAAAAAAAATTGATGGCGTGATAGAAGCGGTCCGTTATAAAAATGGACAGATCATGATGGTGCGCGCCTACGAACGCCGCGGCGCTACTTTTTCAGACTATGTTTTGTTAGACCGCAAAGCGCTTTTGGATCGTTTGCAAAAAGGCAAACAATTCGTAACAGGTTCACGCGAGGAGCTGCTGGCCAGTACATTCAAAGTTGGAAAGTCTGTGATGATTCTACAACATGATGACCGCGAGCTGCTTTCAACCCACGAAAATGCGACCCGCGATGAGCTTGAGGAAGTACCGATTTTCTAAGTGAATTCCAATGAAAATAATCGATAAGACTCCGCTGCAAGATGCCAATGGCAACATCAGTTTTCCCGCCCGTGTTCAAGGGACACTAAAATACGGATTTAACTGGTATGCCGAGTTGGAGGCCCAAAAGGCAGTGATCGCGCAATTGGATCGCACGCTTGAAAAGGGTTTTGTGCTGATTCGCAATTTTACTCTGCCAAATATCGAGGTTGTGATTCCCCTTATTTTGGTCGGCCCTGGCGGGATTTCAGTGATCTATGCAACGCCTGTTAAAGGGTTCTTCGAAGCGAAAGGCGATCAATGGAACAATGTCGTCAACGGACGTCCGCTGCCTGCCAGCATCAATTTGCTTGATGTCGTGACCAAACGGGCACGTGCCCTCCAAAGATATTTGCAGGAACATAAGATTACTCTGCCCAACCCGGTGGACCCTGTATTAATAACAACCGACCCCGGTGCTCACATTGACTCGCTGCGTCCGGCTGTGCGCGTGGTAATGAGTGACGGGATCAAACAGTTTGCGAGTTCGGTTTTACAGACCAGCCCGGTTTGGCGTTCGGAAATGGTCTACGATCTTGCAGATCGGATCACTGATCCGCGCTTGCACGAGGAAGCCAAGAGCGCTCCCGCCAAATCCGTTGAGGAACCTGCTGCGCGCGCAAAAGCGATCTTTAATGCCTCTGAATCAGCGAAACCCTTTGACAACAGCGAACTTGGCTTTGCCTTCGAAGACGATGATGCCGCGCAGGAGATTCAACGCACACCACAAAGTCTACGGGAACCCAATCCATCCCGCCAATTACCACGCCCAGACCCCGCACAGGCAAAAGGAAAGATATTGGGCATGACCACCACACAGATCATGATTCTGGCGGGCATGTTCATCTTTTGGTGTTTTATCGTTGTTAGCTTTGGCGCTTATTTTTACCTCACCCAATAATCCGATTTGACAACTCCATTTTTGTCCATCGTTATACCAGCTCATAACGAACAGAGCCGCCTGCCGCGCACACTTGGGCAAATTTTTATTTTTCTTGAAAGCCAACCCTATTCCTTTGAAGTGATCATCGTCGAGAACGGCAGCTCAGACCGCACATTGGAATTGGCGCATGATTTCGCATCGCGCCATCCAAACTTGATCGTGATCCATGAAGAACAGCCCGGTAAAGGCAATGCTGTGCGGCGCGGCATGTTGGAAGCGCATGGTGAGTACCGCTTCATTTGCGATGCAGATCTTTCGATGCCCATCGATGAGGTGCAAAAGTTCCTGCCTCCCGCGCTGAATAATTTTGACCTTGCAATTGCATCACGTGAAGCAGCGGGGGCAATCCGTTTTGATGAGCCGTCCTATCGTCACTGGGGCGGGCGCGCCATCAACCTTGTCATTCAATTGTTGATCCTGCCCGGTTTGAACGACACACAATGCGGGTTTAAATGTTTTCGCGCTGAAACTGCTGAAATTCTTTTTCGCCAGCAAACGCTGACAGGCTGGTCTTTTGATATCGAGCTTCTTTATCTGGCCCGCCGAAAAAACCTGCGGGTTAGAGAAATTCCCATCCAATGGTATTTCAGCGCAGACAGTAAAGTAAATGCGGTGCGGGATGCCCTGCGTATGATCAGCGACATCTTCCGCATTCATGCGAATACACTGCGCGGCCGCTATGATCTCAACCCCTGATCTCTTATACGAACAGGAACTTTGGCCCACCTGCCAATATGTTGCGGGAATGGATGAAGCGGGACGCGGGGCATTGGCCGGGCCGGTCTGCGTGGGTGTGGTGATCCTGCCAGACAATGATCCGATTCTCTCCCAAACCTTGAGCGGGGCGCGTGATTCCAAGCAGTTGACTCCCCGCAAGCGTTATCAACTAAAACCGCTTATCAAAGCGACTGCACGCGCCTGGGGTATTGGTTTCGCGTCAGCAAATGAAATTGATACTCTGGGGATTGTTCCAGCCACACGCCTAGCCGCAAGCCGCGCATTGGAAATGCTCCCCGTCTTCCCGCATTTTTTGCTGACAGATTTTCGCCTCGAACTACCCGAGTTGGATGTGCCACAGGCTGCGCTGGTAAAAGGAGATCAACGTTCCCTGAGTATCGCGGCGGCGTCCATTCTCGCCAAGACCGCGCGCGACGATATCATGCACGAAGTTGACTCGCAATATCCTGAGTACGGGTTTACACGTCACAAGGGCTACGGGACATTATTTCATCGCGAGAAGATATCAGCTTTAGGTTACTCCCCCATTCATCGAAAAACATTCAAAATAAAAAAATAGCGCGAGAATCACATCGCGCTGTTTTGTTTACTTTTACTTTCGTAACATTCCGCCGCTTAATTTACTGTCCGGCTTTCCTGAGCGCCACGCGTAATATCCCACCGCACCGCCACCCAATAGCAATAAAATTCCCAAAATACCAAGAATGGGGGTTTTTTCATCTCCAGCGTCCGGGTCAGCTGCAACGGGGTCCACCACCACATCCTGCGATTGGACACCAAAAGGTATCTCGGCGCGGTCGCCTGCGTTCACATCAAGCGAATAACTCAATGCTGTTGTTGGATTGTAATTATCGGGAATACCCACGGTTATGTTGTAACTGCCTTCGGGAACATCCGAAAAACATATTCCCTGATAGGCTTCCGGGTCGGAGGGAATGATCGTATCCTGTGCGGCGGAATACTCTCCATTATTTTCCGTTACACTCACTGCGCCCCCAGCCACAGCCGGCTCGGTCTCTTCACGATTCGCATTACCATTGGCATCATTGTAGAGAAGAATACAAATTTCAGTTGTATTAATAAGCGGCGTAGGGGTGGCGGTTGGTAAACCCGCCGTGGGAGATGCCCCGGGGGTTGGGGTGCCAGCGACAGAGACCAAGTTGATCAACAATTCCTGTCCAAGGATAAGCGTGCAGTCCGCATCCAATTTTGAGTTCAACTGGCGGAGCTGCTCTATGGAAATACCGTGTAGAAGCGACACTTTAGTACAAGTATCACCAGATTGAACCACATAGATAATACGGCCATCCACCCCGGGGGTGGATGTGGCAAATTGCTGCATCGCGGGTGCGGCATTTGCAGGCAGCCATAACCCAAACAGGAGCAGGCTTACTAAAGTAAATAAGATAAATAAACGCTTCGAATTCATTGGAGAAATTATATCAGGGTTTACTTTGGCTCCCATGTCGTTATCTTTTAAGTTTATTTCGGTATAAAATAAGAACGGAATCATAAATCCAGCAAATATTCCCGCGGCTCACGCATTTCCTTTGGAGCATATTCATGAATACGATAATTAAAAATGGCACGCTTATTACCGCATCCGAAACATTCGCAGCGGATATTCTGATCGAGAATGAACAGATCACGCAAATCGGCAAAGACTTGTCACATCCAAAAGCGGATGTGATCGATGCGCAGGGAAAACTCATCATGCCAGGAGGCGTGGACCCGCATGTCCATTTGGACCTGCCAATGTTCGACACTGTTTCATCCGATGACCATTACACAGGCCATAAAGCCGCCGCATTTGGCGGGACCACCACAGCGATGGATTTTGTCGTTCTGGAAGATAAAGGGTTTCAATATTCAGTGGACTTGTGGATGAAGAAAGCTGAAAAAGCCGCAATTGACTATTCCTTCCACATGAACCTGACGCAGTTCAATGAAAAGATCGCCAAAGAAATTCCGTCCTTGATGAAAACGGGGATTCAAACTCTGAAAGTTTTTACCGCCTACAACGGACGATTGAGGATCGATGATGGCAGCATCTTCAAAACCATGCAAATAGCGAAAGACAATGGCATGTTGGTGATGGCTCATTGTGAGAATGGGGATGTGATCGACACACTCACCCAGCAGGCATTGGCAGAAGGGCACACAGATCCCATTTGGCACGCATGGACCCGGCCCAGCTGGGGCGCAGTAGATGCCACTTTAAGGGTAGCAGGCATGGCCGCAGATGCAGATGCGTCGGTTTACATCGTCCATATGAATGCGGGCGGCGAAGTGGATATGCTCAAGTATGCGCGCGAACGCGGCGTGAAAGTGATGGGCGAGACTTGCCCGCAATATTTATTCTTCACCGAAGATGCCCTGGAACGGGAAGATGGCGCAAAATGGATTTGCTCACCGCCCATGCGGACAGAAATGGATAATGCGCGGCTTTGGCAGGGCTTGCATGATGGAACACTGCAAACGATTGGCACCGATCATTGTCCGTTTTTCTTTGACGGCGCACAGCCGATTTTGTATGAAGGTAAAGAGGTTGCGATTCCCGGCAAGGAACTTGGCAAATATAATTTTACGAAGATTCCCAACGGCCTGCCCGGCATTCAAGACCGTATGCCCATTCTGTGGACGTACGGCGTGCAAACGGGGCATATCACGCCGAATCAATTCGTGGCATACATGTCAACAAACCCTGCGAAAATTTTTGGATTGTATCCGCGTAAAGGCGCGCTCGTCCCCGGCGCAGATGCAGATATTGTAATTTGGGATCCAGAGAAAAGCTTGAAATATGGCGTTGCCCATTCGCATCAACGCACCGATTACAATTTATACGAGGGCTGGGATTTGAAAGGTTACCCTGAAAAAGTTTTCCTGCGCGGCAAGTTGATCGTGGATGGAGAACAATGGCTGGGCAGGAGCGGAGGCGGTCAGTTTTTGAAACGCGGTGAAGGTGAAGTTTTATAAGAACTCTGGTGGTCGAGTAGAGCGGTGCTCTTCTCGCTCGTATCGAGACTACCAATGATTTGTAAACCTAAAATTTTAAGTGTACATTTCACGGGTAGTTTCGATACGCCGCTCACTTCGT
>JBBSCM010000282.1:0-5347 GCA_038250295.1 Anaerolineales bacterium | reverse complement strand
CTACGGGCAATGGATTCGGCCACGGTAACTGCTCGCCTACGCGGTTTTGAATCGCGCCGATCAGACGGGCAGCATTCAAAGCGGTCAACTGTGACGCGACGATGTCTTGAATATCATCCTTCACCGAATCAGGATCTTCGCCTAATGTGCGCGTCATTTCATTGTTAAGCTTCAACGGCAAATGCACAAGCGAGCTGAGTTCTTCGACGATCTTCTGTGCGCGCGGCGCGTCTTCCCTGTCACGCAAACCTTCAAAAAACGCGTCAATCGCGTCATCGCGTTCGGAGGTTTGCGCTTCAAAAGCTTCGTGTGTTTTCTCAACCAGCGATTCAATCACGCGCAGGTTGTGCTCGCCTTCCGCTTGAATGGCGCGGGAGATAAGATCCAAAGTTGCACGTTTCTGGATTTCAGGAGCTAGTGTGCCCGGTGTTTTCGACAGCAAGCTGTCGGACTCCAGAGTTAAAGCATCAAGAATCAACTTGAAGCCATAAGATGGGAACAAACCATCCAACGATTCAAACGGCGGTTGGACTTGTTCGAGCCACGCAATTAATTTCCACGGACCTTCTTCATCTGCAAAGCCAATATCGACGCGCTTGGTCACTTCATTTTGAAGCATGTCCGCGATATCTTCGCTCAGGTCTTCCTTCACGAAAATGCGGTCACGTTGACTGTAAATTTGCGAGCGCTGTTTATTCAGCACATCGTCGTATTCAAGCAAATGTTTGCGGACGTCAAAGTTCGCGCCCTCCACGCGGGTCTGCGAGCCTTCGATGATATTGCTGACGAGGCGCACTTCCAATGGAAGCGAGTCATCCACTTTGAGGCGTTCCATGAGTCCGCTGACCTGGTCACCGCCAAACATGCGCATCAGATCATCTTGAAGCGAGAGATAAAAGCGCGAAGACCCGGGATCACCCTGACGGGCGGCACGTCCGCGTAATTGGTTATCGATACGGCGCGCTTCGTGTCGTTCCGAACCAACCACATGCAACCCGCCCAATTCCTTGACGTTTTCCATTTCCTCGAAATATTGCAGGAAGAGTTTCACTTCCGCATCGTAAATGCCGTAGTTCGAAGGATCAGCTTTCAACAAAGCCTGACGACGTTCTTCGAGGGTCATGTCAAACGGATCGTCAAAACCCGCTTTTCGCAAAACACGATTGACCGCTGCGATTACTTCTTCAGCAACTTCGCCGCCGAGTTTAATATCCACACCGCGGCCAGCCATGTTCGTGGCAATGGTCACTGCGCCAAACGCGCCCGCGCCCGCAATGATCTGTGATTCTTCGGTATGCTTGCGCGCGTTCAACACTTCGTGAGTCACGCCGCCTTGCATGAGCGCTTTCAAGCGGCCAGCGGATTCAGCCGGCAGTCTCAACTCATCCAGCAAAGTCTGTAAATTGGTTGCCTCTTCAGGATTGATATTTGTCATGCCGTGCGGTTTGATAAAATTCCGCATCATGTCTGGGGTAATCTTCTCGATTGGTTCGTTAAAAGGCGCAAGTTCCGCGATCAAGCGGCCATCTTCTTCAATGTTATTGGCCTGCATGTAAGCCCGTCGGACGAGAGTCACTTGCAGTAAACGCCGAACAGGCTCGGGCTTGAGTCGACTCGAGAGCCGGTCAGATGATTCCACTGAGGTGGTGCCCACCAGCATCGGGCGTCCGAGCGTGTGATAGCGGATGATCTCCGTCACAATGGCGCGCAGTTTTGCTTCGGCTGTGCGGAAGATCACATCGGGATAATCTTTTCGTTTAAAGAAAATCTTTGACCCCTCGCCCGTCTCCCCCATAGCTGAAGAGGCTTCTTTGGTTGTGTAGAAGGAATATTGATAGCCTTCATCGTCCCTGGCTTTTTGCTCGATCAACGTTGCATCGGCACGCAGGGATTGATATTCAAGATTTGTCGGGACAGGCGCAACTTCGATCTTATAGATTTTATTAAATTCTTCGGCTTCGGTTAGAGCAGTACCCGTCATGCCCGCCAATTTTTTATACATGCGGAAATAATTTTGTAACGTGATGGTGGCATAGGTCACGTTCTCAGGCTCGACCTTGACACCCTCCTTGGCTTCCACGGCCTGATGCAGACCATCGCTCCATCTGCGGCCCGGCATTTGGCGCCCCGTGAATTCATCCACGATGACCACTTTGCCGCCCTGCACAAGATATTCCTTATTGCGGACAAAGAGGAACTGCGCGCGCAAAGACTGTTCGAGAAAGCCCGTTAGACGGGCCTGCTCCGGTGTGAGGTCCTCGGGTCGGTCGGGATCGAGAAGCGGCTGGCCCAAAAGAGCTTCGACGTGGCTGATACCGACTTCAGTTAAAGAGACGTTGCGATTCTTTTCATCCACTTCAAAATCTTCGGGACGCAGCTGTTTGACGATCTGCGCCATGACCGTATACGTTTCAAGATCGCCCGAAGAAGGCCCGGAGATAATAAGCGGCGTACGCGCTTCATCGATTAAGACATTATCGACTTCATCGACAATGGCAAAGTAATGACCGCGCTGCACACGCGCATCCAGCCGCATGGCCATGTTATCGCGCAAGTAATCAAAACCAAATTCAGAGTTTGTGCCGTAAGTGATATCGGCGCTATAAGCCTCAACACGTTCCGCCAATCGCAGATGACGTTGATCTTCATGCGGTGACTCGCGTTCGAAGTCCACGATAAATGCTTTCTTGCCGTTCTCGGTGGCCGCAGCCATTTGCAGAACGCCCACGCTCAAACCAAGCAGGTGGAAAATGGGAGCCATCCAACGCGCATCACGCCGCGCCAGATAATCATTGACCGTGATCAGATGAATGCCGCGCCCAGTGAGTGCGTTCAAATACATCGGTAGAGTAGCAACGAGCGTCTTGCCTTCGCCTGTCTTCATCTCCGCGATGGAACCGCGATGCAAGACCGCGCCGCCGATCAGCTGCACATCATAATGACGTAGGCCAATTGTCCGCTTGGAGGCCTCGCGCACCGCTGCGAAAGCCTCAGGCATTAATTCATCCAGCGCATCCTGGAGAAATTTGGCTTGTTCTTTCTCCTCAAGCTCGTTCAGTTCATTACCCCCCTGCCCCCCGAGTGGGGGGTTTAAGACCGCCAAACGCGCCTTGAATTCATCTGTCTTGGCGCGCAAGGCTTCATCACTCAAAGCCTCAAACTGAGGCTCAAGCTCATTGACCTGTACCGCCAAATCACCAAATTCCGAAACCGTCTTCTTCGTGGGATCGCCACTAAATAGTTTTACAAAGTTCTTAAGCATAAGTTCCCTTTCAAGAAAGGGATTATAGCATGGGTGGATTTGAGGAATATAAGAAACTCATGTTTAGCAATCGCATTATGCTCACTCCAAAATCCGCCCTCAAAGCCAGCGCTCATCCCATTACAAACTCTTGATAATTATCAGAATGGATCACCTTAAACTTCGCGTTGGGATACGCTTCCGTCCATCCCCTGGGCGCATTACTGCGGGCAGCTTTCCCGCCAGACCATTTGAATTCGTATCCATATAAATTACCGCCGTATTCTTCGACAAGATCAATTTCCTGTTTATCGTAGGTACGCCAGAAATACTTGTTGGCATAAAGCGGAAGATAGGCACGGTATTTCAAGCGCTCAATGAACATGAAATTTTCCCACAAGGCTCCGATATCGTTGCGCTGATCAAGTCCATTGAACTGGGCGATGACCGCGTTACGAATGCCGTTATCAAGAAAATAATATTTCGCTTTGGTAACGACTTCGTTCCGCAGGTTGCGGCTGAACCCGCCAACGCGGATAATGACAAATGCCTTTTCAAGCAGGTCAAGGTAACGCTGGAGAGTTTTTACATCCGCGCCTAATTGAGTTGCCAACTCATTAACGGAAACTTCATTTCCAAGCTGAAATGCCAAAAGTTTTAATAGGTCCAGAAGGGTGCGTGAGTTTTTTATACGGTCAAATGCCAGAATATCTTTAAGCAGGTATGAGTTCGCAATCTCTGTCAGTGTACTCACACGGCTGTTTAAATCACCTGCCTGGATGACCTCGGGATAAGAGCCGAAGACCAAAAACTCCGCCAATTTTTCACTCAATTCAAACTTGTTATATGCCGATAACAGTTCAGACTGCGCCAGCGGATACAAACTGAGCGTGGTTTTTCTACCCGTGAGCGGCTCGCCCACCTGCCCGGCAAGTTCAAAAGAGGAGGAACCTGTCACAATCACTTTTATACCTGGGACCTGATCCAGGATGATCTTTAATCCCATGCCAATATTGGGAATATTTTGCGCCTCATCAATTGCAAGAAGCTGATACCCTTCAACATAAGGCAATATCTGGCTAAAATCCTGCGAACTTAGAATTTGCTGTGTACGGATATTATCGCCTGAGTCAAGTTTATATTTCAGGTCTGTGTTTTCAAGAAAATTATTTAATAGTGTTGTCTTTCCAACCCTGCGTGGACCGTAAATTACCAGGGCTTTGTTTGGCAAAAGATAAGGATCAAGAGGCTCATAGGCTCGTTTGAACATAAAACGAGTATAGCCTAACTCCATAAATTTGTCAAAATTTATGGAGTTGAAATCCACAAATTTTGCTGTTTTATATATTCACCCTGACGCGCAACGCTTCATCACTCAAAGCCTCAAACTGCGCTTCAAGCTCATTGACCTGTACCGCCAGATCGCCAAATTCTGAAACTGTCTTCACTTCGGCAAGCTCAGTACAGGCTTCGTGGGGTCGCCACTACGCAGCGTCGTCCTGAGCTTGTCGAAGGGTCCCCGAAGGGGGAATAGTCCCCGCAGGGGCAAAGTTCTTACAGGGTATCGCGTAAATTCTCAAACCGGAATACTATTCCTACTCGTAATTCTTGCCTAAAATTTTGTGTTTTATGCAACAAGCGATAAGCATAAGTTCCCTTTCAAGGAAGGGATTATGGCATGGGAGGATGTATGGGGAATTTGAATTCTGTTAATGTTTTTCGTCTCATTTCTTCATCAATATTCCCCCGCTTTGCAATTCATCTCCCATATATTAGAATAGTTCAACATATGGAAGAGATTATTGAATTAATAAAAACGGACCCTCGATACCTAAAAAATATCGAATATGGAGAGCCTCGTCCCGGGCATCCGGAGGGCAAGGTCAGGCTCCATATTCAGGATCTGGAAAAAAACCTGGAATTACTTAAGTTAAAGGGGTTATCAGCCAATGATTATTGGAAGCTTATGTTTGTGATCCATGTTCATGACACCCTTAAAGCGGAGGCGGTAAAAGATACTCCCATACCTCATCCATTGAACCACGCTTCTTTGGCCAAACAGTATGCGTCCCAGTTTACCGAGGATACAGATTTGCTAAATATTAT
>JBBSCM010000281.1:0-5361 GCA_038250295.1 Anaerolineales bacterium | reverse complement strand
CCGCCCATCATTCCCCATCCACGGTGACTCCAACCATTGCTCATCATGCCTGCGCCAAACAGGAACAGAAGGACGATGACACCGACAATTCCAACAATCAACCAGTTAATTTTTTTCATTTTCTTTATTGACTCCTTTTTGATGATTTAAGAATATCAAGCATGTTTAAAGAATTTGTAAAGGCAGAGCGAAGAGACGGTGAAGTTTTATTCTCAGAATGTTGCCTGCCGAAAACAAGACGAATGGCCTATTCAAAATAGGCCATTCGCAAAGCAGTGTAATTTTAGTGACGGCGCCTAAGGTTGAATTCTATGGTAAGTTGTTATCGACGTGAACGTGTATCTTCCCACTGGGCGTCACTGGTTTCATACAGATGTAGCCGTCCCCATTGTTGTCGGCATCATTACCTACGTGCTTATGGTGATGATTGTCGTGGTCCATTGCCATTTCCAATGTAAATCCTGGCGCACAACTGCCTGTGGGTTGGCCTGCTGCTAACACTACTGGAATAGTGAATTGCGAAAGAAGCACAACCAACAACAACGCAAATACAAGTTTCTTGAACATTTTGGTCTCCTCTAAAGTTTAATGATGATGTGTGTGCTCGTCGGTTTTGCCAAGATACTTTTCAGGTTCCTTGTCAAAGGACTTCTTGCAGCCGAGTGAACAGAAGTAATAGGTCTGTCCGTTGTATTCGGACGTGCCTGCGGCGGTGGCGGGGTCAATATCCATACCGCAGACGGGGTCATGTACTGTGTCTATCATAAAAATTCTCCTTTCTATGAATTATATTTGTACACCGGCAAGTTGCAGCGAGACAATCTTTCATTCCGGCTTATGTTCGTGCTTCTCTGGGTGACCATATTGATGCGGATCGGCATCGAATTTATCGAGGCAATCTTGTGAGCAGAAATAGAAGGTCTGCCCTTCGTGTTCACGTGATGCGAATGCCGTCTTTGGGTCAATTTCCATGCCGCAAACAGGGTCGTGTACTGTATTTGTCATTTGAACTCCTTTTTATTCTTCTTGTTCTGATTTCTGCAATATTGCCTTCATTTGATCAATTTCCTGCTGCTGACCTAGAACGATCGACTGACACAAGTCTCTTATTTCCGCATCCTCGATATTTGCCTCTTCACACATGAGGATTGCCCCGGCGTGATGAGGGATCATTGATCTTAAGAATTGCCGGTCTGAAATTGCGGCCTGCTGTCGTATCAGCAGAAAAAAGAGAAGCCCAGCCGCAACACTACCTACAATGAACAAGGTGCTGCGGCG
This sequence comes from Anaerolineales bacterium, assembly GCA_038250295.1. Taxonomy (GTDB): domain Bacteria; phylum Chloroflexota; class Anaerolineae; order Anaerolineales; family Villigracilaceae; genus Villigracilis. The sequence continues at coordinate 4,083 of JBBSCM010000281.1, read as the reverse complement.
TTTGTCCTGATACATACCTCTCATAACGAAAAGCTCTATCAGCACCATGGGGGCTGTCATCAAGCCCGCCATATAGACCTGATTGAAACTATTGTATACGTTGCCAATTGCATTCACCATTGCGTACATGAGGATGTACATCGAAATAAAGGATAATACGATCATGATGATCAATTGCCGATAGGGATTCTCGTGCATACCTTTCCCCATATTCTTTTCATTCTTATTTTCATGATTACTGTGCATGTGTTTACCTCTCGTTGTATAAATCCGATGTCAGATTGAGAATTGCTTACTTGCCACCTTGCTGATAAGGCACTCGTTTCATACATGATAAACCAGTCTGTCCCAATTCACGTCCGTCCAATGGGGAGTGTTTCTCTCCGCTACTTGGGGGAAGCTCCAATAGGCGGAATTGCCTATAATAAACCTTCCCCCGTCACAACAAGTTAACGGGGGAAGGGGAATGCAATTAACAGAAGCAGGTCGTTCGATGAGAAGAGAAACGATTTAATGCTGGTGCGTGTGTTCGTCGGCTTTGCCAAGATATTTTTCAGGCTCCTTGTCAAAGGACTTCTTGCAGCCGAGTGAACAGAAGTAGTACGTCTGTCCGTTATATTCGGATGTGCCTGCGGCGGTGGCGGGATCAATATCCATGCCGCAGACGGGGTCATGTACTGTAGTTGCCATAGGTTAGCTCCTTTTATTTGAATTGATTATCGTATTGATAGACCTTTCTGACGAGAGCTATATTACCTGACAACTTATAAGCATTTTGGCCTATGCCTATTGCTCAATTTGATAGCCTGCCTGTTTCCAATCTACCATGCCGCCTGTGAGATTCCAAATATTGGTGTATTCAAGCTCAACAAGTTTCTCCGCGGCAATCGCACTCATGCGCCCACTGCTGCAATACAAAATGATTTTTGCATTTTTATCGGATGGCAATTGGGAAAGACTCTGCTCGATTTGGTCATACGGAATGGACAGGTCTGTGTTTGCAATGTTTCCCGCAAATGGGATGTGAACGTTGATGAAGGTGAAATCCTTATCCTTCAACATTGCATTCAATTCATTGGGTGTAATGTTTTTGTATGAGCCGCCTGCCACGGTGACGGTTTCACCGGTCACAGGCTTGGTTTGACAGCCAGCCAACACAAATGCTGTAAACAGGATGAGAATCAACTTTTTTATCATATTGCCGCTCTTTGCATAGTATGACCACTCAAGTAACCAAGGTAGGCAGGTACAAGCGGAAGAACGCATGGCGAAAGGAACGACAGCAGCCCTGCGATGATAGCGGTAAAGTACGTCGGCGCAGCGGCATAGTTCGTAAAGGATTCAATGAAGTATCCATTCCTAAACGCCCAGATCGAGATCAGACTCATTGTATTCGTCAGTAGTAATATGCCAATTGTGATAATGAACACGCCGCTGGCGATCTTGAAATATTTTTGATAGGGTCTCATACGCTGAAGCCAACCCGTAGCGCGCTCCAGCCCGAGCGCCATTGCAAGAAATGGGATACCCAAGCCGAGCGAATATCCTGAAGATAACCACATCGCCTGTCCAACAGTTTGCTGGCTGAGTCCCATTGTCAGGATCGCGCCCAAGGTTGCGCCAATGCATGGACTCCAGCCTGCGGCGAAGAAAATGCCCATGAGGGCAGACCCGCCATACGTCCCGCGTTGACCCGAGTATTGGGCACGCGTGTCCGCATAAAACCAGGGAATCCGAATCACTTCCAGCGTAGCCAGCCCGAACATGATGACGATCACGCCGCCGATCTGTGCGATGAATCGCTTGTAGGTTCCAAACACCTGCCCGAGCAAAGTTGCCGACCCGCCCCAGCCGACGATAAACACAAATGAAAAACCTGCCACGAATAAAAGCGCGTGCAGGAATATTTTCAAACGGTCACTTTTTTCCAAAGTAAATCGGGTCGTTGCATTGGTTGTCATTCTTCCTCTTTATTAATAAACTCAAACTTTTTAGAAAGGCTGGATGATGAACGATTCACCATCCAGCCTGTTGCGATCCAATTACATTCTCATTGCCATTGGAAGTGTGAAGAGGATGACATTCATTATGGTGAGAACGACCATCAATACTGCATAAGGGACAAATGTCGGCCAAACTTTTCCGCTGGTGTCGTTCATTTTTGCGATGCGGTACGCGGTGTAGAGTGAACCGACAAAGCCAAGCGCGAGTAAACCAAATTGTAGGAGTTGAATGGTTCCCATATCCAGAATGGCGGGTGATGCTCCGTGGAATTCCATTCCGAATAATCCCAGCCCTGTGTAGAAAATGGATTTGCCTTCCGCCAGCAGATGGAACAGGTTGTGGGCGATATGCCCTGCCATATCCAATGCAATGATGGCGTAACCGAAGCGGGCAAAATTTTCCACGAGCGAGGCTTTATTGAATTTACCTGCAACCCACGATGTAATGCCAAGCAACCCAACGGGGATGATGAGCGCAATCGCAAAGGTGATGCTGAAGGTGACATAGTAACTGGTTGTACCAACTGCCTGTTCCAGCCACTTCAACATGGAGCCCCAAACTTCCAGCATGGTTACATTCTGTACGAACACAATGCCCATAATGACCGCTGAGAGGAAAGCCTCTTCCATCTTGGGTTTGCGAATGAACCACAATTCTTTTGTGGGAGGGCGCACGGTTAGCTGGATGGAATCATTAGGGCAGCCCTTGATACATTCCGCGCACAACACACAGTTGGCGCTGGATGTCATCGTCTTGGGGAATTCAAACAAGGGGCAGGGGGCGGATTTGTCTGTGCCTTTGTAGCAGGCAGCGATGGTGCAGGTCGCGCAAATTTCAGGAGTTCCGCGCAGGCTCAACATGCCATTGCGGGCGTAATTTCCAGATAAACCGCCGAGAAAACAAACATAGCGGCAGAAGGTGCGGCGTTCGTAGAATGCGCCTGAGGCGACCACACCTGTTGTGAGTGTCAACATCAGGATGCCAGAGCCAAGTGGATTTTCCACCACGCCCCAGACGTGGTCACTCCAGGTGATGAAAATGAAGAGCGCGTCAATAATCCAGATGCCGTATTTTTTCAGGAATTTGGGCACAGGGCGGTTGTTGCCGACGAAATTTTGCACAAGGTCATTGAGTTTTGCAAAGGGACAAATGGCGCACCAGAAGCGGCCCAGGAACAGGAAGATGATCGGGATCAGCGGCCACCACAACACCCAGGTGAGAGCGGTGCCGAAGTTGTCGTGTGCGGCTTCGGGTCCCAAAATCAGCTCGAACATGATGACCATGAAAATGATTAAAGTGGGCCATTGAATGATTCCAGGATACCAGCGGCTGCGCAGGAAACGATTGATCCATTTGTTGTCGAGCAGGTTTCCGCCATTCATCAAGGATAATTTTTGTGGGTTGATCGGAGTTGTCATGGGAGGATGCCTCTATAAAATAAAGTTACTTGCGAATGATTTTTGACTTGCGCTTGAGAACGGCTGCTGATGTAAGGACCGTGGCATTGATACCCAGGAAGCCAGCCAGCACTCCATAATTCATACCGAGCGAACGGGCGATCTCAAACGGGAATTCGACTTCTGTTGTTTCACCGTTGACTGTGAAATGAACATTGAGCATCCATTCGCCTGATTTTTCAAAGTGCAGTTCGCCTGCATATTCGCCAGATTCGGTTGTGGGCTCAAGGATTGTTGAAAGTGTTTCTTCGCCGTGCGCGTCAGCCGCGGGTTCGTTTGATGTCATCACCCCAGTGGCGGGTTCCTCCGCTGCCATATCCATCCCATCCATATCGCCTGAATTGCTGGTCATCTCACCTACGGACGGAGCTTCAGATTCCACTTCAGCATCAGCATGTGTATCCATTCCTTCAGCAGGCATGGCAGAGACTTCCACTTCCGCGTCCGTCACGGGCATACCCATTGAGTCTGTGATCTGAACGTGGAACTGATTCTCACCGACTTTAATGGGCTCGACAAAAACCAGTTTGACGTGATAACCATTGACTTCTTTCTCGCTCCCGCCATCCCCTTCATCTGCGAATACTGTTTTTGGAAATGTCAACAGGAAGGTTGCAACGAT
>JBBSCM010000280.1:0-5367 GCA_038250295.1 Anaerolineales bacterium | reverse complement strand
TAAATAGTAATTCATAAATTACGAATTACCATTTACAAGATTTAGAGGCCCAAATCCGTCCAGCGCAATTCTTTGCCGAGAGGCATATCGGTCAGTGCTTTTGTGCCGATAACGTTTTGAATCTGATCAGGTTTGGTCGCACCAGGTGTAGCGGGACGAAGCACATCGATCATGTCGCGGGTGAAGACTTCCCCTGCTTTGATGTCACGTGCGGCACGCAAACATCTACGCTGTACGATCTGTGTCTCCTGCTCATTCTCTGCAATAAATTTATCTGAACTTCCAAGTGAGCGTTCAAGCAGACGAGTCTCTTCAACCATCTTTGCCCAATTCTCAGGGTTCATCGCAAACTTATGGTCTGGACCTTCGCGGTCATTGCTGTCGGTGAAGTGACGCTCGATCACGCGCGCACCCAAAGTCACCGCACCGAGAACGGGAGCAACGGAATGCGTATGATCGGACAATCCTAGAATCACCTCAGGGAACATCGTTCCAAAAGTTTTTAAAACGTTCAAGTGCAAATGATCGTAATTATTCGGGCTGGCTGTGTAATTCGTATTGCACTGCATCAAGACCAATTGCTTATTGATCTTCAAAATTGCATGGACTGCCTTTTGCACCTCGCCAATTGTAGATGCACCCGTAGCGACGAAGAACGGCTTGCCTTTGCTTGCCATGCGTTCCAGCGCTTCGATCCAGTCAATTTCGCCAGAACCAGCTTTGTAGACTTGTACGTATTGGTCAAGGAAGTCAATTGCCTCGAAATCATAGGGCGAGGAGAAATAGTCAATGCCTACTTCGTTGCATTCCTCAACCAAAGTCATTGACCACTCGAACGGAATGGATGCGCCTTTATAAACTTCAAACACAGATTTCTTCCAGGAAGCCTGATGACTTACCTGTCCGCCATTCATGGATTTGAAGCCATAATCAGAGACAATTTTCGGGGCATCGAAATTCTGAAACTTGGCCGCATCCGCGCCCGCTTCTTTCGCGAGGCGAATCAGTTTCCTGGCACGCTCCATATCGCCATCATGGTTGGCGGCGATGTCGGCGATGAAATAAGTGGGGTGATTTAATCCGATTGTGTGTTTTCCAAATTTTATATTCATAACTTCTCCGATTCTGTGGAAAAATCCATGCGAAACCTGTGGATAACTGAGTATTTTCTGTGGATAACTTGCTTCTGGCAGGCTTTCCCTGTGGATAACCTTTAAGTAGTTTCAAGCCTTATAAAGTGGGTAAAATCCGCCATTACTGTGCATAACTACGGATTTTCTGTGGATAACTCTGCTGGTATTGTGTGTAAAACTCTTCCAAACCTGTGGAAAACTCAGGGAGAGATTCGCCTAAATCTGTGGATAGCTTGTGGGTAGATAGGCGTAAATTGTGGGCACGCGGGGCAACAAGTGTGGAGGAAAGGATGGATTTTGGGGATATGTTGCTTTCATCCAAATTAAACCTACGCGCAATCTCAACTCCAAACTGATACTTGCTCATGGCCTGTGGGCCAACCAGGTGATACAACCCGCTCAACTTTTTCTTCAGCATTTTTACTAATACGCGCGCTGTATCGTTGGCAAGTATTGGGCAGAAAATCACATCCGTAAATCCGCTGACAGTTTTATTATCGATAAGGTTATTAAAGAAGAACTCTGCCAAACTGCGTCGTCCGCCCAAACTCCAACCGTAAAAATTGACGCGTACTACGATGGCGTTTTCGTCTTCGCTTAATACTGCGCACTCACCATCCAGTTTTGTTCTTGAATAAACTCCCAACGGATCGGGTAAATCTTCTTCGTTGTAAAAGCCATCTTTCCTGCCATCGAAGACAGCGTCGGTTGAAATGTGAACGAATGAAATATCGCGTGCTTTGCAAGCCTTTGCCATTTGCGCGGGCAGGTCAATGTTGAGGCGGCAGGCAAGCTCCGGGTTTGCCTCGCAGGCGTCCAGGTCCGCAAGAGCCGCGCAGTTGATCAGCCATTCAGGTTGAGCAGAGTCAATTATGTAATCAACTGCACCAGAGTCCAACAAATCCACTTTCAAAACTTTAAAAGGCGCGTTAACCAGTTTGCCGCGATCCACACCGACAATTTCATGTTCGCTTATCATCTCTTGTGCGAGATTGATTCCGAGCAAACCGCTGGCTCCAGTAACAAGGATACGCGCCATGATTATCCTTCGAGCTTGCCTTGCGTGAATAATTCTTCGAACGGCGCGATGTATTTTTTGATGCCATCCACATCCAGCCATTCTGAATTATTGTCACTGGAATAATAATAGCCCTCTTTCAAAGGCGTGCCTTTATCTTTCCACGAATAGCCAAACCATGTGGCTTCGGCGGGCTGCACAACGAACATTGAATCAAGTTCAATGGTGTGACGCGCTTCATCTTCTGAGATCAACATCTCATGTAATTTCTCGCCGGGGCGAATGCCAATAATATCGATTTCCGCATTTGGCGCAATCGCTTTAGCAAGGTCAACAACTTTTGTGCTGGGGATCTTGGGGATGAAAACTTCGCCGCCTTCCATGTGCTCGATGCAATGGATCACAAAGCGCACACCCTGATCGAGCGAGAGCCAGAAGCGGGTCATGCGGTCATCGGTGACGGTGATCCTGCCGCCTGCGCGTTGATTGAGGAATAACGGAACGATGGAGCCGCGCGAACCGACGACATTGCCGTATCGGACGCACGAAAATCTGGTCGCTGATCCCCCGGCATATGCGTTGCTTTGAATCGTCAACTTCTCTGCGGCAAGTTTTGTGGCCCCGTAAAGATTCGCCGGGCTGACGGCTTTATCTGTGCTGACCATCAATACTTTTTTCACACCCGCATCCAGCGCAGCTTCGACGACATTCGCTGTGCCCATGATATTGGTCTTGATCGCTTCCATTGGATTGTATTCGCAAGCAGGCACTTGCTTCAACGCCGCGGCATGGACAACAATATCCACGCCATGTAAAGCACGCTCGAGGCGCTCGCGGTCACGAATATCGCCGATGAAATAACGCAGGTTCTCCTGGTTATATCCGCCGACCTGCATTTCGTGCTGCTTCAATTCATCACGGCTGAAGACGATGACCTTCTTTGGCTGATGTTCTTCAAGCAAAATTTTGATAAATTTCTTGCCAAACGATCCCGTTCCGCCGGTGACAAGTACAACTTGGTTTTTCCAGTTCATGATAAGTTCTCCATTTCCAATGGTGGTCGAGTAGCCTTGCGTGTTCGTCGCAAGGTATATCGAGACCACATTATAAAATATCCTGTTTACTTGTAATTGGTGGTCTCAATACGCCTTCGGCTATCGCCTCAGGCTACTCGACCACCAAGGGTTTGAATATTATTTTATTGCTTCAAACAAACCAGAATCTTTTGAGATGAAAATCCTGCCGTTTTGCTTTAATTCCTTTTCAAGCTCAGCTCTTACTTTTGCAAGTCCATCTTCCGAAACTTCCGATGTGCGAATGGCAGAACGAAGGTAGGCAATTAACGGCTCGATTTCTGTTATGCTCAGAGTATCTTCATAACGAGAAAGTGTGACTCTCGAGAAAAACTCTTCCAACTGTTCTCTACCATTTTCGAGGGTAAATGAAAAGACAAAGGGCGAAAAATCGTGATCCTTACCAATACGCCGCAGCCAATCAGTAATTTCCAGCATGTGATTTTCGCCAACCGTGGTGGCGATCAAATGCCCGCCTTTTTTCAACACTCTTTTTATTTCAGACAACGCTTTTTCACGGTCAGGTATATGATATATCATGTGGTTGGCAATGACGACATCAAACGTCTCATCAGGATATGGAATGGCCTGCGCGTCGATCTGCTCAAATTTAAAATTTCGGCCAGTTACGACTAGATTACGCCAGGCCGCATCCAGCATCCCCTGGGATAAGTCACTCAATATGATATTCCACTTGACTGGAATTTTATCGGGGATATTTACCCACAAGGCACCGGAACCTGTACCTAATTCCAAAACATTCGTTTCCTTGGGCAGTTTGGCAAGTGTATCAAATATCCAATTGAACCAGCCATACGGATTCGTGCTGAAACGGCGATGAATCTCCAGGCGCGCATCCAGATTGCTCGCATCTTTATATTGATCTTTCGTGAGATATTGCTGGTCAGTAAATTTGGACATATTATTTCCTGATGACGATCAGTGGATACTGTCCGTTCTCGGCAAAGAATTTTGGGAAAACATCTTCGAGCCAGAAAACAAATCTCAAAAATGCTCTTCCACCAAATGGACGCACAAACCAACGCAAGAGGCGCGTACTGACGCTGCGCCACGGTTTGATCTCAATGGTCATCTTCGAACCAATTTCACGCTTGAGCCATTCGGGAGTCATCTTGCGGACGAAGGTACCAGCAGGGTCTTCTTCGTTCAGCCACTCTTTTTTCTTCTTCGCAGAGCGGCCTGACAGCTTCCGCATGAGACCGATCAACGGTTCTGCCAAACGGCTGAGGAAGGGATCATGCCACCCGTTGACGATTGCCGCAGTTCGTCCAATTGCCAACGTACGATGAATTTCAGCATAAGCACGCGGATGTTCTGTCAACGCGAGATGGTGAATGGCATGCATGGAAACCGCGCCATCAAAAGACTCTCGTTTGAAGGGCAGATTCGCGAGGTCACCCACAACAAATAAGCCGTGCTCACCGATCCTCTCGCGCGCTTCACGCAAAGCTTGAATGGAAATATCCAAACAGACGCGCTTCTGGTATCCCTGCGAGTAGACTTTGTATTCTTCATATTGCACAGGACCAGACCCCGCATCCAGGAGAAATTTTCCTGTGGAAATGAGTCCATTCATCACACGCAAGCGCGTCTTATGGATATATTCGCGGGAAACGGGGCGCAGGTCTTCATAACGGGCGTTTTGATAATTCCCGTCATCTTCCTGCTGCCAACCGATTTCATCATAGAATTCGCGTACTTTTTGTTTTGTGTCGTTGGTCATTTTCTCTCTCTACCTATTCACGTCATTGCGAGGAGGGTGAACTTCCCGACGAAGCAATCTCCCACACCGAATACGAGATTGCTTCGTCGGGAAGGGCAAGGGCACTCCTCGCAATGACGATTCATTTCCATGTAAATGGCTCGCCTACTAAAAAGCCAAAAGTGTCACCAAATTGCGCCAGACCTTCTTCGCTCAACACTTTTTCCAAAGGCCAGACTTCAAGATCATCCCAAAGATTCATCAAACGCCATGGGAAGGGACGCGGGTATTCAAAGAAGAATCGATACGCGTAATTCCAGGCAAACTTGATCTGTTTTTCGTTTAGTTGATGAGCAGGAATATCGCCCAAAACTTTTCCCAACGTGGCATAGTATTCGTTCCACGTATTTGGGTCAATCG
>JBBSCM010000279.1:0-5378 GCA_038250295.1 Anaerolineales bacterium | reverse complement strand
CGTTTTAGACGACCTGCCGTACCCCCCGCTCTCTGATGGCACGCGCGATGCGCAAGGCGTGGTTTCAAGAAAGAAACAATAATTACCCGCCGTGCTGGGGTTGCTGGAAAGATAACCCATAGGAACACAGTCCCGCCCTGAGCCTGTCGAATGGGCGCTGTGTCCTTACACTTTTGGAGAGATAATGGATTTTCAGAAATTGATCGACAGAGCACTTGCAATTCACAAACGATACTCAGAAAAGGAACAATTCTTATACGGCTCTTCCTGGACAAGCGAAGAAATCGCTCTGGGCTTTGTGGTGACGTGGGAGATCTGGCAAAACTGATCGTAGCTGAAAATGGAAAGAGAAATATCCCAAACAGCAAGGAAAAGCTCGCACATGAATTATCTGATTGTCTATGGTCAGTTATTGTACTAGCGGATTTGCACGGGATTAATTTGGAAAAAGCGTTTCTTAACACGATGGATGAAATTGAAAACAATATCAAAGAAAAATAATATTAAATTGTCCCGCTTGCGATAGCTCTTAGATGTCTTGGCAAAGAAGGCAATTGCTCCTCCTGCCGAAGCAATCTTCAGCGTTGAGGAGATTGCTTCGGCAAAACCAAAAGCGCCTCGCAATGACATTATCCGCCGCGAGGCAGTTATTACGGTAAAATAGATACATGATGACGTTTGCAAAAACCCGCACGAAAACAGCGCACAAATCCAACGCCGGCCTTCGCGACGAAAAAGATAAGGCGGCTTGTTATGAGCAAGGATGATTCGGTCCATTTACGGCACATCGTTGAAGCCATAGAACAGATCAGCCGCTACACGCGCGGCATGTCTGAAAGTGAATTCTGCTCCCGCACCATGGTGCAGGATGCCGTTCTGCGGCAGATCCAGGTGATCGGGGAAGCGGCCAGCCGTGTTTCAGTCGAATTTCAAGATGAGCACCCCAAGCTGCAATGGTCGAATATGATCGGTATCAGTAAAAGGATCATCCCTGAAAACATAAGCGTCAACCTTGCCAATGTTTGGAACGCCATTCAAGACGATCTCCCTCTCCACAAACAGGCTATTAAGAAACTTTTGTAGGTTTACTATCGCTTGCGGATTTAAACCTGCGGCGCAATGCGTTTACGTGTCATAAACTCAGAAACGACAGAAAGATAAGCATGGATAAAATCCCCAACTCCCAATTAATCGAAGGTGATATTCCCTCCCATCGCGCAAGCTGGAAAAAGATCGAGCCTTTTGCATTGACCTTCGACGGCTACAAGCATTGGGGATCCTTCAAGAGATGCCGCGAAGTAGCCGAAGAAGGCGTGAAGTTATACCGCGGGCAAAAAGAACTGAATCAATCACTAACCGACCTGCGCACCTGCCTCTTTTTCGAATCCCGCCGCTGGAAGCATTATGAAAAGAACCCATCCAAAAAAGGCATGGAATATGCTCACATTTTAGTGGAAGCAATTCGTGCGCGTGTCCGCGCCAAGGAAATCGGATAACGCTCTGGATTGCAGGAATAAGCTCCTGCATCTAACAGCACAAATCTGAACAGCAAGCTGTCCAACTCCAAAGTTAAACATAAACAAATGCCATCCATCTATCAAGCTCTTGCCGAACTCGAGAAGAACAACGAATCTGCCGCGCTGTGCACAGTGACAGGCAGTGAAGGCTCCACGCCCAGGCATGTGGGCAGTAAGATGCTTGTCCATCCTGACGGGCATTTTATTGGCACGGTTGGGGGCGGAGAGTTGGAAAACCGCGTCATCAAAGCCGCGCTCGAATCCATTCAAACTGAAACCGCCCAGACTCTTTCATACTCAATGGCCGACCCATCACGCGGCGACCCCGGCGTGTGCGGCGGCCAGGTGGAGGTATTTGTGGAACCGATTCTTCCCACCCCCCTCATCCTCGTGATAGGCGCGGGGCACGTTGGCAAAGCTGTTGTCCATTTGGCAAAGTGGCTGGGATACCGCGTTGCCGTCAGCGATGACCGTGCGGAATTTTGCACTCCCGAGTCCACGCCGGGTGCGGATGCGTATTATCCAGTCAAAATGGATGAACTACCCAAACACGTCAACATCGACAAGCGTACGGTTCTTATCTTAACCACAAGAGGGTCATCTGTCGATGCGGCTGGACTCTCCCCTTTGCTGGATTCTCCCGCCGCGTACATCGGAATCATCGGGTCGAAACGCAGATGGGCTACCACTGTCAAAGCGTTGAAAGAACAGGGCGTTGACGAAGCGAAGATCGCCAAAGTCCACTCGCCGATGGGATTGGAACTGCAGGCCGAAACGCCAGAAGAGATCGCAGTCAGCATCATGGCTGAAGTGATGATGATCAAAGATAAGGGAACGGGAAAGTCGATGAAGGGGTAGTTGGGCAGTTTGATAGCTTGGTAGCTTGGTCGTTGGGTAGTTATCAGTGAACAGTAATCAGTCATACCGAGTTGCCATAACCCTGAAAGGGTGAAGCGATTATAGAAGGTAAATAGAAATTTATTCCAACCCCGAAGGGGTGACATGATTGACCTGACGCGTAGAAAATGATTCAGAAAACAGGAGCAGGTTAGGGGTTAAGAAAGAAGCGATTTGGTGAGCAGTAAATAGTCTCGGCAGGCAGCGCTCAGTCGAGGCACGAAACGTTTCGGGCTGGAATTCGTAATGATAGTAGGATGAATGGTTCTTGTAGTGGAAAGTTCATTCGGCTATAATTCGAGAGTTATTATAAAAAGGAGAAAAAAACATGGCTAGAATTTTTGACGTCATTGAATATGCGACAGAGATGAATGATGAGATCGTCCATCGCTTCCCTGAGACAGGCATCGGTGATTATCGCATCGGCTCACAAGTGATCGTGCGCGAGAGCCAGAATGCGGTCTTCTTCCGCGACGGCAACGCATTGGATGTGTTCAAGGCGGGGCGGCACACCATTGCAACTGCGAATATTCCAAAGATCATTGATTGGATTGGCAAGGCGTTCAATGACCGCACGCCGTTCCCTGCGGAAGTGTATTTCGTTTCAATGAAGGAATTCGCGAGCAAGAAGTGGGGCACGCCGCAGCCGATCATTGTTCGCAACCCCAATATGGGATTGGGCGTGGCATTACTGCAAGGCTTTGGAACTTATTCATTCCAGGTGAAAGACCCGCAGCAATTTGTGACTCAAATTGTCGGCACCACTGGCACCTATCGCACATCTGAAATTGAAGAACGCCTGCGCACAATGCTGCTTTCCAAACTGCAGGATGTATTGGGCGAAACCGCCTCGAAGAATTCCGTGCCTGAAATCATCGGCCTGACCGAGGAAATCGGCGCAGCAGTCCGCGCGAAAGCCAAGGAAGATTTCGAAGCCATTGGTTTGGTATTAAAAACATTCTATGTCGGCAATTTGAAACCCTCTGATAAATCGGCTCAGGAACTGCGTGATATGGGCATGCTCGATATGCAAACCTACACCCAATTGCAGGCCGCAGATGCGATGCGCGATGCCGCACAAAACGAAGGCGGCGGAGCTGGTCTCACGGCTGGAATCGGCGCTGGCATGGGCATCGGCAATATCATGGGACAGGCACTGCAAGGCGGCTATCAACAAGGTGGATCATCCTCTGGCGGCGCGGCAGCCATGCCCGATATTATGACCCCTGCCGAAGCTGCAAAGGTTATGAAAGTAACTGAGGAAGATATTATGGCTGCTATTACTGACGGCAGTTTGAAAGCCAAGAAAGTCGGCAAGGCTTTCCGCATCAGCAAGGACAATCTTGAAGCGTTTATGAATAGTTAAGTGATACGTGATACGTGATACGTGATGCGTGTTGCGTGATGCGTGATGCGTGTTGCGTGTTGCGTGTTGCGTGATGCGTGTTGCGTGATGCGTGTTGCGTAAAAGACAAAAGAGACTTTCCGATTGGAGAGTCTCTTTTTGTTTAAACGTTATTGAGAAAAGCCATCCTCGCTGAGCGGAGTAAGGACATGCTCTTTGTCCGAACGTAGTCGAAGGGCGGACACTAATTACTCCAACCCACTCATCACATCCACAACGCTATTTAATACATCACTGGCCATCACAGAAGCAGTTGTGCCGAGATCTTCCGCGGCTAACAGACCCGCTTGTGCATGGATATGTGCGCCTGCAACCGCCGCGTCGTATGCATCGAGTCCCTGGGCGCGCAGGCCGACAATTAATCCAGCCAGCACGTCGCCTGTACCTGCTCGCGCGAGCGCAGGAGAGGCAACAGGGATGATCGTTATTTGCCCATCAGGCGAGGCGATCACAGTGAATGCGCCTTTCAGCACTACAACATGCCCCCATTCTTTTGCATATTTGCTCGCAATTTCATTTCTATTGGATTGAATTTCTTCCTTTGATAAATTTGTCAGCCCAGCCATCTCGCCAGGGTGCGGAGTCAACACACTGAGCGCAGGAAGTTTTTTGGGCCAATCCGTAATCTTCGCAAGCAAATTCAGTCCATCCGCATCCACGACCATTGGCGGCAACTCATTATTTGTCTCCTGTTTCTGGTTGCTTTCGTTATGAACAAAACCAATATGGGATGTCTGCTTTTTGAGATTTGATTTACCTGTGAGTAAATTCTCCAGAAATTCTTTGGTTTTATCCTCAGTCCCGATTCCTGGGCCGACGAGTAAAGCTGTGGCGCGGTCAAGGGGTGTCGTCAGCGCTTCGGCAGCCTTTCCTGAAATATTACCCATATTATGCGGAAGTAAAACCCACGTGGCTTCAGGAAGTTGACCTGCCAAAATGCCATGCAAAGGCTCTGGCACAGCCATGGTTACCAATCCCGCGCCCGCGCGATACGCAGCTGAACCAGCCAGGAAGGCTGCTCCTGTATAGTTGATGGAACCAGCTACGATCAAAGCAGTCCCAAATGTCCCTTTGTGAGAATCGAGCTCGCGTTCGGGTAAGAGTCCCGCCACAAGATCGTGATCCGCAACTTCTGTCTTCAATTCAGCGAATGAGGCTAGATCGTCTGGCAAGCCAATATCCACTACAACCAGATCGCCGACGAATTCAAAGGCGGGCAATTTTAGCAATCCAGTTTTGACAGCAGCCATCGTGACAGTCAGGTCCGCAGGCATACACTCGAGTGCGGCATCACCAGACTCGCAATCCACTCCAGACGGACAATCTACTGCGATGATGTATGGCCGCTCCTTCATATCTGCCATGATAAAGAGGGACTGCTCCATCAGATTGGAAATATCCTCCTTGAGCGGAAGTTGAATACCCGTACCCAACAAACCATCCAATAAAATATCGGCGGATTCAAAGCACATCCCCAGCGCGGAAAAATCCTTGTCAGTTTCCGCAAAGGTTACTTCTCCACCAGCCTCGATGAAACGAGCCACCAATTCATCCTTCTT
>JBBSCM010000278.1:0-5390 GCA_038250295.1 Anaerolineales bacterium | reverse complement strand
GGAGGAAATTGAACCCGGCGCGCTGACATCGCTATAGAACATTACGTACCAGCGCTCCAACCCCATGGTTGGGAAATTCTTTGTAATGGCATCGCCAATTTCTTCCAGGGTCATGGCCGGCGCCATGGAAAAGCTAAAGTTACTTAATGCCTCTTCCCTCTGTTCAAATTGCAGCCGCCGATACGCCTGCGCGCGCTGAGAGAGTTCTCCCACCAATAATCGCGCCTGCTGAAAAAGATTCTCGGCGCGCAGCATGGCATTGCTCGTAATTCCGCCCAGCGCGTATCTTCTAAAGGTCGAGATCACATTGTGCCAGGTAGTGGAATCATATCCATTACGCTGTAAAACTTCCACCATGAATTGGATCATTTTCAGGAATGCATCGCTTTTATCAAACTCGTTCAAACTCGCGAGGAATACATCCCAGGTGCGGCCAAACGCATCGAAATATTGGGCCTTTGCGGGACTGTTTTCCGGGATACCGGCTGCCCCAAGCAACGCCCGAATGGCGGCATCGCGCTTATTTTCCAACTTGCCGGTATGCGCAACTTCCTTATTCAGCACCACTGCCCTTTGCACATTTTCAGGCAAGCACCCGCATGACCAGCGCACGATCAATTGCGCGGGCAAAATATTGACAGCGCTTACATGTTCCCCATTGATGCGTTTCAACAATGCCTCAAATGTCAGTTGACCGGCTTCATGAAAGGATTGATGAACTGTCGTCAACGGCACACCCACGGATTGGGATTCGCTTACATCATCAAAACCCGTCAGCGCAATGCTGTCCGGCACGTTAATGCCGCGCTGCTGCAAGGCTTCCATTACGCCAAAAGCCATACGGTCATTGGAAGCGGCAATGGCTTGCACACGCATCCCGCGCTCATCCAGTAATGTACGCACAGCAGCACGTCCGCTCTCCGGGCTGTAATCACCTTCTACAACAAGATGTTCATCGAAACGGATGTTATGCGCCTTTAATTCCTCCCTGTAAGCGCTTAAGCGTTGATCTGATTCCAAATCTCCCTTGAGACCGCTGACAAACGCGATGCGTTTATATCCATGCTCTTCGATCAAGTGGCGGATCACTGCCCGCATCCCGCCGATATTATCCGCAATAAATGAGGATACGCCCTGCGCCTGTACGGCAAAGGATGCAACAGGGGTGGGCGCAAATACACGGCAAAAATTCTTTATGTCTTCCGAAGATGCGCCATGACCGATATCCGCCGCGAGTAAAATCCCGTCGAATTGACCCGGTTTGATGAGGTCATATAATCCATAAGACTGCCCGCCATGCTGCGGTGCGGCAATGGCAACAGGTTTTCCCCCCGAAAAATAAATTACATTGGTGTCATGGGCTTTGGCAGAATCCAATACGCCCGCCATAAACTCAGCACCCCACACACGGCTTAACTGCGCGCCAAGCACAGCGATCGTTTTTCGTTCATTAGTGGATTTTTTTGCGGCTGTCATCTTATAATCCTAAAATTATAAGTCAGGAAACAGGAAACAGGATTGACATTTTCGCAAAGAAACGAAATTGTCATAGTTGCAAATATCGCCAAGGGAAAATAAATACTATGCGTGGATCATTGTGAGCAGCATTTTAAATCTCCGGCTTGCTTTCAAAGCGTGCGATTCGTTGGCGGGCATGATGATCGCATCCCCTGCTTTCAGGTCAAACGCTTTTCCAGAGATGGTCACCTGTGCTTCGCCTTCCAAAACATGCACAAGCGCATCAAAAGGAGCAGTGTGCTCGCTCAGGCCCTGATCTTTGTCAAAGGCAAAAAGTGTGACGTTGCCTGCGTCTGCCTTGGTGATTTGGCGGCTGACCACGGAGCCATCCTGATAGGCAGCCAACTCCCCCAGATGTAATACTTCAGATTTCGGTGTGATGGACATGTTTCCTCCAAAAATTAAATCACCCGTCCCGCAGGCTGCGTTGAGACATAACTCAATTGACAAAACCTGCGGGACGTTCTATCTTATTAAACGACTTACTTTATTTCGATCTGATACGTAGCGACTTCGCGTGTGAAGCGTGTAGTGCCTGTAACAACCAAATAAGCCTTTTCACCGGACTTCAATGAGAGTTGAATCTCGGCGGTTTGATCTGCATTAAGCGGGATCATGGTCACGCTGGAATCACTGCTCTTGATGAGAGCCAGGCGGAAAGTCTGAGGAAGAACGTTTTGGACTCGCACGAATCCTTCAGCCGCCCAGCCGCCATCATCCGCTTCAAAATCGGAACTGTAACCTGCCGCGTCCACTTTGACATCATCCAGTAACAGGCCTTCCCCGTTGATTGCGGCATCTGTCACATATTGAAAGCGGATTGAGATTTTCTTGCCGGCATATTTTGAAAGATCAACCTTCTCCTCGATCCAATCATTGGTTGCACCGGTATATCCCCAGCCGTACGAATTACCGGATGGGTCGGTATCTGTTCCTGATGGCGTTGTGATAAACTCCCATTTTTCACCGTCTTCAGAAGCTTGAAGATAGAGATAATCCCAATCTTCTTCAAGGTCATACCATGTCCGGAAGGATAGCGCGATGGGACCGCTCACACCGCTGAAATCAAATTCTCTCGTGAGCGTCATGTCCGACTCGTCGCCTTTATTTGACCAGAAAGCATAAGCGCCGGAATATGGGTCGGCAGGCAGAAGCCCGGTGACCGTTGACCCTGTAAATGAAAATGTGTAGTCACCTGCGCATTCGATGGCAATGTAATCCACGCCATATTGATGCACATCGCGAGTCAACGGGGACTGCGGACAACTGCTAATGGTTTCAGTTGCAGAAGCTTTAGGCGCATCGGGATAATTATGATAGGTATAACGTCCATCACCCACCGATTCATCCTGGAGAAAGTTTGCAACTGCCCAATCCATGAATACATCGTCGGCGGTGATCAACTGACCGGTCACGGGGTCGGTGATATTAAGGTCTGCAAGCGTATCGTCCACGCTGGTAATATCGTTTTCGGGGTTGGTGTTCAGCGCTTTTGTGGCATCCTTGCCAAAACGATCCAGGAAATAAGTAAGGTATAGAAAACTCGAACCGTAATGCGCGCTAAACTCAGGCGACGAATTGTCCGACCAGGCATTTAATTGCAGGTCGGTATCTTGAATGTATGCATAATCTGCGCCGCCGACGTAATAGCCATTGAGGAACACGCCCACTTCAGCAAAGCCTTCGCTGATCCACGAAACATCGTTGCGGTCCGTTGGGAACTGGATCATGTGGACAAACTCGTGCGCCAAAACGCCGTAAGTATATTCGTCGGAAAGCGCCTGGCTGGTGCCCAGCACGTAGGTCTCATGTCCGTTGGAGAATTCCTTTACAAGCGGATTGAACGAGTCAGATGAATTAAAGTATCCGGCAATGTTATGTCCGATACTGGTGGCATAAATGACGTAGATATGCGGGTCGCCGTCCACGCCGGGAATCCACTCGCTGCCGAAGAATTCGCGGTCTGTCGGATAGATCTTCTCTTCAAACGTATCCATCAAGGCTTTCATATCCGCTTCATTGACGCTTGTGCCCTCCTCCACCCAAAAATAGGAGTGGGGAGTTTCATACATCAGAGTAGCTGTGATCTGGCTGTGCTCGGCGGTATCTGAATTCGAGATCCAGAACTGATCTTTATCGCCGACCTTGTAGGATTTGCCTTCCACGGTCTCCGAGACGCCGCAAATATCCTGTAACTGGCAGGCCAATTCATATGGATCATTTTCAGGGACAACAGCCGCCTGCAAGGTACTTAACGTATCGGTTGATATTGAATCAACCGGCGGGCGTGTAACTTCCGCCTCGCCTGTTGGCGGGACATTTTCTTCAACGGAGGACGTAGGAGGAGTAAAAATATCCGTTGATGGTGGAAGCTGTGTAAACGCGTAATATCCGTACCAGGCCATTCCGCCCACCAGCACACAAATACAGCACAATAAAACTGCAATCCCTATTACGATCGCTGAAACACCCGATTTTTTTTCTGTAGGTTCGTTTTCTATCATTTTGTCCTCTGCTGTGAAAAAGATTATTCCATCATACCGCTTGTGTCTAAAAAATGGATTAGGAAATTGGTCATTTAATAAGAGAGGCGAAAGACAGCTTAGCCGTCTTTCGCCTGTTCTTAACTATGTCGTTGCGAGGGCGCTCTTGTACTTTGCCCGAAGCAATCTCCCTATAGTTTGGGATTGCTTCGTCGGGAAGAGCATCCTCCTCGCAATGACATACAAGAATTACGCTTCCACTTTATGTTTCGTCTTCTTCACAGACGCGGCGGTCTGGAATACGATCTTATTATCTTTCACATCTATCATCACCACTGCGCCATCCTTGAATTTGCCGCCGAGCAATTCCACTGAAAGCGGACTCTCGACATATTTCTGAATGGCCCGGCGTAATGGACGTGCGCCGAATGCGGGATCATAGCCTTCTTTGGCAAGCCACAGGCGGGCCGCATCCGTCAACTGGACCGAGATGTCGTGCTCGTTCAAACGATCCTGCACTTCCTTCATTTGCAACACAACGATCTCTTCCATTTGCTCCAAAGAGAGCGGCGAGAACATAATGGTCTCATCCACACGGTTGAGGAACTCAGGTCTGAATGCACCCTTGAGCGCCTTCTCGATTTTATCGTGCATGGCGCGTTCATCGTCATCGCCTTTTTGGGTGAAGAAACCCAGGGTGCCGCCCTTTGTCACGTATTCAGTACCCAGGTTCGAGGTCATGATCAGCACCGTGTTGCGGAAGTCCACCACTTTGCCTTGACCATCCGTCAAGCGGCCGTCATCCAAAATTTGAAGCAGGGCATTCCAGACTTCGGGATGTGCCTTTTCGATCTCATCAAAGAGAATGACGCGATATGGACGCCTGCGGACTGCCTCTGTGAGCTGACCGCCTTCTTCATAACCGACGTATCCAGGAGGCGCGCCGAACAAACGGCTGACCGTATGCTGTTCGCGATATTCAGACATATCAATGCGGACGAGAGCTTCCTCGTCATCGAACATGAACCACGCGAGGGCTTTTGCCAGCTCGGTCTTGCCGACCCCGGACGGGCCGATAAAAATAAAGGAGCCGATCGGTCGGGATGGATCTTTCAGCCCGGAGCGTGCGCGGCGAATGGCATCCGAGACGGCGTGAATGGCCTCTTCCTGCCCAATGATGCGCTCATGCAAACGCGCTTCCATGTGCAGAAGTTTTACAGATTCGGTTTCTAGCATTTGATTAACCGGAATGCCAGTCCATTGATTCACAACCGAGGCGATATCGTCCACATCCACCACTTCATCGAGTTGGTGTTCGGTTTCCCATCTTTCACGTTTTTCAACGTATTCAGTTTCAAGGCGCAAGCGCTCGGCTTTCTTTTGCGCGGC
>JBBSCM010000277.1:0-5456 GCA_038250295.1 Anaerolineales bacterium | reverse complement strand
GATGAAATCATTTTTGTGTAATCCCTTGATCTTATGCGTCCACCAGTTGACGGTGACTCTGCCCCACTCGGTAATGATCAACGGGTGGTGATCCTCTTCTTCCGCGATGGCGCCGATCTTATTTGTGAGTGCCATGGCTTCAACGAAGTTCTTGAGCTTGAAGACACGCTCTAAACGCTTGACCCCATCCACTTCTTTAAGCTGCCATTCCGCGATTTGAGGATGTAATTCCGCTATTTCGGCATCGGTCAATGCTGGCTCGGTGCCGCGGCAGGCAACACATTTTCCAGAGGCGAGGTCATTCATAAGGTTTTTACTCCCATCATTTCTTCAGCATCTTTCAGATAATCATCTACAGTCTCAGGTGTGGGCAAGTTGAGAATATTATTGGCGTTGTCACGGTCTAATTGCCAATTGAAGGGGTTGTAATCAATATATTTCGTAATTAATTCCAACTCTCTTTCATTTCTGACAATATGTTCATAGTAATTTCTTTGCCAAACAGGAACACCATTTGCGCCGCGCATAAGATTGATTCGATATGCAACAGCAGATTTATAGGAACGAACAATTGTGGGAATGGAACCATGAACAGGTTTTTGGAATTTCTCGGTAGGGGCACGGCGGGACGATTCGTCGTCATGGTTGTTCAATTTACCCGCCGTGCCCCTACGTTCAACAATCTGAATAACACCATGTTCGTGATTCGGCATAATCACAAAAGCACCCAATTCAATATTTGGAAATCGCTTTGGCAATTTCTCCCATTGTTGTTTGGCCACCAAACCAAATTTATTCAATTTCATCTCCCCATCAACAACCTCGCCAAAAATATGCTCGCGTTGATGTGAACAAATCGTTATGAAATACGCACCCGCTTGTGTGTAATCGTATCCCTTCAACCGAATCGAACGCCTGCCCTGAGTACTGTCGAAGGGACGATGGCGGATTTGCGGGTCGTATTTCACGGTTATACCTCAGTAAGGGCACGGCGGAACTATTCGTCGTCGCGGTTTCTCAATTTATCCGCCGTGCCCCTACGATATATCCTTCAAATCTTCCAATTTATCCAGACGAATCCGAATCACTTTTCTTCCCGCCGCAACCAACGCTTCGTAATCACCCAGCGCCTGCGCGCGGATGAGTGTGCCGAAGGTCATGCCTTGTGTGGGGATTTCCATATCTTCTTTCGCGTCATAAACAACCTGAATAAATAATCCTTTATTCGGTCCGCCTTTATGAAATTGTCCTGTGGAATGTTGGAAGCGCGGGCCGAAACCAGCGGTCACAGCGCATTTTGTTTTTTCACGAATGGCAACGCGTAACACCTGCAAGGCTTCCACTGTCACTTTATTACGCGGCACATAAGCATTGATGGTTGCGAAGCTTCCATCTTTTGCATCCGATAAAAATTTGTGTAAGGCAGCTTTCGCATCTTTCAAGTCCACCAAATCAACATCTGCAAGTTTGCCAGTCTTTTGATAATCTGTGATCTTGGCTATTGTACGAAGTTTGCTGTCCTGCACGTCGGGCTGGTCAAATGCATTGATTCCCAAAATATGACACGCGACAGAAACAGCCATCTCCCAACGGAAAAATTCCGCGCCAATATCGTAGGGATTGGTAATCGGTAATTCGATCACAGGGAAACCAACGTTTTTTAAAGCGGCAACACCAGCCTCCAATTCACCGTTATTGCGCAGATATACAAACAAACGATCATTGCCATATGTTTCAGGTGCGGCAAGCGGCTCCAACGGAACAGGGAGGATTCCCTTCTGATGTTTGCCGCTGGACTCGGCAATCACCTGCTCGATCCAATTTGCAAACGCTGCAACAGGCGCATCAGCCACAATCGTGAGCTTGTCTCTGCCTGCGAGAGCAGACTCAGCCAGTAGAGCGCCCAATGCAAAGCCAGGGTTTCGCGCGGCAGGGACAGCCTGTGTTGACTGATTCTTCATCCGCTCGGCGCCATTCAGCAGGCGAGGAAGATCCATACCCATCAACGCAGCGGGGACAAGGCCAAAGTCCGTCAGCGCGGAGAATCGTCCGCCGACATTTGGGTCAGCATTAAATACTTTTCTGAATCCGCGTTCTTTTGCAAGCTTCTCCAAAGAGGAACCTGCATCGGTGGTCACGACAAAACGCGAACCGTTGCCATTGCTAAGTTTCCAAAAATAATCGAATGCCGCGAGCAATTCCGCTGTGCCGCCTGATTTACTTGCAAGAATATATAACGATTTATCTGGCGGATATTGTTCGGCAGCAACTGCAACCTGCTGAGGATCAGTCGAATCAAGAATGGCGAGGCTTAACTTTGCTTCGATATTTGCGGCGGCTAATAATGAACTTAACACTTCGGCGGTTAACGATGAACCGCCCATACCGATCACGAGCACACGGTCAATGCCTTCGTCGTGGATTTCTTTGGCAAAGGATAAATATCCGTCAAGGCGTGTGCGGGCATCTTCAATGGAGTCAAGCCAGCCGAGTCGAATCTTTACCTCGGCCTGACCTGCGGGGTCGTCCGCCCAAAGCGTAGGGTCATGTGCCCAAAGGCGCGCGGGGACGGAATCCATTTCCAGCTGAGATAAACGCTCCGAAACGGAATCAGCTAAAGGTCCAAGAGAAGAAACGGCGTTCTGTCTTCTTTCTTCAATAGCTCCAAGAAGAGTCTTGAACGCATCCGCAAATGACTTCACGCCCTCCTCTTCCAATTCTTTTGTGACCGTGCTCATCGAAATACCCTGCGCCTTGAGTTCAGCAAAAAATAACTGGGCTTCCTCCAGGCCTTGTGTGATGGTAATGGCCGCCTGGCCGTGATCTCGGAACGCATCCAGCGTGGCCGGCGGGACAGTGTTGACAGTATCGGGGCCGATCAGGGCATCAACGTAAAGAGTATCTGAATACGCGGGGTTCTTCGTGCCTGTGGATGCCCACAACGGACGCTGAGCGCGCGCGCGGAAACGCGCTTTGATGGTGGCAAAACGAGGCGATGTAAAAATGGATTCAAATGCGTCGTAGGCAAACTTTGCATTTGCAATCGCAGCCTTGCCGGCAAGAGGCGAATCTTTTGGAAGACGCGGATCAATTTTTGTGTCCACACGCGAGACAAAGAACGATGCGACCGACGCAATTTGTTGAACTGGAAGGTTTTGTGCAATCCGATCTTCAAGGCCTGCCAGATACGCGTCCATGACAGCGGCGTAGCGATCCAGCGCGAAGATAAGCGTGATGTTGATATTGATGCCCGCCGCAATAGATTCACGGATGGCAGGAATGCCTTCTTTTGTCGCTGGGATTTTCACCATCAGATTCGGGCGGTTCACGCGCGCCCATAATTCTTTTGCCTGCTCCGCTGTACCTTCGGTGTCGTTCGCAAGATACGGGCTGACCTCAATACTCACAAACCCATCACCGCCATTAGTCTTATCGTACAACGGGCGGAAGAGATCACAGGCTTCCTGAATATCTTCAATGGCAAGCTGCCAGAAAATCTTTTCCGCATCCCAGCCTGCCCAGGCAAGCGGAATCAGCGCAGCATCATAGTCATTTGTTTTCGCGATGGCGTTTTGAAAAATAGTCGGGTTCGATGTGACGCCGCGAATGTCGCCGCGCTCGATCATGGCTTTGAGTTCGCCGTTGACGAGAAGTTTTCTCTGAATGTTGTCGTACCAGAGGGATTGGCCAAGGGAGGTTAGTTTCTTAATCGATTCAGACATTGTAAAACTCCTAAAAGAAATAAACGATTTATGGTTATTCCATGATTCGTGATCAGTAAAAGCCCCAACTTATAGTTACGCATCACGCAACACGAACTACGATTGCTCTTCCATATTCTTGATTTTATTCACCCGTTTTGCAAATCTTTCACCATCTTTATCATTGCCGAGATAACGCGCATTCAAAAAAGCGGTCACGAGCACCTTCACCAATTCAGGTCCGATCACACGCCCACCCAGACACAACACGTTCATTGCATCGTGTTCAACTCCTTGGGCAGCGGAATATGTATCATGGCAGATCGACGCGTAAACACCTTTCATCTTATTGGCCGCAATCGCTGCGCCAACCCCAGACCCGCAAATTAACACACCGCGTTCAGCTTCGCCATTTTGGATCGCTTCGCCAAGTTTTTTTGTGAAGTCTGGAAAGTCCACCGGCTCAGCGCTGAAAGTACCGACATCGACTACTTCATGTCCTGCGGCCTGGACTGAGTCGATCACAACTTTTTTTAGCGGAAATCCGCCGTGGTCACAGCCAACTGCAATTTTCATAGGTCTCCTCGCGTCATTGTGAGGGCGCTAGCCCGAAGCAATCTCCTACACATTATTGGGAATTGCTTCGTCGGGAAGATCACCCTCCTCGCAATGACGGCTACAATTCCTTTGCTTTCGCAACGACATTATCAACGGTAAAACCAAGATGTTCAAATATGGTCTTATACGGTGAAGATGCGCCATAACGCTCAATGCTAATGGATGACTTGGCGTATCTTTCCCAGCCGAGGCCTGCTCCCGCTTCGACAGAGAGTCTCTTCTGAATATTTTTCGGCAGCACAGACTCGCGATAGGCATCGTCCTGTTTCTCAAATAATTCCCAACTTGGGAAGGAGACCACGCGCACACCCTTGCCCTCGTCTGCAAGCTTTTGCGCTGCTTCCAAAATAAGGCTTACTTCGGAACCAGAAGCCATCAGAATGATCTCGGGTGTGCCGAAGTCTTTCAACACATATGCGCCTTTTTCAACCTGAGCCGACGTTTCCAAAGTCGGCACATTCTGACGAGTCAAGATAAGGAGTGTCGGCCCGTCTCTTCGAGCGATTGCCACTCGCCAGGCTTGCGCAGTCTCATTCGCATCCGCGGGACGGATGATCACAAGATTTGGAATTAAGCGTAACGACATCAATTGCTCGATAGGCTGGTGCGTTGGGCCGTCTTCGCCAAGTCCCACGCTATCGTGCGTAAAAATAAAAATGGATGGATAATGCGATAACGCAGCCAAACGGATCGCAGGCCGCATATAATCTGAAAAAATAAGGAACGTGGCGCCATAAGGAATTACCCCGCCAAACACAGACATCCCATTTACAACAGAACCCATGGCATGTTCACGCACACCAAAATGGAAGTTGCGTCCTTCATAGGATTCTTTTTGAAATGCGGGACTACCGTCAATTTTTGTGTTATTCGAGGGGGCCAGGTCCGCGGAGCCGCCGATCAGTTCAGGCAACATCGCGGCCAGGGCGTTAATCGTTTTTCCTGAAGCCACACGAGTCCCCATCCCTTTCGCATCCACTGGAAAAGTTGGAATGGCAGATTCCCAGCCATCAGGAAGCTTATTATAAATACGACGGCTTAACTCCGAACCCAACGCGGGGTGCAATCGCTTATAAGCATCGAAGCGCATTTTCCAGTCATACTCAAGTTCACGTCCGCGCTCCACTGCTTTGCGAT
>JBBSCM010000276.1:0-5488 GCA_038250295.1 Anaerolineales bacterium | reverse complement strand
GCTCAATTCACTTCCTAAGAAAACAAGAAGAGGAATTGAACCAAGAGCAAACAAAGAAATATGCAACAAATCAGTAGACATATTTTCTGAGGCGTAAAGCCGTTGAATCGATTTTTTGATTTCATTACATGCCAAATCTATATAGCCCGGGCTTTTATCTGAAATGTTATTTAGATCAATCACAATCCCGTCATCATCTCGAGGATACAATGGTGCAATTGCTTTTCTAATATGGCTTTTTGATATAGAAACAGGTTGTTCGTTAATTCTTGCCTTAAATTCTATAATTGTTGTTTTAAGGTCTGGAGCAAGACCAGTTAATTCCTTTATCCGTTTTTCATGTTCCTTCTTATATCCCTTCAGAAGAGAAATTTTATATTCATTAGGGTGATCATCTATTTCCTTATGGCATGAAGGGCATAAGAGTAATAAATTATCAATGTTATGAGCAATTTTGATTTTCTTTTTATTCATCCCCCCTCTTGGGCCTTTATCACTGAATGCTACTATGTGAGCCATTTGCGAAAAATTACCCCTAGACAATGTTAAGTGATGCTCAAAAAGATAGCGATTACATCCTTTGAACTCACATCGCCCACCCGCCTGAACAGAAAGCAATATTCTTGTTAAAGGTGGAGCATTACGAACTAAATATATTAGTGACTTACTTCTTTCCAACTTACTACTTTCTCCAAATTACACGGCATCGAACAAATTTTCTGCATTCTAACACAATTTTAGAACAAGTGGGCGAGTTTCCTCGCCTGCTAACATTTCAACTTTTAAACCTGCAACCTAACTAGCGTTCACTAAACCCACAAGCATAGCACTCTGGGCACACTTTGCCCGGGCAGCCTTCTTCATTCACAACCGCCGCTTCCCCGCACTCGGGACACAAACTATTCATTCTCAAATCTCCAAAATCGTAATGCGCTTCTTTGCCCTTTCTCTTTGGTCAACATCCAGTGTGATTAAGGGAAGGTCAAGCCGCACTGCAACTGCGACATAAGTCGAATCTGCTCCGCGCAATCCAAGTTCAGCTGCCAATTGAGCTGCTTCGCGCAACAAAGAATCTTCCATTTCCACCAACTGCAAACCTGGAAGGCTTTGTACATACTCAATCGCTTTCAACCCAAGCGACGCGATTGTGCGACGGCTGATCGCGCCGCCAATTTCAGCCAAAAGAAGCGATGGCGCAAGAAACTGGTCACCCTCTTCAAGCCTGGCAGACATCCATGCTTTAACTGATTCGTGAAATACATCTTCGGAAACCAGACGCGCCACCCAAACACTGGCATCAACGACAATGAACATTATCGCCGCGCTTCAGTCATTGCATCTGCGGCAGAAACGCCTTTGGGCCAGCGCGCGCCAATTTCTGCGGCGAGATTATCAAGTTTTGCCCACGCATTTTCAATATCTTTACGAACAGGTTTCACTGGAATCAATAATGCGACAACCTCACCATGATAAGTGATTTGTATTTCATTACCCGTTTCACGCACCAGACGAACCAATTCACTGGCTTGCTGTTTCAATTCACGAATTCCAACTGTTACCATTTTCATCTCCATAATGTATCTACATTTGTAGGCACATTATAGCACAAGAAGCGGGCAAGTTTCTTCGCCCTACAACTTTCAAACATTCAAACCTTCAACCTTTTAACATTCCGAAAACCCACAAGCATAGCACTTCCTACAGCCTTCCTCGTTCACCACAGCCGCCTCGCCGCATTCGGGACAAATATCCCCGATCTTCATTTTGGTTGAGGCGGGTTCGTCATGGTGTCCATTGCCGTTTGTTTTTACTTCTTCAATCACAACGCCATCTTTTTCACGCAGATATTGGTCAAGCACCTGGCCAATGCCATCGGGCAGGGAACGCACACGGTTAATGCCAAAGCCGAGCGAACGTCCGCCGCCGATGCCGATCAACTGCACGATGATCTCGCGCATTCTGTCCACAGGCGCGATGGGTGAAGCCATGCGCAGGATGTAGGAGATCAACCGTCCGATAGCCTCGGAGACCGCGGCAATTTCAGAGCCAGCCTTGGCCGTGTTGACGAAGGCCTCGAAGGGTTGAGTCCCGCCGTTTTCGTTGATGGTAATGAAAGCCTTGCCAACAGGCGTTTCGATGTTGTACGTTTTGCCAGTCAACGCTTTGGGGCGCGGCTTCTTGGTACCATGCCATATCATCGCCGAAGGCGGCATGGTAGAGACTGCTGGTTGAGCAGGAGCAGGCTCGGGCGTCGTGCTGAGCGTAGTCGAAGCAGGAGGCGCTTTTTTATCCGCAGTCGCTTTTGTCTCCAACACAACGATGTCGCGCGAACCAGTCACATACACGGTGATGCCTTTGCAGCCAAGTTCCCAGGCCATCATGTACGCCCTGGCAACATCCTCTTCGGTGGCGTGCTCATGGAAGTTGACGGTCTTTGAAAGCGAGTTATCCACGAAGGCTTGCAGCGCGCCCTGCATCATCACGTGCTCTTCGGCAGAAATATCGGCAGAGACCACGAAGGTATCGCGCACAGCTTGTGGAATTTCAGTGATGTTCTGGCAGGTGCCATCGTGCATCACGCGCTCGACGATCTCCTGTCGCTTCTCTTCACCGAGACCAAGTTTCTTCAAGGCCTCATCGAAACGCGGGCTTGCATAGGTTAACTTTAGATCTTTTCCATTGTCATTGACATGGCGGATGTACGCGAGCGCGAAGACGGGTTCACAGCCATAGCCTTCACAACCTGCCACAGTGGCGATGGTTCCCGTGGGAGCGACGGTGGTCTGTGCGGCATTTCTGATCCCATGCTTTTTGATTCCACTGGTGACCGCATCCCACTTAACCTCGGGTCTGTTCCAGTTATTCTGATAGCTGACCAGCGCCTTGGGCGCCTGCCATTTCATATCGTCCATATCGTAAATGGAACCTTCGATGGCAGGGAAAGGTCCGCGCTCTTCGGCCAACTCGATGCTGGTCTGCATGGCGTGGTATCTCACGAACTCCATCACCTGCGCGCCGAACTCCTGGCCTTCCTTCGAACCATAACGAACGCCCACATGATACATCAAATCCGCGAGTCCCATAATGCCGAGGCCGATGCGGCGCGCTTTATGTGCAGCTTCGGTCAACTGCGGAACGGCAGGCACATACGCATTCGCTTCGACCACATCATCGAGGAAACGCGTCGAAGTCACAACGCTCTTTCGCAAAGTTTCCCAATCCACAGAATTATTGGGCCCGCAATGCTCATTGAGATTCACCGAACCGAGACAGCAGTTCTCATATGGACCTAAATATTGCTCTCCGCATTGGTGTGCGACCATGCCATTTGCAATTACGCTGTGCGTCTGCATTTCAGTGAGATCGTACACATCTGCATAGCCTGCTTCTTCAATCGAAAGAATGGATGTTTTAAAAGTCTCAGAGTTGGAAACACGAGTCTTGCCATCAATAAATTTCTCAACCTTGCTTTGCTTGGCAGAATCAAGGAAGCCAATTTTCTTTGCAAATTTATCGCGACTGACTTTATCTATTATCAATTCATAATCTGCATGAGTAAAATATTCCTTCAAACCGCCTCTACCATCTGGCAGGTTGCGAAATCCATCTTCGCGGCGTTTGTGAATTCGACCGACAATACCGAAGTTCAACAACAACATTTGAACATCCTGCAACAATTCAAGCGACGCGCTTGCGAGCCTGATTGAGCAGGACTTCTTGAATGTTGAAATATTCACCGTGCCGTCTGTAGTAAACAAACCTTGTAGGAAACCAACCACCGCCTCGCGTGGCGCATTCCAAATGGAAGCAGGGACACGCTTTTCGTGAGCGGGCGCATGTAGCACACCTAATGATTCAAAGAAAACATACGGCAGTTTGCCATACGTCAACTGACGTACAGAGCCGCGTTCATGCAAATGTCCTGCGCCAAAATAAGTTTGCATGGTCTCGTGAACCGTGTTTAACAATTCATCACTTTGGTAATTGAAGACCATTCCAACAGGCGCATTACTCGCAGGGCTTAACCAGCCATCGCCAATCAATGTCCCAACTACAAGACCCAATTCATGCGACCAGTTCTTCGGCAAATTTGAATACTGCTCTGCAAAATCGCTTCGTATCGTTGTGCGTCCAGAAGCATGATCGCCACCACGCCCCATCACGGCCATTTTCTCGCGCATGACCTCAATATTTGGCATCTCTGAATTGCGACCCCACACGCCTTCGCCAGATTGCAGGAGCAAGGTATCTCCCGTCTTGAGATCACCTAATTCAATATAACCACGGTCAGAAGTTAGGAATTTATGATCGGGTGTTGCAGTGACTGAATAACCATGTTTAGTGGTCATCTTCAATGTGCGTGTATTTTCACGCGTCTTCCATGCAGGAGATGAAACTCGATATGCCACACCAAAATTTTCACTCGCAGAACCATGTCCGCCTTGTGGAGCACGCAGATCAGTAGCAGCCATAAAGTTCGCGCCAGATTCTGCAAGTTCCTGAATCGTCAACAGACCTAAATCAGTTGCAATGCGAGTCGAGCCAACAAAGCACGGATTTGTTGCTTCTAATTGATACAAATGCGGAACAGGATTTGTACGATTAGCGGCATCCAAAAACAATACACCTGGCTCACCGTTACGATGCGCATGTTTTACGATCTTATCGAACAACTCACGCGCGCTAATTTTCTTATAGGTTTGTATTTTGATTCCAGCGGTTTCCGCCTGTTCCAATGTTCCACTAAAATTCTTTTCTTTGACATCGTTCAGGTCTGGGAATCTTAATTCCCACTCTTCATCATTCTTTACAGCACGCATAAATGCATCTGTTATACCAACAGAGATATTGAAATTTGTAATTTGGTTTTCATTCATCTTGCATTCGATGAAATCTTCCACATCGGGATGGTCAACACGCAGCACACCCATATTGGCGCCCCTCCTTGAACCGCCCTGAGCCACCTCTCCAAATGCATGATCGTACACACGTAAAAACCCAACAGGACCCGTTGCGCGTCCCGCCGAAGTTTTAACCATAGAGTTTTTTGGTCTTAATCTTGAAAATGAAAAACCGTTGCCGCCGCCTGTCTGCTGGATCAGTGCGGCATCGCGCAAGGTTTGGAAGATACCCGCGCTTTCGCGTCCCATATCATCAGCGATTGGAAGTACAAAGCATGCAGCAAGCTGCCCGAGCAGAGTCCCTGCGCCTGTAAATGTTGGAGAATTCGGAAAAAACTTCCTGCTGGAAAGTAAATGGTAATACTCAACCGTGCGCTGTTCCACGTCTACGCCCCACTCTGCCTCCACTTTTGCAACGTGATAAGCCACGCGCCAGAACATTTCCTCAACATTCTCGGCGGGCTTGCCGTCGTCACCGCGGCGCACATAACGCTTCATCAACACCTGACGGGCGTTATCGGTCTACTGGCCTTTCGGCAGTCCCTTTGCCATGGGTGGAGTGGGCAGCAGGCCGTTCTTTACTTTCG
>JBBSCM010000275.1:0-5534 GCA_038250295.1 Anaerolineales bacterium | reverse complement strand
GTCCATGTTTTCTTAATTACCTTCGTAGATGATTTTTTATTTGCTCTGTAAAGCAGTCTTTTGAATTTCGATGGATTATAACAACAATGAGCATCATTATCGCTTTATGGCATTCAAATAACAGAGAAAGCTATACAAAGACAGACTTTGCAGCTTGCCCCGCTTGATTATCAAGATATAATATTTTTACTGGCCAAAAATAATCATCCTTGCAATATTGAATAAAGACGGAAGTGTCTAATGTTATGGGCTTTTCAAGATTTAAACTATGGAGATCACAGAGCACACGGAGATTTTTCTTTTGTATTTCTCTGTGAACTTCGTGCTCTCCGTGGTAAGAGCTTTTCCTGGCCCATCCTTTAAACGATCTCTGAAGACGATAATCGCCCATAACAAATACCTGAAAGGCAATACAATGCAATTCACAAAAGATGAACTTGACGCACTACTAAGCGGACCCAAACCTCTGCAACTGGCAGGTTATGACTTAAGCAAAGCCGACCTCAACGAAGCTGACCTAAGCAAAGCCGATCTAAGCGGCGCGGACTTGAGCGGCGCTTTCCTCGATAAAGCCAGGCTGCGCTATGCTGACTTGAGCAAGGCAAACCTGAGTGGTTCCAACTTGAGCAAAGCCAACCTTCACGGAGCCATCCTCATAGAAGCTGACTTAAGCGACACGAACCTGCGCGGAGCTGACCTAAGCGGAGCGAAGCTAGACAATGCGGACCTAAACTTTGCCAACTTGACTGAGTCAAACCTAAGCGGGGCTGATTTGAATGGAGCGAAATATAATGCATTCACGCAATGGCCTAATGGATTTGATCCAAAAGAGGCTGGGGCAGTACTCTTATGATAGAAAATATTTCAAAGGCAAAGCAGATCGCATAAGACTCAGCACGGTACAGGTAATTTCACATATGGCTACTTCGGCGGGCTGATGGACGAAGCCACGGGCTTGATCGAAGCTTGCCCTGACTAGCGAAGCTGTATCGAAGGGTTGGCAATGGACAATATGGAGTTTATCCTGAGGAGCAAAGCCGTGTCGAAGGGACCCCGCCACGGGCCGCTTCCTCACCAGAGACGCGAACCCGAACAGTCCGAATCCATACGTGCCGTTTGACCCGACTGGTTTATTATTTGCTCCATTGGGATTGATGGTCGTCTTTTATGGAGGCAGAAAGAGCAGGAAGTCCGCGCGCGGGGAATATTTCCTGTGATATACTTTTTGTCGAGGAACCAACGATGACAAAATCCCTCAAACCCCGCAAAGTAGATTTCCCCGAACTCACGCGCATGCTTGAAAAGTATGAGCGCAAGTATGGCTATTCCACGATTGAATTTTTCCATCGTTACTCCGATGGTAAACTCGGCGATGGCGATGAATTCATGATGTGGGCTGGGGTTTATCATCTCTATCTCACCTCCCTGCCCATTCGTAAATTCATGCGAGAGGACGCGGCCCTGGCTGGATGAAAATTGGGGATTATTTTTCGGGCATTGAACGCAGCCTGCGCCGCGTGAAGGGCGCGGAAATTCATGGTGAAGTTACTTGCCTGGTATCGGATGACTACAACGGTCTTGTCCGATGCCGGGTTTTATTTTGGGAGGACAGTTTTCTCGATCTGTACGAAGTGGTCAGCACGGAATTGGGGTATCCGGTCAAGGTTCACTATGCGTACACATTCATGCAGGCAGGCAAACGTATTTTCCGTTACGACAATGCGCCTCATCATCCTGAAATCAGCACGCACCCGCATCATAAACATAGCGGCGCTCGTGATACCTTGTCCACTACGCAAGAGCCAACTCTCTCGCAAATATTGGGTGAAATAGAAAAATTTTTGATCAAATAGGCGATGCATTGAGCGCAGGTAATATATATAAAATGACTAATCCAACCGTAACAAGTATCGCCCACCCCAACATCGCCTTCATCAAATACTGGGGCAATCGTGACAACACCCTGCGCCTCCCCGTCAACGGCTCCATCTCGATGAATCTCGATGGGCTTTTCACGCGCACAACGGTTACGTTCAATTCATCCAAACAGGATTCCCTTACGATCAACGATCATGCCGTAATAGGAAAGGGACTTGACCGCGTCTCAACCACCCTCGACCTTGTGCGCGGGATGGTAAATATCGATGAACGCGCTGATGTGGTCAGCACGAATAATTTTCCTGCCGGGGCGGGGATTGCCTCCTCTGCGGCGGCATTTGCGGCACTCGCGCTCGCTTCCTCCCACGCCGCAGGCCTGACTCTGTCCGAGGCGCAGTTATCGCGGCTGGCAAGGCGCGGCTCGGGTTCCGCATCGCGTTCCATCCCCAGCGGATTTGTCGAATGGAAAATGGGCACAGGCGACGATGATTCAATTGCAGAATCAATTGCGCCTCCCGAACATTGGGCGCTTGCAGATTGTATTGCCATTGTCAATGCATCACATAAAAAGACAGGTTCCACCGAAGGTCACGCCATTGCTGGGACGAGTCCGCTGCAAAATGCGCGCGTGGCAGATACTCCGCGCAGGCTGGATATTTGCCGCAATGCGATCCTCAACAAGGATTTTGATGCATTTGCAAATATCATTGAACATGACTCAGATATTATGCATTCCGTGATGATGACATCTAATCCGCCGTTGATGTATTGGCAAGCTGCGACAGTTGGTATTTTCCATGCGGTTCGCGAATGGCGTGCCAGCGGATTACCTGCGGCTTACACAGTAGATGCCGGCGCGAATGTCCATGTCATTTGTTTGAGCGATCATGCGAAAGAAGTGGAGAAACGGCTGCGAGAATTGCCTGGCGTGGAAAATGTTCTCGTGGCGGGTGTCGGTGGGGCGGCCAGGGTGGTTTAGCGCGTACCGCGAGATTTATCTCGCAAATGCCAATTGCGCCAATAAATGCCGCGATACGGCTTGGAGTCCACTTTAGTGGGCTTTGTACTCGTAGCGTGGGGATTCATCCCCATGCGGGCTAACAAGGAGAAAAATGCCCCTCGAAACCGAATCACTTATCAGTTAAGAGCGAAGCGCGGCGAATTTCGTCTAATAAAACATTAACTTTAGTCAAATCCATTTGAGGCTATAATCCGTTTTGTCGTCAAGTAGACTTCGAAAGTCTTTTGCGAGGCTTTCCAGTCTAAAAGTGTTTAGGCAGACTTCCGAAGTCTGAATTATCGCTTGTCTCATAATAAAGCAAACTTTTTGTCGGAAATTGCGAGTGAAAATTGAATTTCCTGTTTACTAAATTATGCGATACTGTGTAAGGAATAAAAAATGGTATCTGGTTTTGTAACATTGATCATCTTCATTATCGCCCTGGGCGGAATGATTTTTCTGCACGAGTTGGGGCATTTCATTGCCGCGCGCTGGGCAAAGGTTGATGTGGAAGAATTCGGGTTTGGTTTACCCTCTTATAAACTTGCCACACTATTCACCTGGCAGGGAACGGCATTCACGATCCATGCTCTACCTCTCGGCGGATTTGTACGCCTTAAGGGTGAGAACGACCCCAACGTTCCCGGAGGCTTTGGCATTGCCAACCCATGGAAACGTCTTGTCGTTTTGTTCGCCGGCCCCGTGATGAATCTACTCACCGCGATTGTGGTGTTCTCCTTTCTTATTTCATCAGAGGGCGTGCCAGTTCCCGGCTCGATCAAGATCGATTCGATTTCCCAGAGTTCTCCCGCCCAGGAAGCCGGCATTCAAACCGGCGACATCATCCTTGCCATCAACGGTCAAAGCGTAACTGAGATCGACGCAGCCATTGCCGCTATAAAAGAAAATCTCGACAAGCCTGTTGATTTACTGATCGACCGCAACGGCGGGCAGATCACCCTTACAGCAACACCGCTTTCCAGCAGAACGAGGAGTGAAGGCGCGCTTGGCGTCGGGCTGGGTTATCCGACAAGACCCGCAACATTTGTAGAGAGCATTTCAGGCGGCTTCACGATCACCGGCATACAAGCGGCCACAATTGTTTATTTGCCCATCGCGCTCATCCAGGGCGTGATCGCGCCTGAAGACGCCCGCTTTATCGGTTTCAAAGGCATTTACAACATGTTCGATATAGCTGTGGCGGAAGATGTTTCCACCCGCCAGGAAGCTGCCGCTGAAACAACAAGTCCGGGCCCCTCCAAACCCACCAACTGGACTCTCAACCTGATCGGTGTGCTAAGCATTTCTCTTGGCGTCATGAATCTCTTTCCCATTCCCGCCCTCGACGGCGGCCGCATTCTTTTCACGCTCCCGGAGATCCTCTTCCGCAAGCGCATCCCAGCTGAATGGGAGAACACGGTCAACGGCATTGCCATGCTCCTGTTGATCGGGCTTATGCTTTATGTCAACGTGATGGATTTCGTCAACCCTGTTCAAATCCCCGTCCCTTAAATATGGCAGACACACTTTCGTTTCAAAACATCCTCGATCACCTGCTGGATTCCAAAAAAGATATCCCGCACGGACATCTCCAATATTATTCAGACCTCGACCCCAAATCTTTGCGGTTATTTTTGGATATCTGGTCCAGCGTCAAACCGGCCCGAAAATTGCTTCTGCTCGATCAGCTTTTAGCCAACCTCGAAACAGACAACATCGTCTCTTACATTGACATTGGCCTCTCCCTATTGGATGATGAGGATGGAGAGGTGCGGGCGCGCGCCATCCGCCTGCTCGCCGAATCAGACGACCCGAAGCTTGCCGGCAAATTAACTGACATTCTCTTAAACGACGCAGATCTCGCTCCGCGCATGGAAGCGGCAAATTTGCTGGGTGAATTTATTCTGCTTGGCGAGTTGGAAAAACTCCCAGGAAATATACAAGGCAAAGCCGAAGATGCTTTGATCTCCATTGTAAGAAGCGACGACAATTCAACTTTACGAAAGCGATGCATTGAATCCCTTGGATATTCATCGCATACCGAACTGGAAGGGCTGATCGAATCCGCTTTTCAACGGGCAGACCCAACCTGGGTTGCCAGCGCTCTGCGCGCCATGGGACGTTCGCATGACGAGCGTTGGAACGAAGATGTGATCGGCATGCTGCTGAACGATGAACCACAGATTCGGTTTGCGGCTGTTGAAGCCGCAGGTGAACTCGGCATTGAAGATGCAGGTCCCATCCTGTTGCAAATGCTCGAAGACGAGGAGGAAGATGACGATGTGGTCGCTACAGCGATCTGGTCCATTTCACAGATCGGCGGCGACGATGCTCGCATTTATCTCCTCAACCTGATCGAAAACACCGAAGATGAGGTTGCGGCTGAATTTCTTGAAGACGCCCTCGAAAACCTGGACTTCATGGAAGAATTAAATAAGTTCGATCTTTTGTCTCTTGATGAAGATGAAATCGAAGAGCTGGATGAATTGGAAGAAACTGACGAAGACGATTCATAGATGTCATTGCGAGGCGGCGCACTTCCGCCGAAGCAATCCCCAACTCGGCAGGGAGATTGCTTCGCACAAACCGCTCGCAATGACATATGTAAAATAACAATATAAAAGTCCTCCAAAAAGGAGGACTTAATTGTGAGCGC
>JBBSCM010000274.1:0-5537 GCA_038250295.1 Anaerolineales bacterium | reverse complement strand
CCACTTTGCTTGACTTTTCTGTATTGCCTATGGTAATATCTGCGTCCATTCGATGCGGGGTGGAGCAGTGGCAGCTCGTCGGGCTCATAACCCGAAGGTCGCAGGTTCAAGTCCTGCCCCCGCTACTAAACGTCAATCAACAACCGCCAGGCTCTGTGAAAACAGGTAGCCCGGCGGTTTTTGATTCAAGGAGTCTCCAAAAAAAAGGAGATTTTTTATGAACCAACGACCTCCAGGCTTGAAAGTGGAAAAAGCGCTGGCCCTATGATACCGATGATGATTTGGATTTCCGCTCGTTGGATGTTTCATCCCTTGTCCCTTAATTTGAATCAAAACGCATCTCTCTGGACCTGGAGCTGGCTCCCAACCTTCCACATGTTCTAGCCGACGAAGACCGCGCCATCCAAGTGCTGACGAATCTCACAGGGAATGCGCTTCAATACACGCCAGAGAATGGCAAGATCAGCATCTCCGTAAAACAAGTTAAAGATGAAATTCAAATTGTTGTGAAGGATACTGGCGTTGGTATTCCGCCTGAACATCTCCCGCACATCTTTGACCGCTTCTACCGCGTTGATAAATCGCGCTCACGTCAGGCGGGCGGCGGAAGTGCCATTCTGGTGATTACCCACATGTTCGCGCCTCCCAGTTCCAGGGGAAGAAAACAAGAATTCGGCCGCGAATTACGCGGATACGCGCGGATTTTTCCAAACCAATTCGTGGAAATTCGCGTAATTCGCGGCAAAATGCTCTTGCCTTGTTGTTTGGAATGACACAAACAGACTTGTGGGTAATCACCAGGCTTGACAATTGCACATGCTCTCGTCGAAGCACAAGGGGGACATGTTTGGGTGGAGTCGGCAGGCGAAGGGCAAGGAAGTGCATTTAGATTTACGTTACCAGTTGCATGAATCAAAACAGCCGCGAACCTATGAAGTTCGCGGCTGTTTTGATTCCTCTTGACTTACGGTATCCAATTCGATAACACGTTCACTATCAGATCAGGGTTTTTAGGATCATTTGTTTTCAAATGCACTCCAAAGTTATGCGGACCATCCATGCCTTCGTGCATCATGAAGACGCTGGATTCAACGATCGTGCTTTCGCCGGGCTTGAGTACCATCGAACCGATGGTCAAGTCAGGAGGTCAGCAGCCCTCCAATATTTCGATGTACGGGTCTTCCTTGAAGCGCAACGTGCCATCGCCTGTGTTGGTGATTTTGATGGCAAAGGTTTTATTGACGCCGAATTTCACGTCACCATAATCGATCTTTTGTTGATCTACAGCGATGGCTGGAATTCCACCCCCATCGCCACCGCCTTGATTGGCGAAGAAGAACGCAGCCACGATCAACAAGAGGCCGCCCACTATAACAAGCGGCCAGGGAAAGGATTTTCTTTGCTCTTGCTTATTGTGTTTCTTGCTCATTGATATACTCCTGGATATTTAAATTGAAATGAATACAAATATGCAACCAGATCCCAAGTCTGTTCTTCAGTAAAGATCGTTCCCCACATCGGCATGCCTGTACCCATGCCGCCGCGCAGAAGAAGCCCTTGCAATATTACAGGTTTTGCCTCAAGCAAGTGTTCCGCGTTTGTAAAATCAGTTGGGGCTTGAATGCCATGCTCGTCCATGTTTTTTTCTGAGATGGCTTTCATCTCATCTGCGAATTGACCGTCGCCCGCACCGCTTTCGCCGTGACAGGCTGAGCAGTTGGCCTGATATAAACTCTGCCCTTCTGCCAGCGATGTTGGAGATGTATTTTTCCACCAAAGATAGGCGGTCACATCCCAAACATCATTGTCGCTTAATGATTGCAAAGCAGATTCTGCGCGCAAGTCTTCGAATGTTTCCATTGGAGAATGCGCAACGTAGTAATCACGTGTTTGATACAAGGCGGGAATTTGATCTATTAACGCTTCGTCAATTTCCGCCGATGGCTGATACGCCAATTCAACAGGTTCCTCCCCTGATTCATGTTCTTCATCAAGTCCCAAGCCGAGGCGGACATAGAGAGGAGGTTCGGCTGGCGAAATTTCTCCATCGCCGCTGACTTCGATCACGCCGCGCATACGCCAGAAATTCAAGCTGGAGGGCGTGGTGGTATAGAAGGTGTATGTACCTGGTTTGTCAAATGTGAGTGTGAGTGTTACAGGTTTGCCTGGTGAAAAGATTACGGGTTGCAAGGGAGATTGCCCGAGTGCAAAAGTATGTTCCACATCATCTGAGACGAGGCGCAGTTTCAAAGGTTCTCCCACGCGTGCTTTGATGCTGTCAGGAGTGAAGCCGCCATCTTCAGCAATCCGCGCGTGAATGGTGATGGGTTGGCGGGAAAAACTCCAGGCTGCGATCAAGCCGATTAAGATGAAGCAGACCAAAGTCCAAAGGAGGAAGCGGCGCGTTTTCATGGAATGTTCGATGTCCCATATTTGGAGTATGTCGCATCTACGTAGGCTCTGGCATCCTGCGGACTTTTTCCATCCCGCAGCATACGCATGACATCCTGTGTAATGTCCACGCAGATGGAACAGCCGAGGGCGTGATTATCGAAGGCGATAGTGCCTTTACCATCTATGTTGGAAACATAGCAATCGTAGTTGGATGTGTGTCCAATGTCACCGCAGCCGCAATAGCAGGGGATATCTTTCATGATATCTGGATTGATCGAGGCGAATTGATATGCCTCTTGAACGACAACAGGGGCGGATTGCACATCCGCGGGCATTTGATCCATGGGAAGCATATACAGATGCACGTCACTGGATTTTGTTGTTGAACAGGCGGAAATTGAAGTGGCGAGTAAGACCACGATGAGCGAAAGAAATAAGAGTTTGCGTGTTTTTGAAAACATATTGTGCCTCCAGTATCGGATGACCCAATAATAGTCTGACAGTTGAAATGGGTGTAGCGCAGGATGGCGGGAGAAATTACAAGCCAAATGGCTTATGACGAATGTCAGTAAAAAACTTCGGAAGTCTTTGAGACTTCCGAAGTTTGAAATTAATCTTCTTCGAGTGGATGTTCTACTTTACCCGCCATGAACGCATCGGGATCCAAATTGAAAACGCGCAAGCAGGCGCAGGTGCAGAAATAGATCCGCTCGCCGTTATAGATCGCGCTTGGGTACTTGGAGGGATCTTTGAGCGTGCCTTCGCAGGCGGTTTTGAATATTGGTTCAGGTTCGTCTTGAGTCATGGATCAATTGCCTTTATCTTTTGATTTTTTGAATTCATTCCACAGCCAGAATATACATACAGCGACTACCACGCCCGCCATTCCTGCAAGGACAACCACGCTGGAAGCCGCGCCAAATAATGTCTTCCAAAATGAAGCGAACAGGATCACGCCGATAATAAATGCCGTGATATAGGACAGGTTTGGCAAATGGATTCCTGTGCTTTTCATTTCACGAACTCCTTATCGAACTTTATTCCACGATCAACTTGCCGCGCAGCATGCCCATCTGGCATTGGAAGCCATACTCGCCAGCTTTATCAGGTGTGAATTCCAAAGTCACTTGTTCGCTTTCGGGCAGGTTCGCGTTTTGATTGAAATCAGGGAACAAGACTTTCTCCGAACAGGATGAACTCTCCTGCCGCGTGAATGTCAAGCGGACGGGACGCCCCGCCTTGACTACGATCACGTCAGGGGTGTATCCGCCTTTTACGGTGATGGCAACTTCCTGCGCACCTGATTCGCTGACGGCTGCGCGAGTCTGCGCTTTGGGCGCGAACCAGAAATACCAGGCGATCAAGATTGTTAAAAGGATTCCAGAAAGAATTACAAAGATTTGTGGAATAGACATATCATGCTCCTTATTTCGCGCTAAACTTCGGTTTGAAGCCACGCAGACGATTGGCATTGCCAACGACTGTAACAGACGAAAACGCCATCGCAGCGCCTGCGATCATCGGGCTGAGCAGAATTCCAAAGAAGGGGAACAATAATCCCATTGCAATCGGAACGCCCAGCGCGTTATAGAAAAATGCACCGACAAGATTTTGATAGATGTTGTTCATCGTGGCGCGGCTGACTTCGATGGCGGTGACCACACCTTTGAGACTGCCTTTGATGAGTGTGATATCCGAGGCTTCGATAGCGACATCCGTGCCTGTGCCAATGGCGAGACCGACATCCGCCTGTGCCAATGCGGGCGCATCGTTGATGCCGTCACCGACCATCGCGACTTTCTTGCCTTCCGCCTGCAACAAATGAATGTTGTTTGCTTTATCTTCAGGCAGAACTTCTGCCAGCACGCGTGTGACACCAACCTTGCGTGCAATCGCTTCGGCAGTGCGGCGGTTATCGCCTGTGATCATCACGACTTCAATGCCCATATCTTGCAAGACTTTGATTGCTTCGGCGGAATCTTCCTTGACCGTATCTGCCACTGCGATAATGCCAGCCGCTTTACCATCGAGTGCAATGAACATCGGGGTCTTGCCATCATCGGCAAGTGACTTGGACTGTTCTTCAAGTGAACCCAGCGCGATATTTTCACGGTTCATCAACTTGAGATTACCGATCAAGATGCTTTTTCCTTCAACTTTTGCAGATACACCATGACCAGGAATCGCATTAAAGTCTTTGACTTCCACGAATTCCAATTTTTTCGCTTGAGCGCCTTCCACGATTGCCTGTGCCAACGGATGCTCACTCACCTTCTCCACTGAAGCAGCCAATCGAAGCAAGTCATCAGTGATCAGTGATCGGTTATCAGTTTTACTGTCTACTGACGACTGTTCACTGATAACTACATCCGTCAACTCAGGCTTGCCTTTCGTGATCGTACCTGTCTTATCCAACACCACGATTTGGATGCCACGTGCAGTTTGCAACGCTTCACCAGAGCGGATGAGAATTCCATGTTCCGCGCCTTTGCCGATACCAACCATCAGACTCATCGGAGTGGCGAGTCCAAGTGCACAGGGGCAGGCGATGATCAAAACAGTGACACTTGT
This sequence comes from Anaerolineales bacterium, assembly GCA_038250295.1. Taxonomy (GTDB): domain Bacteria; phylum Chloroflexota; class Anaerolineae; order Anaerolineales; family Villigracilaceae; genus Villigracilis. The sequence continues at coordinate 572 of JBBSCM010000274.1, read as the reverse complement.
CACCAGCGCGTAGATCAATTGCGGTTGCGGACCGATCACAAACCAAATCACGAATGTCCACACGGCAAGAATCATCACCACGGGCACGAAGTAACCAGAGACGGTATCCGCCAATCGGGCAATCGGCGCTTTGGAATTCTGCGCGTCCTGCACCATTTTTACGATCTGAGCGAGAGCGGTATCTTTGCCGACTTTTGTGGTTCGGAATTTGAACGCGCCAGTCTTATTAATGGTCGCGCCAATGACTTCATCGCCCATTTTTTTAGAAGCAGGCATTGACTCGCCCGTCAGCATGGACTCGTCCACAGCGGAACTGCCTTCGACGATGACTCCATCCACTGGCACTTTCTCGCCAGGGCGCACTTGGATCACATCGCCAACCAATACTTCTTCAATCGGCAAATCCATTTCCTTGCCATCTCGGATGACGCGCGCGGTCTTGGCTTGCAAGCCCAACAACTTTTTGATCGCCGAACTGGATTGTCCCTTGGCGCGCAGTTCAAGCGCCTGTCCCAAAACCACCAACGCGATGACCACTGAAACGACATCGTAAAATGGTTCTGAGGTTCCTT
>JBBSCM010000273.1:0-5561 GCA_038250295.1 Anaerolineales bacterium | reverse complement strand
CGCCATCCATCCCCAACAATAGTGGCAATAAAGATTTCATGGAAGCCGCATCTCCGGAAGTGAAGAATTGGACTTGTGTGCCTTCGCCTGTCTGATTTATATTTTTCACCGCTTCAAGCAAACGTTTAGCCTGCCTCGCCACCGAGGGAGCTGGGTCTATCACCCGCACATTCTGCCCCACAATTCGCTCAATCAGCGGAATCACGAATGGATAATGCGTACATCCCAATACAACCGTATCAATATTTTTTTCAAGCATGGGGAGCAAGGCATCTTCAAGAATTGCCCGTGTTTTCAGTGAATCGAGTTCCCCATTTTCAATTTGATTTACCAACCCGGGACAGGTGTGTTGAAAAAGTTCAACACCTGCGCCGAACCGTTCAACAACCGAAGCATACAATGCACCTTGAAATGTGGCTGGAGTTGCCAATACGCCAACCCTGCCTGTCTTCGTTATCTCAGCCGCAGGCTTGACCGCAGGCTCCATGCCTACAAAAGAAACACTGGAAAACTTCTCGCGGAGATAAGTCAATGCGGCGGCAGAGGCGGTATTACAAGCCACGACTATTAATTTGGAGTTTTTATCGAGTAAAAATTGCGTGATCCCCTCAGAGAATTTCTGTATCTCTTCCATGGAACGTGCGCCATAAGGCACATGTCCCTGATCGCCAAAGTAGATCATATTCTCCGTGGGCATTTGCTCACGCATGGCACGCAGGACAGAGAGGCCGCCGACACCAGAGTCAAATACACCAATGGGATTATTTTGAGAGATCATGGAAAGACAGTATGGAAATTACTTTTCCGCCGCATCCACAAATGACTTGAACAACCTTTGCATGGACGGTTGGTCGGTCAACCATTCGGGGTGCCATTGGACAGCCACAGCATACGGATGATCTGGGATTTCAACCACTTCCACCAAGCCATCAGGCGCATGACCCGCTACACGCAGACTTGGGGCAATATCCTTTAAGCCTTGATGATGCAGGCTGTTGACGTTCAACAGAGTCTCACCGAAAATCTCGGCAGAGCGCGTGGTCTCATCCACATTCACGGGATGGACAATCACTCGGCGCAAGTCGCCGGGATAATCGTGATCCAGCGCGCCTTTTAATTGATCATGAATATGTGTATAAAGCGTGCCGCCTAAAGCTATGTTCATCACTTGGGCGCCGCGGCAGATTCCCAACACTGGCTTGCCGTCATTAATAGCAGAACGCATTAAAGTGATTTCGGTAGAATCCCGCTTTTCGTCCACCTCGCCAATTCTCGGGTGGGCTGATCCGTTGAAATATGCAATGGACACATCTCCCCCGCCAGAGAAGAGAATCCCATCCAGGCGCGAATACACATCGAGGAAGTCTTCTTCACTCAACATGGAAGGGATGGGAATCGGCACGCCGCCCGCCTGCACAATTGCATTGAGATATGAGTGTTGAAGCGCAGTGAGGGGATGCCCATCAGAATCTTTTCCGTTACGAGTGGTGATACCAATGAGTGGCTTTGGCATGATGACCTCCAAAATAAAAAGACCCTAAAGGCCTTGAAGACCTTTAGGGTCTTTCTGAAAACCCTGTTGGTGAAGTATTTTTGAAATTTAGTCGAACTTCTGCTTGAGGCGCGCGCTCTTGCCTGTGCGGTTACGCATAAAGTACAACTGTGCGCGGCGAACTTTGCCATGGCGTTCGACGACAATTTTATCGATGCGAGGGGAGCGGAGCAGGAAAGTGCGCTCCACACCGACACCATTGCTGGCCATGCGGCGGACGGTTAAAGAGGAATCATTTCCACCTTTGCGAAGGCGGATCACAATGCCTTTGAATTCCTGAATACGCTCACGGTCACCCTCTTTGATCTTGACGTGTACGCTGACCGTATCGCCTGAATTCAACTGAGGGATTTTTTCATTAACTTTGGCCTCAACGGCCTTGATAAAGTCTGTCATTTTCGATGTCCTTACTTTTTATTGGTTGCGTTCTGAAATGCGCGACGGCGGAGTATAGCACGCATTTTCTGATATTACAAGGACGGAATCGCGGGATTCAGGGCTTTCTCAAAGTACCTATTTGTTGATCTGTGGAATCAAACAATCGTAAATCGGCTGGCCATTCTTGGTCAAAAGAACCAAAAAAGCTCCCCGCAATCCGTGAGCGTTACACCTGATAACGTCATCATGGTTTGGAACGTGGTTAGATAATTATCCATTTGTAAATAGGTAAGAGCGCGGCCGGGGGGCGAATGCTGAGAGTCCGCAGCCATGCTTAACAACGGTCCATTCGGCAGGCTTTTCCTGGAATCTGAATATCAAATTTTCTATTTCAATTGCATTTCAGACAACTTAGCTCTTAATTCAGATGTATAATCTAGGCATGCCTGAGTGGATCGGTAAGACAATTGGCAAGGTTCGAATTGATAAGTACCTCGCACATGGGGGGATGGCAGAGGTTTATTTAGGGTCGCATCTCGCCCTTGAACGCCCGGTTGCAATTAAAGTCCTACATAGCTATGTCGAACAGGACCCGGATCTGCTCGCCCGCTTTCAACGAGAGGCTAAAGTAGTAGCGGGGTTGCGTCATCCCAATATCGTACAAATCTTTGATTTCGATACAACAGACGGCCATCCTTATATCGTGATGGAATATCTGAAGGGACCGACCCTCTCAACCTACTTGCGCCGCCTGCATGAACGAGACGGGCGCATCCCCCTTCATCAGGTGGCACGTCTTCTAAAAGTGTTGACCGCTGCACTTGATTATGCCCACGAACAAGGTGTCATTCATCGGGATATCAAACCTGGCAATATCCTTCTGCACGGCAAAGCGGATGAGATTCCCCTCGATAAACCACTGACCAACGATGTGGAAGCCGTCCTAACCGACTTCGGACTTGTGCGTATTGAACATTCCGCTTCACAAACTGCCTCGGGCATGATCAGCGGAACGCCGTCTTATATGTCCCCCGAACAGGCGCGCGGCGATCAGACCGATCATCGAACCGATATATATTCGCTTGGCGTTGTGCTGTATGAAATGCTGGCGGGCCGCGTCCCGTTTGAAGCCGATAGCACCATGTCTGTGATTTATATGCAGATCAACGAGCCGCCCCCGGCAATTCCTGGGATCCCGGATGCAGTACAAGAAGTGATAAACCGTGCGCTTGTAAAAAATCCCAATGACCGCTACCAAACCAGCCGTGAGATGGCGGTTGACTTTTTCCTGGGGATAGGAATGACGGCGGAGGCGCAAACGATCTATGAGGCTGCGCCCGAGAAGAGTACGAAGTTTTCCAAACCGTCTGTCATTACGAAACAGGAACCAGTTCCTGTTTCATCTTCAGCTCCAACGACAACTCGAAAACCGGCAAGGTGGATCGGCGTGACCATGATTGCCTTTATCTGTCTGATCGCCGCCGCACTCGGCGGAATGGGACTCTTATCCGCATTTCCGATTTTTTCCAAACCATCAGAGACTTTAAGTCCGGAGATTATTCCTCCCACTGAAAGCACTTCATCAACTGACACCAACGCCCTGCCTGCGGCTGAGGGGATGGTCAGGATAACATCCGGCAATTACGAGGTTGGAACCAGCTCAGAGGACGAATATCACAGCGCCGTGCAAAGTATTACATTGAATGAATTCTGGATCGACCAGTACCAAACTACAAACCAACAGTATCAACAATTCTTAACTGAGACCGGCACTCAAGCGCCCGTGATCTGGCCGGCCGGAGACAATCAACCAGTCCGCGGAGTTTCATGGGATCAGGCATCGGCTTATTGCAATTGGGCAAACAAGCGGTTACCGACCGAGGCGGAATGGGAAGCAGCGGGTCGTGGTCCCAACGCAAATCCGCGGCTATATCCCTGGGGAACAGACCCGACAAACGGCGGGAAAACCCGTGAACTACCCGATCAAGATACCTATGATGTTGGAAGCCAATCCTTTAACATCAGTTCATTCGGCTTATACGATATGGTTGGCAATGTATGGGAATGGGTCGGCGAGCCATATGCGAGCGTGCAGGATGGGTACAAGATTTTGCGTGGCGGCCGCTTTGGAATACCCCAGGATTTAGCTTATCGGTTGGCGGTTACGCCCAACGATGATCGTTATGTCAAGTATGCCGGGTTTCGTTGCGCATCCGATCAGGTCCGGTGATGGAGAAATTCTATGAAAAACCAACACACTTTCCAATTCAATTTGTTGATAACGATGCTGGTCATCGTTCTGATCACTGTGAGTTGCAGCCAGAATTTAGGCTTGCCAGCGCCGACAGCAACCTCAGCAGCCTCGGCTAGTGAAGTCCCTGTTGATGCCACAGCAACCTCAGCGCCCGTTTCCGATTCAACTGCAAACTCAAATGTGTTGTTTCATGATGACTTCACGAATCCAACTACCGGCTGGTCTGAAGCGAAGTTTGATAATTATTTCATCGGCTATCATGAACCGGAATATTACCATGTCGAGATCAAGAGTCCCAATTCCAAAACAACGGTTTTTGAACCTGGAAAGCAGGTCTTCGGTGACGCAACTCTTGAATTGAAGGTATTTACGAATTCAGCAAAAACCGACCCCAACGGCGACTTTCGTTATGGGCTTGTTTTCCGCCGCTCTGGTGATCAGTATTATGCCTTTACGATTTCCCCGCGCGCCAAGAAATGGTATTTGCTCAAAAGCACTCCAAATGAGCTGACGGTCTTGACTGAGGGTATAGATAATAGTCTCCACGATGCTGACGTAGACGATGTTCTGCGCGTCGACACGCAAGGCTCGACCTTCTACTTACACGTAAATGATCGTCTCGTGAGCCAGTTTACTGATGTCGATTACGCCACTGGAGAAGTGGGTTTTTATGTTGAGACCCTTGACGGCCCCACAGTGCATATACATTTCGATGAATTGTCTGTCTCAAATTTTGAAATGCCACAACCCCAGGGACCTCAAACAACTGAGTTATATAAGGATGATTTCACGAATCCCACCACCGGCTGGTCTGAAGCAAAGTTTGATAATTACTTCATCGGCTATCATGAACCGGAATATTACCATGTCGAGATCAAGAGTCCCAATTCCAAGACAACGGTTTTTGAACCCGGAAAACAGATATTCGAGGATGCAACCCTTGAATTGAAGGTATTTACAAATTCAACAAAAACAGACCCGGCAGGAGATTTTCGCTATGGCCTGGTTTTCCGCCGTTCCGGCGATCTATATTATGCATTTACGATTTCGCCGCGTTCTAAAAAATGGTACTTGCTCAAAAATAGTCCGAATAAACTCGAAGTCCTGGCCGAAGGCACAGACAACAGTCTCCATGCCGCTGACGTGGACGACATCCTGCGTGTGGATACACAAGGCTCGACCTTCTACCTACACGTAAATGGCCGCTTGGTGAGTCACTTCACAGACCCCGATTATGCCAGCGGAGAAGCCGGCTTCTACGTTCAGACCCTCGACAGTCCCACGGTACACATCCATTTTGATGCGCTCGGCGTTTGGGAGTTTGAATCACCACGAACCTGCACCGTCCATGCGACCTCGAGGTTGAACGTGCGAAGT
>JBBSCM010000272.1:0-5571 GCA_038250295.1 Anaerolineales bacterium | reverse complement strand
TACAGAAGCAAAGGAAGCCGTGGTTGGGTTTGCCTTGATCGAAGCTAAATCCAGAGAGGAAGCGATTGAATTTTCCAAACGTTTCTGGCAAGTGGCTGGCGACGGTCAGGGCAAAATCTATGAGGTCTTCGGTCCCTAAATAACTGTTGATGGCAACAAACTCTGATATCCATCGCACCATTGACGCAGTCTGGCGGATCGAATCCGCCAGACTCGTCGCGAGTCTCACGCGCCTCGTCCGCGATGTGGGGCTTGCCGAAGATCTTGCGCAGGGCGCGCTCGTGGCGGCACTGGAACAGTGGCCCAAGTCCGGCATTCCCGATAATCCCGGCGCATGGCTGATGACCACAGCCAAACATCACGGCATTGACCAGATCCGCCGCAACGTGCGGCTTGAAGAAAAACATCAACTGATCGGCCGCGAGCTTGAACTTCAACAAGAGTTGGGGATTCCTGAACCAGATGTTGATGATATGGGGGATGATTTATTGCGACTCATTTTCATCTCCTGCCATCCCGTCCTTTCAAAAGAAGCACGCATCGCACTGACCCTGCGCCTGCTCGGTGGTCTAACGACAGATGAGATCGCCCGGGCATTTCTGATTCCGGAAGCAACCGTAGCGCAGAGAATTGTACGGGCGAAGCGGACTCTCTCCGAAGCACAAGTTCCGTTCGAGGTCCCGCAAGGAAGCGAGCGTATCGCGCGTCTTTCCTCCGTATTGGAAGTCATCTATTTGATCTTCAACGAAGGCTATTCCGCAACTTCCGGCGGCGATTGGATGCGCCCTGCATTATGTGAAGACGCACTTCGCCTGGGCCGCATTCTGGCAGAACTGATGCCACAGGAGGCGGAAGTACATGGACTTGTAGCATTAATGGAAATTCAGGCTTCCCGTGCACGCGCACGTGTTGGCACTGCAGGCGAACCGATTCCATTGCTCGAACAAAATCGTGGACGGTGGGATCAGCTTTTGATCCATCGCGGATTTGCGGCGTTGCTGCGTGCCGAATCGCTTGGCACTCCGTTAGGGCCATATCGCTTGCAAGCTGTGATCGCAGCCTGTCATGCACAGGCGCGTAATCCTGAGGATACGCAATGGGAACGCATTGCCGCGCTTTATGATGCATTGGTTCAACTCGCACCATCACCCATCGTGGAATTAAATCGCGCAGTCGCGGTCTCGATGGCCTTTGGCCCGGCAGCCGGCCTTGAAATTGTGGATACATTGACCTCTGAACCATCACTTAAGTCTTATCATCTTCTACCAAGTGTACGTGGCGACCTTCTATCAAAACTTGGACGTTTCAACGAAGCCTGTGTAGAATTCAAAAACGCGGCAACACTCACACGAAACACACGTGAACGTGAACTTCTTCTCGAACGCGCTGCCGCAATATTAAAGGAGAACTGAGAAATGAAAAAAGAAGATCCAAAAGACGAATTGACCGCCTCACAAAACATCGATAAATTTATCAAAGAGCTTACCGACTGGCGCGGAAAGTGGATCGCACAATTTCGTGAATTGATTCTGAAAACTGTACCCGAGGTCACCGAAGACTGGAAATGGGGTGTTCCCGTGTGGACGTGTAAAGGCAATGTGGTTGCGTCAGGAGTTTTCAAAGACCATGTGAAGCTTAATTTTTTCAAAGGCGCATCTCTGCCAGACCCGAAAAAATTATTCAATGCAGGGTTGGAAGCCAAAGCCACACGGGCGATTGATTTTGCTGAAAGTGATAAAGTTGATGAGGCGGCGCTCAAAGACCTTGTCTGTGCTGCGGTTGCTTTCAATATTTCTGGCGGCAAGAAGAAATACTAAAAGGTTCAAATGAAAATTCATCTGGTGGACGGTACATACGAATTATTCCGAAGTCACTTTGGCGCGCCTCCAAAAAATCCCGCGATGGTATGGAAGTCGGCGCGACGCTGGGGAGTCTGGCGAAATCCCAAGCAGTTTTCTACGCCTTATCATTTTTCCGCTCGGACGGCGTCCCGCCGCCCGCCCCAGCGCGGGTACCCACAGGGCGCTATCGCGACGCAAACCGCGATGGCGGCAGCATACCGCTGTGGGAATGAACGTGGCAGGTGTGTGAGATAGAATTGAATTGCAACCACCGCGCTCCCGTTTGGGTGTACGATGGCAGGAATTACTGATTGGAGGAACTATGGCGAACCACATTCGGGTGACGCTGGAAATTGGACCGAAGGACAAGAAGGTTGTCGCCGTGGCGCCAGACTGGCCCGGCCTGGAGCGCGGTGCGAAGACCGCAACGACCGCGATTGAGAAGTTGCAATCCTACCTTCCACGGTACGCAAAGGTCGCGAAGCTGGCTGGGATGGATGCAGAGTTTGCGGCCACCACGGACGTTGACGTTGTAGAGCGATACAAGGGCACCGGCTCTACCGACTTCTGGGGCATCTCGTTCGCGTTTTCGAGCATCGACCGCCAAGACATGTCAAGCGAAAAATTGGAGCGGGAACTGACCCTGATGCAGGCGTGCTGGAAGTATTTCGACGCTATACGTTCGCGCGTGTCGGCCGAAATGCAGAAGGGTCCACGCGGGGGCGGACGTGACCGGGACCGAATCGTTCTGCATGTCTGCGCCAACGAACAGGATTGGGCGAAGGGGCTCGGGGTGGGCATCAAAGACGGTGAGTGGGTCACTGACGCCAAAGGGCTGAAAGCCTTTCGCCGCGACTACTGCAAAGCGATCCAGACGTTCCACGCTGAGGGCAAGATGGCCCGCACCTGGCCGCTGCGCTTCTTGATTCGGCACACCGCGTTTCATACGCTCGATCACGCCTGGGAAATGGAAGACAAGGATTTGACTACCAAACGAACGTAAGGCCAAATAAAACTGTGATTTGATACCAGAGTGCCGCCGAACGCAGCGTTTCTAAGAAACAGAACAAGCTTATTTGCAAGGAAAAGTCCGCTGGCAAGTTAACCACAAAAAGGCGTCGTGCCAATTTTTTAGAAAACGACGCCGTTCATTCGTCTCGATTTTTCTATGGGCAGACCCGATCACTTAAGGTTATATAGCCGCTCCGCGTAAGCGGGGTCGGTTCTCTTCTTCGTTAGCTGCTTTGCGCCGCCCGTGGATACATCATTTGGATCGGAAACCAAGGTGCCCCTCGGGACTGCGACAAGCGCGTCTCCATTGCTTTGTACGGCTTCTATGTCTGCCACTTTGGCAGGATACTCCCATTGGTTGTCGAGCCTGTCGAGACATGCGCCCCTGTTTCTTTGGTGAAACATGAATTCCTTTTCATGCGGAGGTGCACCCGACCCTTCGACAGGCTCAGGGCAGGCGCTGGGGAGTCTGGCGAAATCCCAAGCAGTTTTCTACGCCTTATCATTTTTCCGCTCGGACGGCGTCTCGCCGCCCGCCCCAGCGCAGTCAACGCAAGAGTTACAATTGGGTTGGCTTTAACCAACTGATGGAACGATTCGGCATTACTAAACCACGTATCGTAGTACATCCCAAACGCGCAGTCATGCGCGTCGCCTCTGGCCTGGCTTAATGCCTTTGCGGATGCGAATACCTCTGAAAAGCCCGGTGCGATAGTTCCGCATAAGCGCAGCAATCCCTTTGGGACGCCGGGATTTGTGCGGGGGCTGTCAGGCAACTGACTGTCCTACCGCGATGCTGGCTTCGTGCAAAATCAACACTATGAACCATATTCAAAAAGGAGTCTTTTATGGGCAATACACTTGATACTCAAACTTATCATAAGCCAGCACTTCTCGTCCCCGCAAATGAAGACCAGTTCGGAGAGCATCGGGGACTTGGCGTTAGTGAGATTACTTTTAAAGTAACGCCAAAAGATAGCGATGGTGTCTTTATTATCGAAAATACTTTTCATGAAAAAGGCGGTCCTGCTAAACATTTGCACTACCATCAAGATGAGTGGTTCTTTGCCGTCGAAGGCGAATTCATTCTGGAAGTAGGTCAAGAAAAATTTAAGTTAATCCCTGGAGATTCGATACTTGCCCCTCACAATATTCCTCATGTTTGGGCGTATATAGGTAATGCACGCGGCAAAATGCTAATTGCTTTTATGCCAGCAGGAAAAATGGAATCTTTCTTTCGAGAAGTAACAAAAACCAATGCAATGCCACCCCAAGACCCTGAATTATGGCGTTCTCATGGTATGGAGTTACTTGGACCGCCTTTGAAAGTGTAGGAATTTGTCAGTTAACAATAACGTCTTTTTGGGAGCAATGAGTCTTGCACACCGAAACGCCAGCCGGGCAAGAACATCATTATGGATGGAAGCAGCGTATTGGTTCATGGCTTGATCCAAAATGACCTGGTAGATGAACTTTCCCTGCATGTCTATCTATTAGCGCTTGGCATTGGCAAACGCTTATTCCCGGAAGGAAAACGCGTCAACCTTAACCTGATAGAATCTTCTGTACTGCCAACTGGCGTTGTGTATCAACGTTTTCAACTAACTTAAGAGACAAAAGGCAAGAATATAAATGGAGCCTGCATGAAAATCCACCTGGTTGACGGTACATACGAATTATTCCGCAGTCACTTTGGCGCGCCTCCAAAAAAATCCCGCGATGGAATGGAAGTCGGCGCGACGCTGGGACTTGTGCGCAGCCTGATGTTGTTGCTGTCTGATCCAGAGGTCACTCATGTGGCAGTTGCCTTCGACCATGTGATCGAATCGTTTCGCAATAAGATGTATGCAGGGTACAAATCAAGCGCGGGCGTTGACCCTGTCATCCTGAATCAATTCCCACTGGCTGAAAAGGCCGTATCCGCTTTGGGATTGGTGGTCTGGCCGATGGTTAAGTTTGAAGCGGACGATGCCATCGCCGCGGCAACTGCGCGCTTTAAGAAAGTCAAATCGGTTGAGCAAATCATCATCTGTTCCGTAGACAAGGATTTGACTCAACTCGTGGAGGGAGATCGCATCGTCTGCTGGGACCGCCGCCGCGAAATTACTCTGAACGAAAACGGTGTAATTGATAAGTTTGGCGTTGGCCCTGAGTCTATTCCTGACTTTTTAGCGCTCGTCGGTGATTCAGCGGATGGTTATCCTGGCATACAAGGCTGGGGAGAAAAATCCACATCCACTGTGCTGGCGAAATTCAAACATATTGAGTCGATTCCCAAAGACCCGAAAAAACTTCCGCTGGGTTTAGGGCGTGCGACAACGCTGGTTGAGAACCTTCAACAAAATTATAAAGATGCTTTATTGTTCAAAGAATTATCCACACTTCGAGAGGATGTGCCACTTAAAGAAAATCTCAGCGACATGAAATGGCAGGGGGCTTATCCACGCTTGAAGAAGTTATGTCACCAGTTGGGGGATGAGCGGATACCAGAACGGGTTACGCGCTGGCGATAGGTCATACACGATTACTTCGGAATCTCGTTCGGGTCATACGGCGTGACCTGATACACGTAATAATTCAGCCAGTTTGAATATAGCAAATTGGCGTGTCCACGCCAGCGGACGCTTGGTGTTTGTGTCGGGTCGTCTTTTGGATAATAATTTTGCGGGACATGAATGGGGAGTCCCTTATTCACATCGCGGTCATATTCGCCTTTGAG
>JBBSCM010000271.1:0-5573 GCA_038250295.1 Anaerolineales bacterium | reverse complement strand
CGTGGGCGTGCCCGTTTTTTGAATCGCAAAATGAATCGAATCAAAATTCGGCGCGGAGAGGGTAAGCGCATCATTATTAATTTCCTTCGCGCTGAGCGGAGCGAGACCGCGTTCTTCGGTCGAACGTAGTCGAAGCGTGGGTGTGATGAGCGCGAGTTTTGGATGTTCACGCTGGGTGAGAAATTCGCCTTCGGGTGTCACCACCATCATGCGGCGGTCATTGGCAAGCCCCAGGCGTTCAACGCGCGATTCACTGACATCGAATCCGCGGCAGGCTTTGATGGGGTAGTAAATGAGGGAAGACAATAAAATAGACATGAGCGCAATTTTACCGTATTGCGCCAGCAGACTTTGTGATGGCTGTTGAAAAGATGAGCAAAGAAAATCCTTCACCACAGAGATCACTGACGCTTCACGCGCAGAGATTTTTGTGAATTTTTTCCGTGCTCTCCCCTGGCACCGCCCGCCACTATAGTCCCCGAAGTGGAGCGAGCGGGAGGGCAGGTGTGTGGTCTCCGTGGTTAAATCTTTTAACGCCAGCCACTCTCCGAAACCAATTGTTGAAGTGCCCCCGAATTTACTGCGCTTATCCGCCGCTTTCGTATTTGAACGAGACTTTTACTTTTGCGCGATAGGCCGTGATCTTTCCGTCCTCCAGAACCATATCCAATTCGACGATTTCCGCGACGCGCAGCTCACGCAGGGATTGTGCGGCGCGTTCCACTGCCACTGCCGCAGCCTTCTCCCATGATTCCGTGCTGGTGCCGATCAACTCGATCACTTTATAAACACTGTCTGCCATGGTAATTCTCCTTTTTGAATCGTTTTTACTCACTATACAATATTTTGTACCTAACATCAATAGCCAGCGCGCCCTGAGTCAAAACGCGCAGCGGATTGATCTCGATCTCTTCCACCTCGGGATGTTCATATGCGAGAAAAGATAATTTGATCAAAACATCGATGACAGATTCCTCGTCAACGGGGAGGATGCTGCGGAAGCCTTTTAACTTTCTCCCAGCCCATGTCTTGCGGATCATTTCCCGCGCCTCGGCTTGATTCAGCGGTGCTAAAGCAAAGGCCACATCCTTGAGTCCTTCCACCTCGATGCCGCCTGAGCCAAACATCATGAGTGCGCCAAATAATGGGTCGCGCACCGCGCCGATGATGACTTCCTGTCCCTCTGGTATTTGACGCTGCACATGCACGCCCTCGATCTTCGCATTCGGCATGGACTTGCTCACACGCTCATCGAGGAGCGAGTAGCCACTTTGAACTTCTTCCGCTGATTTGATATTAAGCAACACACCGCCCACATCTGACTTGTGCAAAATATCAGGTGACGCGATCTTCATCACCACAGGATAGCCGAGTTCATTTGCAATTGCAACTGCTTCATTTTCGTTACGTGCGAGTTTGATGGGAGTGGTTTGGATTCCATAAGACATGAGTAATTCTTCAATATTATTGTCTTTTGGTTCCGAGACCCTAAAGGTCTTTAAGACCTTTAGGGTCTGTTTACTTTCAAGAAATTCTTCTCGTTTGGCAAGAACACCCAATGCCGATGCCGCTCTTTCAGGGAACGGATAGGTTGGAATATGCGCGCGTTGAAATACTTTGTTTGCTTCTTCAACAAGTGTTGATCCCATCAATGCGATAACAACGGGTTTTTTGGAGTCGGACAGCTTGCTGTCCACAAGCAGCAAGCTGCTTGACTCCAAAATTTGGACAATCTTTTCCGCCACTTCTGCTGTTTTGAACATCGGCGGCGGAGGGAGGATTACCATCACGCCATCTACATTTTCATCCTGTAATAATATTTTCAAACAGGTTGCATATGTTTCAGGCGATGCGGAGGCGAGCATATCTACGGGGTTGAACACACTTGCGGACGGGGGCAGGCTGGCGATCAAAGCTCTCAGCGTGGACTCTGTCAATTGAGACAGTAGCAGGCCGTTCGTTTCGAGTGAATCGGCGGCGATCACGCCAGGTCCGCCTGCGTTGGTTAATATCGCCATATTTTTTCCGCGCGGCAATGGACAACTCTCCAAAGCCCGCGCCCAGTCAAACATCTGCTCGGCGGTATCGGCGCGCAGAATGCCAGCCTTCGCAAAAGCCGCGTCGAATGCCGCTTCGGAGCCAGCCAGCGCGCCCGTATGAGAGGCCGCGGCTTTTTGTCCCGCTTCAAAGCGACCGACTTTCAACGCGATGACAGGTTTATGTTTTGTGACTTTACTGGCGGCCTGAACAAACTTTTTGCCGTCTGAAACGCTTTCCATGTAAAGCGCGATGACGCGCGTGTGCTCATCCTTTGCGACTTCGGGCAGCACATCCGTCTCGTTGACATCCGCCTGATTGCCGAGGCTGACGATCTGCGAAAAACCGAAACCCTGTCCGCGCGCCCAATCAATGACCGCGGCGGCGAATGCGCCCGAATGCGAAATGAAACCGATACCGCCTTGCGTGGGCATAGGCGGCTGGAGAAAAGTTGTGTCGAGCGGAAGATGCGTATCGAGAGTGCCGATGCAATTGGGGCCGAGCAAACGGACGCCAAATTTGCGCGCGACTTCAACACATTTTTGTTCGAGTGCCGCGCCCTCCATGCCCATTTCACGAAATCCAGAGGAGACAATAATTGCGGCTTTGATTCCACGCTTTGCGCAATCTTCAATCGTCTGCGGCGTGACTTGGGTTGGGACGATGAGAATCGCAAGGTCAACGGGATTCGGCACATCGCTCAAGTTTGTATACAACGGACGCTCGAATAACTGGCCGCTTTTTTGGCTGACAAAATGGATCGCGCCTTGATACCCACTTTGAATTAAATTGCGCGCCACGCCGTAACCTAATTTTTCAGGGGATGTGGACGCGCCGATAACGACGACGCCTTTGGGGTTGAAGAAGGGGGTGAGGGAGGAGTCCATGCGGGGATTAAACCATATAAAACGGGGAATTTGCCATCATGTTTTGTTGGTATAATTTTATTTATGCCTTTTGAATTCGACCCACATAAAAGCGAAATCAATTTTGCCAAACACGGAATTTATTTTGACGATGCGCAAGCCTTATGGGATGATGAACTACATTTGGAAATCCCTGCAAGGATTTGGACGAGCCGCGTTTTTTAGTTATCGGAAAGATTGAAGACAAATATTGGTCGGCAGTGATTACGTATCGCGGTGAGAATATCAGGATTATCTCTGTACGGCGTTCAAGAGATGAGGAGATTGAATTGTATGAAAACGAAAGCGGCTGATTTCGACAAAAGATTCGATGACGGCGAAAGCGTTATCGAACATCTTGACCTTTCGCAAGCGCGCCGTCCCGCAGAGGAACAGAAGCGTATCAACATGGAATTCCCGGTTTGGATGCTGGATGCGCTGGATCGTGAAGCAAAACGCTTGGGAGTCACACGTCAATCCATTATTAAGGTTTGGCTGGCAGAACGACTCGAACAGGTTGGAAGATAGTTTGAAAAATCCCCGTCGCTAAGGCGGGGATTTTGTTTTCTTCCCTTACGCTTTTCAACATATTATTTTTATCGCACTTGACCAACTCATCGAACAACCGCAGCATAGATTTGACCGCTTCGCGCCCGCGTGCGGCGCAATCTTCCGCGCGGAAGGTTCAGGGGTCACTTTGTCTTATACACTTCGCTTCGATGTTGAACGAAGTGAACCATGATGGTTGTTTTTTCTTTGCTGAAAGTATAAAGAGCCCGATAATCCCCAACGCGAAGTTTATAGATACTCTTCAAATTGCCCGTCAGCGGAATGGGTGTCGACTCGTCGAAGTGTTCCGCCAGCCAGCGAAGTTTCTTGAAAACCTGCTGGGCAACAGATTTATCCAATTTCTCAAGTTGATCCAGCGCGTCGGGCGTGAACTTGACTTGAACCATCACCAATTGATTCCCAGTCGTTTGGCTGCATCGTCGGCATTGTAGGTCTGCCCGCCTTCATTGACCGCCTTGATGGAGCGCTGCAAGGCTTCCTCCAACCCATCCCGCAAGGATAATCCTTCGTCTGGATCGTTGAGCATTTCATCGAGTGTCTGGCGCACCACATCGCGCACCAACGCGCGGAATTCGTCCACGGTTAGATCGGAAATTTTTGTTCCAAGCATAGCTGCCTCCAAGCGGAATTATACCCTTTGGTAATTCGTAATTGGTAAATGGTAATTTGAGCATCGCAAGATAATTACCATTTACTATTTACCCTCCACCGCCTCGCGCACATCTTTCAACACGCCCTCTTTGTCGCATTTTACCAACTCATCAAACAACCTCAGCACAGATTTAACAACCCCCGCATGTGGCGCAATCTTGTTCATGCCCAACTCGGTGGTTGAGTAGTTCCGAGCGAATGCGAGGAACGTATCGAAACCACCACTCACCACCAAATAGAAACTTCTCTGGCAACTGTTGGTTTCGATACGGCGGCGGAAGAGCATCGCCGCCTACTCAACCAACGGTGCGTACATTATTCTAAACCCTCCGCCGCCTTCCTCACATCCTTCAAAATCCCTTCCTCATCGCATTTGACCAACTCATCGAACAACCTCAACACAGATTTAACTACCCCCGCATGTGGCGCAATCTCCCGCGCCTTGCGGAATGTCTCCAGTACCAGACCTGACAGGTTTTCACCGCGAGTCTCCCCGCCCGTAAGACTCTCCGTAAAACCTGTCAGGTCTTTGGTGAGGAGTAACCCACACAACGCCAAGCCCTTCGCATCCAGCGCATCATAATAATCGGGCGTTTTGGCAAGGATTTCATCCGCCTGGGCGATGGCGCGCGTGAAGGACTGAATGGCAAGACCTGACAGGTTTTCAGCGCGAGTCGCCCCGCCCGTAAGACTCTCTGTAAAACCTGTCAGGTCTCTGAGCAGGATGATTCCGTGCAGGGCGCTTGCGTTGTGATTGTATTGTGGCACATCATATTGAAGCGCGGCTTCGATGGTGGTACGGGCATTGACCAAATCATTTTGGAAGAGGTAAGCCTGTGCTATTCCCCAACGTTCTTCAATTTGAACGTCGGTATAAGAAATTTCATCGGCAATTTGAATTGCTTGTGACATGAAATCAATGGCTTTTTGATGTTCGCCCAGACTTAAATAAGCAAGCCCTGTATTGCCGAGGTCCGCGCCTTCGCCGCGTCGGTCGCCGATTTCACGGGCAATGACCAAAGCCTGCTCGTACAATTCAATCGCTTTGTGCGCATCGCCCAAATCCGCATACGCATTCCCCAGGTTGCCGAGCCATACACCTTCGGCTTGACGATTTTTGGCTTCTCGTGCCATTGCAAGCGCTCTCTCGTAATTGGAGATGGCTTCTTTTACTTTTCCAATTGAATTTAATGCTTGCCCCAAGTTGCCAATACTTATTCTTGCAAGAGTCAAATCTTGAATTCTTCCTTGCAACTTCTCATGTAAATCAATCATCAAACGATAATGTCCCCAAAGTAGCAGGTAATCGAAATCAAACTCACGCAACACGCTACAAGCCGTATCATAATCACCAGCGGCACAGCGCAGGTCAAATTCCGCCAGTTGCGCGGCGAGGTCGTCCAGTTTTTT
>JBBSCM010000270.1:0-5593 GCA_038250295.1 Anaerolineales bacterium | reverse complement strand
TGTGTTTCAAATGAGTTGACAAAAAGAACGTCCCGAAGGTTTTGTCGAGAAAATTTGGTCGTTTGTGCCAACCTTCGGGACGGTTTCAACTGAAATGAAACACACCCGAATTATATATAATCAACAAGGAGATTCCATGGTTACCAAAGCGAAGTCTGTAAAGAAAACTGCTGCTACATCGTCCCCGAAGGGGAAGAAAGCCGCTCCCCGCTCTACGAAGACCGTCGTGAAATTCAAAGCCACTAAGTTAAAACTCGTGCGCCCTGTGCCTTCTGATATTGACATCGCGCAGGCTTCAAGTATCAAGCCCATTACACAGATCGCCGCGGAACTTGGGATTCGCGAAAACGAACTTGAGATGTATGGGCCGTATAAAGCCAAGGTCAAACTTGAGATCCTGGAACGCCTCAAGAATCGTCCGAACGGAAAATATATTGACGTGACCGCCATCACCCCCACCCCTCTTGGCGAAGGGAAAAGCACTACGATGGTGGGGCTGAGTCAGGCGTTGGGCGCGCATTTGGGCAAGCGGGTCTTCACGTGCATCCGCCAGCCCAGTCAGGGTCCCACGTTCGGCATCAAGGGCGGCGCGGCCGGCGGCGGATATTCGCAAGTGATCCCCATGGAAGATTTCAACCTGCATCTGACAGGCGACATTCACGCCATCACCGCGTCGCATAATCTCACCGCCGCCGCATTGGATGCGCGCGTAATGCACGAAAAAACACAGGATGATGAGAAGTTGTTCAATGCGCTTTGCCCGCTGGATAAAAAAGGCAATCGCAAATTCGCCCCCACCATGCTGCGCCGCTTGAAGAAACTCGGCATCAAAAAAACAAACCCCAACGATTTAACAGCCGAAGAACGCTCACTTTTTGCGCGGCTTGATATTGACGAGTCTACGATTACCTGGCGCCGCGTTGTGGATATCAATGACCGCATGTTGCGCGAAGTACAAGTGGGCCTGGGCAAGGATGAAGCGGGCCACGAGCATCGCTCTGGTTATGATATTACCGTCGCTTCCGAGATCATGGCTGTGCTGGCTCTCACCACAGACCTCGAAGATATGCGCGAACGCTTTGGCAATATGGTCGTTGCCACCAATAAACGCGGCGAAGCCGTGACCGCTGAGGATCTCGGTGTGGCCGGCGCAGTAACTGTTCTGATGAAGGATGCCATCAAGCCAAACCTGATGCAAACCCTCGAAGGGACGCCTGCCTTCGTTCATGCGGGACCGTTTGCCAATATCGCACACGGACAGTCCTCGATCATCGCCGACAGGATCGCGCTCAAACTTGCAGATTACGTCATCACGGAATCTGGTTTCGGCGCAGACATCGGCATGGAAAAATTCTTCGATATCAAATGCCGCTACTCTGGCTTGATCCCGCAGGTGGTTGTGATGGTTGCAACCGTGCGCGCGCTCAAGATGCACGGCGGCGGCCCGAAGGTGGTGGCCGGCAAACCACTCGCGCCCGAATATACAGATGAGAACCTCGACCTTCTGCGCGCGGGGTTACCTAATCTTGAGCGCCACGTGCAAAACGCGCTCAAGTATGGCGTGAACGTGGTCGTTGCGGTGAACTCATTTGCCAACGATACCAAAGCCGAAGTGGAACTCATCCGCGAAGCCGCGCTCAAGATGGGCGCGATGGATGCGGTCGTCTCCACCCATTGGGCTGATGGCGGCGCAGGCGCGAAGAAACTTGCCGAAGCCGTTGTAAAAGCTGCCGAGAAACCCAGCAAGTTCAAGTTCCTGTATCCGCTGGAAATTTCCATCAAAGAGAAGATCGAAACGATCGCACGCGAGATCTATCGCGCCGATGGCGTCGATTATTCACAGGAAGCTGAGGAACAGGTCGCGCGCTATACCCGTCTCGGGTTCGATAAGCTGCCGATCTGTATGGCGAAGACCCACCTTTCATTCACAACCGATGCCACAAAGAAAGGCGCGCCAAACGGATTCCGCATCAGTGTGCGCGAGATCCGCGCCAGTGTTGGCGCAGGCTTTCTCTATCCGATCCTTGGCGATATGAGGACGATGCCCGGATTACCCACACGGCCCGTATTCTACGATGTGGATTTGGATCTGAAGACCGGCAAGGTACTGGGCTTGTTCTAGCCTGATCATGAAAACAACTGAAGTAAATCAATAGGGTGTGTTTCAAATGAGTTGACAAAAAGAACGTCCCGAAGGTTTTGTCGAGAAAATTTGGTCGTTTGTGCCAACCTTCGGGACGGTTTCAACTGAAATGAAACACACCCAAATCAATAGTGATAACCAAAAAGGCCGCCAACACTTAACTACACGTGTTGGCGGCCTTTTTTGCGATCCGTGCTGAGTGGATTCGCCGATCTGCGTTTCCCAGTTTATATGGTTTTTCATTTTACCCGTAACTTTTTTGAAGCTTCAACGACTATTAAAAAACCAACCGTCTCAACCACCAACTCAGTTGTATAGGTAAATTTGCCATGCCATACTCAGACCATTCAACACAGCGCGTTCTCATTTTTGGGAATTCGATTTTTGAAGAGGGGGTCGCAAACCTGCTCAAAGACGGAGCCGATTTTCAGGTATCGTCTGCAAAGTACACAGATGACCCTACGTTTCTGGATGAAATTTCTCAGAACCGGCCGGATGTAATCGTATTGAATGAATCCACTCCAAAGAATACCGTACGGATTATCAAGCTGCTATTTTCAATCCCCGCGCTTGCCAACCTGCGCGTTGTCATTATACGACTCAGTGACAACGTGGTCGATGTATATGAAATGCCAAAACAGGCTGTTGCGGGAAAAGAACACAATCGAAAACAATTCAATGTCACGAGAGGGGAAAGTTTGGTAAAAGTCGTGCGAGGTTGACGGCTTATGCAGCCAGCTCACCACTTGTGATTCTGTCATGGGTTTTTGACAAAAAGCTCTATTCTCCATGATCTCCGCCGCAGAGATCCTCCAAACATAACGCACCCCAAATTAATCCTTCGTCAGTGAGTTTTTTAGATCCAAAATGGAGCGCTGATAATGCACACGAAGCAAAATGCTGATTAATTCTTTTAATCAGCATTTTGCTTCGTCCAAAATTAAATTCGAGGTTTATAGTGTTTGTTATTAACCCTGTCTCGGCCAGATCGCTAATTCCAGCGTGATGCGTTCAAAATAGCTGTCAGATGGAAGCGGCCCATGACCATATTCGAGGTCTACAACGGTTGCGAGCAATTGCAGGGTGGCCGTTTCAAGCAGGACCTGGGATTGTGGTTCGACCAATACCAACTCACCTTTTGGTTCGAGGCGGGCGCGAATCGCAGGGTCATTGAAAGAGTGCTGGGACATCAACACTTTTGTGGCAGTTTTTATATCATTCTTGTCGAACAGCCATATCTCAAGCGCGGTAACCTTCTTCGGCTCACCAACGCCGATGGCTTCCGAAACGCCCACGCCATACTCGCCCATGAATTCGCCAGCCTGCGTATCAATGCTGAAGGATTCATCGTACAAGTCATCACCAAGCACATATGTGGTCATAGTCTGTGTAATGGGGGGGGCCAGTCCCATTTGCTCAAAATTGGTCTTCTCGGCATTGCGGCTGATCTCAACGGCTTGCATGGTAGGCGTCACTTCGCCGCTGCCGCGCTTGCCTAATAGACGAAAGAGATAAAAGCCTCCATAGCCCAGTAAACCGAGCAGTACTACGACGCCAACTCCCAGCGTAATTGTTCTTACAGTTGGAGAGCCTGTACCTTGTACGGGCGCCGCAGGCTGCGAAGAAAGCACATTTGTAATCAAATCACCATATGCCTTGATCACAGCGGGATCGGCGTTTCGCGGGTTGGCTTGAATGTTACTAAACGCCTGCTGTGCGCCCACCCCAAGATTCTGCCAGCGTTGGACGGCCAGATTCGGGTCCGCGTTGAGGCGGTAGGAGTCAATCGCCATGCGGAGATAATCCTCCTGTAGATCCGCCCGCAAGTATGCCGGCGTCGCATCCACAAAATCAACAGGATCGATCACATAACCATATACCAGACCCAAAACCAGGCCAATCACAAAGAGGGCGATTGCCAGCAGGGGCAATTTTTTTAACAAGGCGACGATAAAATCCATACGGAACTCCTTTGTGTTGTTGCGTACCCCTGATTATACATCCTAATTTTCAAGCCCCACATGGCAGAATGATTAACGCGCTTCCATCAAATACAACGTGCGTTCTGTGCCGCGCACAGCCTCGCTTTTATTTATCGTAAAACGTGCCGAGAACGCAGCTTCAAAACCATCGCGGGTATAACCCGGAAAAATATCCTCGCGGGAGGCAAAGAGTCTTTGCACCTGCGAATCGGACTTGGGCACGAATTCAATGACAACCCATTTGCACAGCGCCGCGAAGAAATTTGCAAGCTGCGGCAGCGGCACATGGTTAGAAATGGCAAGATGATGAATAACGGCCAGCGCCAGCGCCATATCCGCAGGGCCGCGCGCGCCAAATGAATCACGCTCGGCATTATTCCAGCCAATCGCAGGGCTTGGATTTGTCAAATCCAGCATCAACGGTAAAATATTCTGCTCCTTTTTCGTTTTGACAGTTCGATAATTTTGTTCCACCGCGGCAGGGTCAATATCAAACGAAATCGTATACGCACCCGACGACGCGGCTTCACGGCTGAACACACCGGTATTGCCACCCAAGTCCCAAACCAGCCCGGGCTTTTGCTCATCAACCCATGCACGGACAAGCTGTTTCTTATGTTCAAAAGCTGAGTCGGTATAATTCGTTTTCTTGTAATAATCGCCCCATTCGGTGCCGGCGGGATTCCACGTTAATTTCCTGATCGTATTTTCAAGGCTTTCCATTAAACCTGTCAATGCCTGCTTGCTCATGGCACCTTTACCTGGTGTCACCACTTTATCTGAATATCTTTTTTGTGCGCCCGCATGAATATGGATGTGAGTTAACAACCCAAAATTGAATTTTGTTTTCGCAGGCAATAAACCACTCGCAAGGTCAAGCGGCACGCCGTCAATGTACACGCGCAGTAATTGACTCAGGCGAATATCACGATATGTCATTAGGGCGAGCGGCGCAAGAAAGTGCTGGCAAAATTGTTTATACGCCACCCAGGGTTGACCTTCCTTGTATTTCTCAAACGACAATGTGTCGATCAACATCGCTTTGCCGCGTACAAATTGAATGTTATACGCGCTTGCATCCTTCAATGACATATCCAGTTTCAGCGCCCGCTTTTGAATAGATAACGTGGTCAGCGCCGCATCTTTCAATTGACTGAACGACCACTCATACGGATAGGAAATAAATCGCACACGTTCGGGTTGGATGACCTTAAACGCCGCATCTGACTCCGCTGGAAGCTGCTCCGCCTCAACATGCGGAATCAGCAGGCTGGCTTTTATCAACTTATCGTACAACCCAGAATCCATCAACCGCGCGTAATCATTTTCATACGCGCGGTTGATCTGTCGATACAAGATTCCGTCTCTGGTAAACAGGAACCCGCTTGGGTCACGAAAAGAAGCGGAGAGCTGTCCAGCGCTAGGCATTATCGGTATCGTCGTCCTCTTCAGGCTTTGGTTTAATGCC
>JBBSCM010000269.1:0-5613 GCA_038250295.1 Anaerolineales bacterium | reverse complement strand
TTCAAGGTCACAATCGTGGGCGGAGTAACAAATATCGGGCGTGATGAAGATGAAGTTGGGAAGGTCATTGGCTGCGATGTCAACATCCATTTGAGTGAGCGGGACGATACTGCGTTTGCATCTTTCTTCGTCCAAACGAATCGGGTCAAAGAAAATGAAGGGGTTATGTTTGCGGACGTAACGTAAAGTATTCCCAGCAAAGCACGGCTCGGGCATATCATCTTGATAGGTTTTCCACGTCCGTCCGCTGGCTTCGATGAGGTCGGGCAGGCTTTGGGCATTGATGTAACAATCTTCGTAATCACAGTTATCGATGATTCCGAAGGTATCACCGCCGATGAGGGAGAGGTAATTTGGCAGGCTGGGATGTGTGACAGCGTAATGTTGATTCAACAAGGTGTATGAACTGGCGAGTAAATTAAAGTAGGCCATGGCCGGGTTGCCAACCACGGTCCCATATTCTTTGTTTTCAAAAATGAGAATGACAATATGTGAAAAATTTGGGACCAGCGGCAGAGGTGTGGGCGTCGATTCGATTGTAGGAGTGGCGGGTTCAACTGTCTGCGTAAACGAAGGCAGGGGCGTGAGGGTGGGGAGAGAAACCGTCGGCGCTGACTCGGTCAATGCGGGCTGGCAGGCTGAGGTTAAGAAAGAGGCGATGATCGTCATCCAGAAAATAAACTTTAATGTTTTCATTGTTGGCATCCTATTGGGGAACATGTCTTTATTATAAACTCACAGTACGGGATATCATTCAGGAGGGTGCGTCGCACCTTACTCGACAAGACACTACCTCAGAGTAGATTCTGCTAATTTACGAGATTTATCCACCCGTCTGGTGCGACGCACTACGTAAGGCGGGTAAATGTTTTGAAATCGCAATTCGGTTCTTATTCCATTATTGCTACAATTCAACATAGTCCAAATGGGTGAAATTGCCCGCTTTGGCTGCGTGATAAAATGAGAAAGAGAATCCCATGACCACCATCCGCACCCCTGCAAAGATCATCCCGCGCGCTTTTCCCGGCATCAAGCCAGACGAGGTGCAGGAAATTATCATGAACAGCCGCATCAAAACATATCCGCCTGAGACGGTGATGTGCAAGGAAGATGCGATTGAGTCTATTTTTTACATGATCCTGGAAGGCGATTTTGAAGTGACCAAGGTGATCAATAATTCCGAGAGGCGTTTATTAAAAACGCTGACCGCGGGGGATTTTTTCGGGGAGATGGCGCTCATCCATAACGCGCCCCGCGCCGCAACCGTTACCACGTTGACCAATGTGGTTGTGCTCGAACTCGATAAGGAGGGATTCAATCGCGTCTTGAAGCACAGCCCGAGTGTATCCCTCGCCATGGTCGGCGAGATCAGCAGACGGCTGCGTCAGAACGATCAACTGGCAATCGAAGACCTGCGCCTGCGCGCATCTGAACTGGCAAATGCCTATCAAAAACTTGCCGAACAGGACCTGGCGCGGCGCGAATTCCTTTCCAATGTGGCGCATGAATTACGCACGCCATTGATGATCGCGAGCGGTTACCTGCACGCCCTTAGAAAAGGGATGCTCTCCGGCGAGCAGTTGAACACAACCGTCGACACGATCATGCGCAACGTAGACCAGATCACGACGCTTGCGAACGACATTCTCTTCCTGCAGGAGATGGAACTGGTTTTGCCTGAATTTCAAGCCGTCAATATCGTTGAGGTGGTGGATGGGGTTTTACATAAATATCAAAGCAAGGCGCACGCGCGCCAGATGACGCTCAAAATAAAGGGCAATCGCAACGTCTCCAAAGTACAGGGTGATATGACCTCTCTTCAACGCGCGGTGATCGCATTGGTGGATAACGCCATAAAATTCAGCGCGCCAAAAAGTGAGGTGGAAGTCACTTTCTCAGAACAGGGAGATTATGTGCGCGTTGCTGTGGAAGACCACGGCATCGGCATTGACCCGCAGATCCGCCCGCGCATTTTCGACCGATTCTTTCATCTCGAAAAAAGCGGCGACGAGTTATACGGCGGGCTTGGCATCGGCCTGTCGATCACAAGGCAGGTCATTCAGCAGCATAAAGGCGCGTTGGATGTGGAAAGCGAGCCTGGCAAAGGCAGCAAGTTCACCATGTCTTTGTTGAAGTGGACGTAAATTCCGTCTGTCATTGCGAGACAGTGCTCGTCGTCGAAGCAATGACATGAGTTATTCCCCGAACACAACTTTCAATTGATCGTTCTCATCATAAAATGACCGCGCTGAAAAAGGCAGATCGCCGCGCTGCATGGTATGGATTCGCTCCAGCAGGATGGGTAAATCTTCAACCACTGGGAGATGAAGAACCGAATCCTTCTTAACCCATTCAACTGTTCCTTCCTCACTGGCCTTGAGTTCCCCTTTTACATTTTCCCCGCAAAACACAAACAGACAGATTCCCATGGACGCATCCCCCGCATCTACAATGACAGTTCCGCACAGCCATAAATCCGCAAGCAGACCTGTCTCTTCGAGCAATTCACGCTGTGCAGAAAAAAGGACATTCTCCCCGCGCTCCACATGTCCGCCGAGGCAGTTATATTTCCCAGCCCATAATCGCTTGGTTGGCGCGCCTTTGATCAATAAATATTCATCATCTCTGCGGACAAATATCGCCGTGCGAGGAATGAACATGTACCTATCTTTTGTGAGTCCCTGGTCAGATTTGGGCATGGGCAAAGTTTATCACTGAAATATTTTCACATCCACTCAGAAACCTGACATGCCTCATACGCGATTCAAGAACGTAACGCGTTAGGGCAGAAATGTCAGGTCTTATAAAGATCAATACTCGGCGGGGTCAGGAGTCCCTCGCCGAGCAAGTAGTTACAGCAATTCCAAATGAACCATTTATTTCATCACGGCCAAAACAGGGTAAAATCCAAGTCGTGCCCGAGCCCATCCGCTGGAATGTTCAAGACAGATACAGCAATAGTATTTATCTAACCCAGAAACGCTGGGAACACATTATTGAGTCAATCAATCATCCTGAAATGGAAGAGTACGAGGAAGAGCTGAAAGAGACTGTTCAATCAGGTGTGCGCAAACAAGATTCGCTCAACACGCAAAAATACAGGTATTCCAAAGAGTTTGACAACCTGCCGGCAGATAATACCCACGTTGTGGCGATTGTTCTTTTCAGGCTTCAAGAAAGTGGTTTGGGCGAAATCGAATCAAACAACTTTATTGTCACCGCTTATCAGAAAGAAACAGGGTAACCACATGAATCACCCAGTAACCAACTATGATGAAACCAGCGACAGTCTATATATATCCTTCGTTCCTGATGTGACAGCCACAGGAATCGAATTGAACGATCATATCCTCCTGCGAATTGACAAGGAAAACCGCAAAGCCATTGGGATCACATTTTTGGATTATTCGATCTTGATCCAAAAAGCAGACTTTGGCCCCCGCAGTTTCCCGTTAACGGGTCTTTTAAAGTTATCTGACGAAACCCGTGAAATCGTAATGGGGATATTGGAAAACTCGCCTGTGAAAGAAATATTGTCTCTCTCTACCTACACACCCTCCTTCTCAGAAGCAATTCCAATAACGTTTCTTCGTTTGCCCATAACACAAGCAGCTTAGCGAGGGATCTAGCTCGTATGCTCTCGCTCGGCGAGGGACTTAGCGCAGCATCCCCGTCGTAATAACTGACCGCAGGTCTCCTCCCCTCACTCCCAACCCACATCCGATAATTGCACATCGTTGAGAACGGCGTGAAGATGTGTAGGCATGATGACATACGCATTGACTCCGAGGTATTTGTTTTCAATGCAGTAATTGAGGCTGTCCGTGATGATCTTGCAAGCGGCTTCATCAATAAAGACTGGCAGCCATTCCACGACCGTGAAGGTCACATAATATAAGCCCACATCTTTAACAATGCGATATCTTTCCATAAAAGGATTTTAGGCTTCCGTGAGACCTTCCCCCTTCGGGGACCTTCGGCGGTCAATACTCGGCGGGGTCAAAGACCCACGCCGAGCGAGATTTCTATATGTTCACTTGAAAGTTCAGTGGATGGCTTGCCATTCTGACAT
Organism: Anaerolineales bacterium; assembly: GCA_038250295.1. GTDB lineage: Bacteria > Chloroflexota > Anaerolineae > Anaerolineales > Villigracilaceae > Villigracilis. The sequence continues at coordinate 1,541 of JBBSCM010000269.1, read as the reverse complement.
AAATATCCATGAAGAATTATTTTAGCTAACGTTGGTTCACCAGGAAAACTTGAATAATCCGGGCTTACAAATACGATTGCCTCAGGCTCATATCCGCTTGAATCAGTGAGAATAATGTCTTCAGTGGAAGCAAATTGATTTAGATTCTGAACCTCGGCCCAATCACCATTGCTCTTTAAAAATATTTGCACTCCGAAATCATAGGGAAAAACTATGCAATCAGATGTCTTATTTGTGATGTACAAATCTAAATCTGTCGAATAAATTTTTTGGTCATTGGGCAATTCGGAAATATTCAGAAAATCTAATTCTGTATTAGGCGTTTTTGACGAAAAATTATTTGTACAAGCAGAGATAAGTAGGAATATCGTTACACACAAGGATTTGATAAATATACGCGTTTTCATTTTATTTTCCTCTATTTTGTTATCCAGGGCCCATAATCTGGCTTTGTTATCCATGTACCAGCAGAAAAACTATTGCTCTGTGCACCACTCACATTAATAATTTTGGATGTAATTGGTCCACCAACTGTATCTACAACTAATTGAACAAATATAGATCCTGATTGGTTAATAGTCCTTGTCGGATTCAACGAAAGATGTGCAGATCCAGGCGTTGATCGGTTGTGCCCGACCCAATCAGTTCCCCTATAAACAGTGGGTTGAGTAGAATTGTTTGGCGCTACCCTAACTGCTGCTATTCTAGCAAAAGACTCCGTGTAATTGTATATATTGACATCAGTGACTGAGATGTTACCGTGAATACTTTGCCAACTCACAACTGCCAATACATTATCATCTCCTTTACTTGAAAGCGCGAACATGCTTAAGTAATCGTTAACCACTCCGAGCGTATTAAGTCCATATATTCCTTTGTCTCCTGCATTCATTTGGCCAAAGCTGTTTGGTTGTTTATATTTCGCAGAACTTCCATAAGCATCATCATAATTTTCTCCAAGTGAAGATAATATATAGCCTTGCTGAGGGTAATAAAATCCAACGGCTGTTCTAAATTGTTTATATGTTGGCGATGTAGATGGATGCTTCCAAGGTGTACGTTTAAATAATTTCCCTTTCGAGGTCCAAGAATACTCACCCCCAGCTTTATATTTACAATCTCCACCATCGCCTTCCCAAGCCATATGACCTGTTGGATCATTAAAATTGACGGGATTATTTGAAACGTACGAATAGCGATTTAACCCTTGTGGACCAGCTGGGGTAATACTATCCGGCTGAATGAACCCTCCCAACATGGGACTATAGAACCTCGCCTTGTAATCCATCAAGCCGCCCATGCCCGCATCCAGTTGACGTTGACCTGTGTATCCAAAGTCCGTGCCTGGGGAGTTGGGAGTGGTCACGTTGGTACGAGTCCCACCGAAGGGGAGATATCTTTGTTGGGATGTTAATGTTCCATTACTATCCGTTGTTGCAACCGTGGAGCCTAAGTGGTCGGTTAGGAAGTATTGTAATCCACTTGCGTCGCGCATCATCGTCTGCCCGCCGAAGGAGTAATATTTCTTCGCGACTCCAGTT
>JBBSCM010000268.1:0-5638 GCA_038250295.1 Anaerolineales bacterium | reverse complement strand
TTGGAGCGATTGGAAGAATTAACTGAAAAACACCTCGCCCCAATTCATATCATTGGCGGCGGGACAAAAAACAATTTGTTAAATCAATTTACTGCAAATTCCACGAATCGCACGGTGATCACGGGCCCGGTGGAAGCAACTGCCATTGGAAATATTTTGATGCAAGCCATCGGCTTGAAACATTTGAGTTCGCTGACAGAGGCGCGTGAAGTGGTGCGCGCTTCATTTGAACCTCAAGTATATGAGCCGAAACAAACTGCAGATTGGGATGAAGCGTATTCTCGTTTACAGAAAGTGATGAAATAATGCTACAAGAACCTTACCCTGAGTTGGATGATTTACTGGAAATGATGGGGGAAGCGGGCCACCATTTGGCTGAGATCGAAGCCAGTGAAGGTGCGGCGGGAAATATTTCAATATGCCTGCGCTGGTCTATTGAGCTGCGCACTCGCTTTCCAGTGGTGAATGAAATTGAATTACCCAAGGCTGTTCCAGAGCTGGCAGGCGCAACTTTTCTGGTCAGCGGTTCCGGGCGCCGCTTGCGTGAGATCATCGATGATCCAACTGCAAATATTGCCTGCATTTTTGTCAATACAAATGGTCTCACCGGAAAAATTTTCACATCGTATCATCGCCGTTTTGAGAACGTGACCAGCGAATTCAATTCACATCTGGCGGTCCACCACGACCAGATCCTTTCAAGCGGTACAAACTTTCACGCCATCATTCATGCCCAGCCCATGCATTTGACTTATCTAAGTCACATTCCCCGTTATCAGGATGAGCAATATTTGAACACTCATTTATTACGTTGGCAGCCCGAGACGATCATCAACCTGCCTGAGGGAATCGGCTTTATCCCCTTCCGCCTGCCTGGCTCGCCCGAATTGATGGCAGGTAATATTGAATCGCTGCGCACGCATCGTGTTGTCATTTGGGCAAAGCATGGTGTTATGGCCCGCTCGGATATTTCTGTTAAACGCGCGGCAGACAAGATCGAATACGCCGAAACCGCCGCAAAATATGAATATCTCAATTTGTGTGTCGGAGAAATCGGCGAAGGTTTAAGCGCGGAGGAAGTCCGCGCGATCTGCGCGAAATTCAATGTGCAGCAAAATATTTTCTAGAGGCAATCATGACTCAATCCGAATCAAAGGTTCAATCCGCTTATCAACTTGCAAAAGAACATTATGCCGAGTTTGGCGTGGATACCGAACAAGCGCTTGTCCGTCTCGAGAAAGTTGCCATTAGCCTGCATTGCTGGCAGGGTGATGATGTGGGCGGCTTTGAAAACCCGAATGGAGAATTAACTGGCGGTATTGTGGCCACGGGAAATTATCCCGGCAAAGCGCGCACAGCTGATGAACTTCGTAAGGACCTTGATATAGTTTACAAGTTATTGCCTGGATCGCATCGTTTAAATCTTCATGCTATTTATCTCGAAGCCGATAAAAAAATTGAGCGTAATAAAATCGAGCCGAAACATTTTTCGGCATGGAAAGATTGGGCAAAGGCCAACAAACACGGCATTGATTTCAATCCAACTTGTTTCTCACATCCTAAATCTGCTGATGGATTTACACTCGCCCATCGAGATGAAGGCATCCGTCAATTTTGGGTGGAACATTGCATTGCCAGCCGTAAAATTGGCGAATATTTTGGAAAGGAATTGGGGACTCCCGCTGTGACCAACATCTGGGTGCCAGACGGCTACAAGGATTCCCCAGCGGATCGCCAAACTCCCCGACGCCTGCTTCTGGAATCATTAGACACGATCCTCGCTGAGAAAATTGACCCACGCTACAACTTTGATGCTGTTGAGCCCAAACTTTTTGGGCTGGGCTCTGAAAGTTATGTGGTCGGCTCCATGGAGTTTTACGCGGCGTATGCGCTTACCCGCAAAATTTTACTCACGCTTGATTCAGGTCACTTCCACCCGACTGAAACCATCTCCGATAAAATTTCCGCACTGTTAATTTATCACAATCAATTATTACTGCATGTCAGCCGCGGTGTGCGCTGGGACAGTGATCACGTGGTTACATTCAACGATGATCTGCAGGCTATTTCTCAGGAGATCGTCCGTAATGATGCGTTGGAGCGCATCCACATCGGATTGGATTATTTTGATGCCAGTATCAACCGCATCGCGGCCTGGACGATTGGTTCACGCAACACACTGCGCGCATTACTGATCGCTTTGCTTGAACCGCAGGAAATGCTCAGGAGCTTTGAACTTGCAAGCGATTTCTCCAGCCGTTTGGCATTGCAGGAGGAACTCAAATCCATGCCGTTCAGCGCGGTATGGGACTACTATTGCATGAAACAAAATGTCCCTGTTGGCATGGACTTTATGAATATGATTAAGGATTACGAGAAAAAAGAACTGGCAAACCGATAAATGTCAGCGATCAATGGAGAAACGATATGACTTTGAAGTCAAAAGATTTTAAGCACGTCAATTATTTATGGGATGATAAAACAGCAGATCAACTCGATCCTGTGGAACGATTGCGTTTTCGCAGTAACATCCTCGGTGCAGATCAACGCATTACCAACACGGGCGGCGGCAATACCTCGTCCAAGATTAAGATGACTGACCCGTTAAGTGGCGAAGAAGTGGATGTTCTTTGGGTCAAGGGTTCAGGCGGCGACTTGCGGACTTCCACACGCGCCAACTTTGCTTCGCTGTACATGGATAAGTTTCTGTCATTGGAAAATATTTATAACAAGGCTGAAGTCAAAGGTGCGAAGACTGAGATCGAAGATTCCATGGTGGACATGTATCGTCACACCACTTTTGGTTTGAATCCTGCGGCGAGTTCAATTGATACACCCTTACACGGATTAATCCCATTTCGTCACATTGACCATATGCATCCGATCTCTGCAATAGCGATTGCCGCCAGCAAGGATCAGGAACGCCTCACACAGGAAGTTTTTGGCGGTGAAGTGGGCTGGGTCCCGTGGCAGCGCCCGGGCTTTGATTTGGGATTGGTGATGAGAGATGCTTTGAAGAAAAATCCGAATCTCAAAGGGTTGATCATGGGTCAGCATGGACTTATCAACTGGGCAGATGATGACAAAGCTTGCTATGAATTGACGCTCACTTTGATTGAAAAAGCGGCAAACTATATTGAAGGACACGATAAGGGCGCGAAGACCTTCGGCGGGCAAAAATATAGTTCGTTGGATGAAAAGGCACGCAACGAAATATTTATTAAAATATTACCGATCTTGCGCGGCAAGGTATCACAGGTAAATAAATTTATTGGCACAATCCATGTGACAGAGAGCGTGCTTCAATTTGTGAACAGCGTGGACGCTCCGCGCCTGGCTGAAATTGGCACATCCTGTCCCGACCATTTTCTCAGGACGAAGATCAAGCCGCTGTACGTGGATTGGAATCCGCAAAAGGAATCAGTGGAGAGTCTGCTTGAGAAACTGGAAGCAGGTCTGGTCAAGTATCGAAGCGATTACGGTTCCTACTACGAAGCATGCAAGCGTCCGAATTCGCCTGCGATGCGCGATCCGAATCCAACTGTAATTTTAATCCCAGGCTTGGGATTGATCGCGTGGGGCAAAAATAAAAGTGAAAGCCGCGTGACTGCCGAGTTCTATTCACTTGCAATTGAAGTGATGCGTTCTTCCGAAGCCATCAGCGAATATCAGGGCTTGCCGCGTCAGGAAGCGTTTGATATCGAATATTGGTTGCTCGAGGAAGCCAAGTTAAAGCGGATGCCTCCCGAAAAAGAATTTGCACGCAGCGCAGTAGTTGTGATCGGTGCGGGCAGCGGCATTGGAAAAGCAACGGCACATCGAGTCGCAAAGGAGGGCGCGCATGTGATCTGCGCTGACTTATCAGAAGATACGGCAAAAGAAACTGCTCAGGAGTTGATCAAAATTTATGGGTTGGGAATTGGCGTGGCTGGCACAGGCAACTCCGGCTGCGGTCCGGCGATTGGTTTGGGTGTGGATATTACAAAACGCGAAAGCATTAAGCTGATGTTTAAAAATATCGTACTTGCTTATGGTGGAGTCGATAACATTATTATCACAGCGGGCATCTTTGTTCCGCCTGATATATCAGGTCGAATCCCGGATGATAAATGGGCATTGACTTATGCGATTAATGTGACAGGTCCACATTTAGTTGCGGATGAAGCTAAAAATGTCTGGCAGGCGCAAAGTTTAAAAACCAGTCTCGTAATCACAACCAGCGCCAATGCGGCGGTAGCCAAGCAAGGGTCGGTTGCTTATGACACGAGCAAAGCCGCGGCCAATCATTTGATCCGTGAACTGGCGATTGAACTCTCCCCGCTGGTACGCGTCAATGGACTGGCGCCTGCAACCGTTGTGGAAGGCAGCAGCATGTTCCCGCGTGAACGGGTGATCAGTTCGTTGGCCAAATACAACATTGCCTTTGATGAAAGCGAAAACACAGAGTCTTTACGCGATAAGCTGGCAAACTTCTATGCTCAACGCACATTGACGAAATCCCCGATCACTTTGGCAGACCAGGCTGAAGTGGCCTACTTGTTGAGCAGTAGTAAATTCAGCAAGACCACAGGTCAGATCATCAGCGTGGATGGTGGTTTGCATGAAGCGTTTTTACGATGATAAACATTAAAACCCTTAACCACAAAGTACACGAAGGTTCAAAGGTTTTCCTTCGTGACCTCACCTGCACTGCAACAAACGCAGTGCGGCGCAAGTGTTGTGTACTTTGTGGTAAAAAAAGAGTCTCCTATGACTAAAGCTCAATTATTTATCACCTGTCTTGGCGATCAGTTCTACACCTCCACGCTCCAGAATATGACACATGTGCTGGAACATATTGGCGTGGAATTAAATTTTCCGCCTGAACAAACCTGCTGCGGTCAGCCTTTGTTCAACAATGGGTTTGAAGATAAAACGCGTGCTGTAGCTTTGAACTTCATAAACGCTTTTGGTAAGAGTGATGCGCCTATCGTTGCCCCCTCTGGTTCGTGTGTCAGTATGGTTAAACATCATTACCCGTCGCTATTCAAAGATGGAACTCCCGAACATGCGCTTGCCGTGGATATTGCTTCACGCGCATTTGAATTCACTGAATATCTGGTCAACATATTGAATATTACAGACGTAGGCGCGGTCTATCCGCATAAGGTGACGTATCACGCTTCCTGTCATTATCTGCGCGAGATGGGACTCAAAACAGAAGCGAAGACTCTGCTCAACAATGTCAAAGGTTTGGAATTCGTCCCTTCAAAAGAAGAGGAAACCTGTTGCGGATTTGGCGGCGCATTCATTGTGACTTATCCTGAAGTCAGCCGCGCAATGATGGATAACAAGGTTAAGGATATTCTCGCTTGTGGTGCAGATACCGTCGTGACCTGCGAGCCTGGTTGTTTGATGAACGTTGCAGGTGGATTACACAAGGCAGGATCAAAAATCCGCGCCATGCACATCATTGACCTGCTTGCATCAAAAGAAGTCAATGGTTGAGCAGGGAAGACTCAGCCTTTATAAATATTGGATCAAACAGTCAAAGTGGAGAATAATATGCAGACCTATCGTTTGGGCATATCAGATTTAAACGTTTCACGAATCGGTTATGGCGCCATGTCCATTGGCGGCGCCTGGGACGATTCGCCTC
>JBBSCM010000267.1:0-5644 GCA_038250295.1 Anaerolineales bacterium | reverse complement strand
GCAGGCAATGTCGTCGGTGGAATTGGAGCGGATTTCTCCTGTGGTGGGGTCGTAGACGTCGAGTCCGTTGAGTACCACGTAGAGCCGACTTAAGTCGGCTTTACGAATATCCACATCAGGCTCGCCGAAGACCATGAATAGATTACCAGCGCCTGTTTTCTTGAGGAGTTCATCGCCCATGGCGAGATCAGGATTCATGCGCGTGGGCAGGACAGTCAGTTTACCGTAGCGATTGGCTTCTTCGCGTTCCTGAGTCCATTGTTCGATGATCTCGGCAAGGAAAGGATTCGGGCAGGCGGTGTAATATGGCGGGTCGGACAGCGCCAGGATGTCTTCGATCTCGCCAATGGGAAAGCCTTCGATCTGGCGTGAAGCAGGGTCTTCAAGGAAGGCGCGTAAGCGTGCGCGGTATTCGTCCTTACGCGCCTGATCTTCGGGCGTGATCTTATATTCCGCGCGTTCTTCGCGGATCAGTTCGGGTTGGGATGCTTTTTGTTTGGGCATGTTTTATTTTATCTTACCTACTCTAAAACCTGACAGGTTTCATTATGGCGCAGATTATTCGAGATTCCGTGAATCAAAATCTACTCAATTAATCGGAGTCTTGTGGAAATCTGTCAGGTTTCGTAAGATTTGTTGCATAATGAATTTGCCAGCGGACGAACTCCAATGGTAAAAAGCGTTTTGATCGCTCATCCTGTCTCGCGAAAAGTGGCCCTTGTGGCTGCCTGCCCCTTCTGTTCCTTCGGGGACACGGGCTAGCGAGGCGGGTTATTTTTTATTTAATCAGTTGACTCTTGTAGCAAAAGTCGGTATGATTCAAGTGTAAAAGTCGAAAGGCTTCTCCTGCCCCGCGAAAGGTAGCCGATTGTGGCTGCCCCGCCCCCGTCTGGAAGTGATGACGGATCGGCTAGCGGGGTGGGTTGCTTTAAGGGAGGTATTCCAACACAGCGCGATATTTCGTTGCAATCATGTCAAAGGCTTCCGAATCGTGTTCGGCGTCACGCCGCAGCACTGCCCCAGCAACCAAATCAGCTACCTGAATCAACGGCTCACTTTTAGAGCGTTTCGTTAGCACACGGCTAAAATGACGCGGAATATTTCTGCGCTTCATAAAACGGCGAAACTCCAAGGGTAAATCTGTCTCGCCGCCAAACTCATCCAACACCAGCGTGGCTTTTTCGCGCTGTTCGGCAGGAATGGCTTGGAGCAATTCGGTGATGCAAAACAGGTAAAAATCCAACCTTCGCATAACTTGAAACGGCATGGTCAAGTGGGTTTTATCCACCACCAGCGCCCATGCTTCAAAATCCGCATGTCGAAGCGCCTGGAAAGTCCGCTGGCGCAATGCAGCGGATGTCATTTCATGAAAACTGAATTCATAGGAGGAAGGCAAATCAGATTTTTGCCGTACATCGTCCAGAGTCTGACGAAGTTTTTCTGGTTTTGTGGTGGCGATAACAGCCATCACAAAATAGCGCGACGCGCCTTTTTCAAAATTCAAACTGACATCGCCCGCTTCATCGCCTGCAAAGGTAAATGTAATCATCTGTTCAGATCCAGACTATCGATCCAAGGTCAAGCGTGTATTGTTTGCGTCATGCCCACGCATGGTTTTCCGAATGTAATCATCAAAGCGTCTTTGTAATTCGTCAACGGTGCAGGGCAAACCACCCGTCTTGAGCGCTTCGAGCAGCGCATCCACTGGCAGGGTCAGCGATTCAATTCCGTGCAGGGCTTGCGAAGCGGCGCGCACAAATCCATCGGGGATGGCAGCCTCTTCATCCTTCTGCGCCAAAAACGCCTCGATCGGCTTTCGTTCTTTGGCAGACATGGCGTTTAGACTGTGCTTCACCGTCTCGCTGCCAAAATTGGTCCGCAAGGATTGCCGCCAACCGATCAACATTTTATCGAGCCGTTCATCCAACATTTTTAGCATCTTGTCTGCATTGATGCTTGAATTCTTATAAGATGGGCGCAGGTTACAGGCGGGGCAGGCAGGGGAATCTTTCAGCAAGCCTTCGTGGAATTCAGGACAAGGTGGCAGACTTTTAGCAGTTTCCTTCCATGCGCTCAATTCAGACCTGCCGCCTGCTCCCAATAAATCAATTTCGATCAACGCCTCAAGCGCTTTCGTGCGCGCATCATCGTAAAGTTTCCTGCGTTGGTTATCAGCTTTGGGGCCAAGCGTTAACTGGTGGTGTAAATCTGAATAGATCGTAATGTACTCACTCTTGAGTTTTTCCAACTCACGCGTTAACGCAACTGGTTTAATTTCCTTTTCGCCTTTTGCCAGGCGGCGCAAATCATCCAAGAGGGATGTGCGCTGCACTTCCGCACGTTCCACCCAGGCATGATCTACTGGCAGGATGGCTTTGGCTTCCGCGAGATAAGAAGTCAATGGTTGAATTTGCCCAACCAGGTCAACCAGATCCGCCGCGTGTTCCACACGTTCATGATCTCCAAGCGCATCTTTGATCTCGGAGAGACCGAGTTTCAAATTTCGCAATTTGCCAACCGTATTGAACTTGCTTAACTCTTCCAGGAACTTTTTATAACCGCGCAAGCCAGCCAACAATTCAGATGATTTAAGCGAAACACCATTCACATCACTTCCGACCATCGTTCCTTTTTCAACGATCATGGTGGGGCGATCCGTAAACAGCGGCGTATTCCAGACGCTTAATCCACCCTGAACACGGCTTTCCAGTCGCGCCACCTGTTCCAGTTGCGTATTTACTTTGCTCTGCAATTGAATGACGGCATCATCACGCTTGTTCTCATCGCGAATCAAACCTTGAGGAAAACCCAGACCTTCAAAAATACTTGCCCACTGTGGCAAGGGTAAAGTTTTTGGTCGCTTAATAAAACGAAAATCGATCAAGTCTTTAAGCGAACGCGTTACAACCTGATTGAGTGAACTGGCATCCAATTCTTCGCGTGCATCTACATTCAAAACGATATCGCCGTTGTAAACCAACGCCAGCAGGATCACTGCCACCCATTCTGGTTCAAGGTGATAGAAAATATCTTTCTCCACGGGGGCGTCCAGTCCGCCAGCAACTTGCTCGATCAACTCGCCGCGATTCATGACCTGATTTTCAGGTTTCTTGGTTAATACTTTCAGGAACTTTTCGGCGTACTTGGATTCGGAAGGACGGATATTTCCTTCTCCATCCACCAGCTCCAATCCTTCAAGCACAACGGACGCTAAGTTCGTTCGGCTTCGTCCACCTAAATAATGAATAGCATCCTGCGCGCTTGCGGCGCGTGAATTCTCTGAAATGAATTGAACAGCGCGTTTGAATGACGGATACTCAGGGTACTGATCTTCAAAACTGGGAACCAAAAGATGCGCTGCGATAAGTTTTAACAAATCATCTGTCGTCTGTGTGGCAGTATTCTTTGTTTTCTTTAGGACAGCAACGATTGATTCTTCCCTGCCTTGATGAGTGATTTGCAGGCGTTCAGTGGTGTTCTCGCGCAGCCAGCGATTTAAATGACGCAGGTACTCATCCGCTTTATCTGTGTATTCCCGCCGATATTCCGTTGACTCATTTGATAACGCTTTTGCACCAGCGTACAATCGCACTTTATGTTCGAAGTCTTCGTCAATCTTTGTCCATTTAAGAATAACTTCATCAGCCCTGTAGTCATCATGATATTTTTGCCGATCGAAGAAGGGCGGTAATAAGTAAAGATAAAAATCCCGTTCTGGTTGGGCGGTACTTCGTTCATCGGGCGCACCAAAGAATATATATCCTGGCCGCATTACTTTGTGGCTGTCCCAGGGTAGTTCGTATGACCATATCTTGTAATTATTAACATATGTTGTGTCACTCAAATTCAAGGTCTGCTGTAGCGCATCGAAGAAATAACGGTTAAGGTCCGTTTTCTCCATGAAATCGCCGCGCTCATTGATCTTTGCGTCAAAGTCAATTACCTTTTTCAAGTCGAGATAATATTGTCCATTCTCGGCGTTGTGGGTTATGAATTGTCCCTGAACTGTGCGGATGATCTCTTTCAACGCCACCTGAACCTGGTCAAGCAGGAAATCACCAGTTGATTCAGGGGTCTTGACATACAAGCATAGGTTATCTCGTAATTCTTCCGCAGTCACTCCCAAAGGAACAAAAGTATCACTTGTCGTCAAGCGGTGAACACTCAAGGCATGAATGATCCTGGTTGCCATCGGTTTGAGTTGTTCGCGCGTATAAGCGTCTTTAATACGTCCTTCGACTACATTGCTTTTTTCAATGACACCTGAAACTCCCGACATGCTTCTCAGACTGGCATTTTCCCGCAACACAGCCCAATAAGAGTCATAAGATAATAACCCTGGCTCTTCGGTTGGCACTTCCTTGTCCATTAATTGCCGCATAGCAAGACTAAGCGTCTTTAGCACTTCGCGTTTTTCTGCGATATAGACCTGTTCAAAGGTAGAAATATAGGCAGGATGAATTGGAAATAACTGTGCGAACTCATTTAGTCTCTCCGCCATCTGTTTGTATAGTGGTGTGAACTGGCGTAAATGCTCGGTGATTTGAGCCAATTGTTTGTCGGTTTTTTGGAGCAAGCGCTTTGAAACGACAAATGCAATATCTTCACGGGCAATGCTGGCTTGCTCGAACCGATCCTTTACACGTCGCAATTGTTCTGCCACGAAAGCAAAGCGCGGTGAATCAAATAATGTTTCTTGTAAGCCGCCAACAAAACGAAATGGGGTACTTGCCGCTACTTCTCCTAATTCACGCAAGAATCCCAAATCCAGAATCAGAGCGCGCTCTTCGCGCGTGCGGAAATAATCCAGCAATTCATCCACAACCAATAAAATGCCATGATCTGGATACACTTCCTGAAACTTCGCGACAGCTTCAATGAGTGCATTCTTATTGTTTGTCGCTTTGTCCGCTGCGGGAAACTTATACGGAGTCTTCCATTTCTTCAACGCACCTTCCAACTCGCCCAATAAAATATCCCGCAGGCTGGAAGTCACACCGCCGATTTCCACGCGCAGTACTTTGAACTTTCCAGAAATGGATTTCGCCGCTTTTTGAACTTCCTTGTGCTTGATCTCTTTGGCTAAATCGTCATATTCTGCAATCGCAGAAATTACCGACATCAAATGTGATTTACCCGTGCCATAGTTTCCAACGATCAGCACCCCTTTATTGTCATGCGGTTTTTGAAATTGAATTTGGGGAAAAACAAGATTAATTAACTGATCCGCCATGCGATCAGAAATCACATACGAATTGACCAATTCACGCGCGGCTTTTTCTTTGTCTGCGTCACGCAATTGAATAACGGTCTCAATCGGCTCAAATTGTACAAGGTCACTATAGCGCATCGGAAACTCCCTTTATTTCAATACCTTCTAAATTTTTCCAGAACCGATAATGCTTATGTTCTGGCTGTGCGTAAGACAAAACACCATCTTTATATATACCTGGCCACAAAGCTATCAGTCTCGTATGTCTGCTAATTTGTCGGAATAATACGAGTGGATCTAATCCAAATGAAGGATTGAATAGTAGATCAATATCTGAGCACACAACAGGACCAGGTGCTTTACCTCGTAAAGTATCCTCTAACCATTGTTGAATTGCCCGTGATTGCTCAATATCATTCAATGTGATTAGTG
>JBBSCM010000266.1:0-5646 GCA_038250295.1 Anaerolineales bacterium | reverse complement strand
GATTGAACTAATGCGCGAGACAGGAGGCGTGATCGAACAGATCAACACATCCAAATATGTCTATGGTTTCGTTGCCGGGGCCTACGACGGTTTACCCGATCTAAGCAAACCAGTACCCGCTAAAATATCCAAGCCGCCCAGGAAGAATACGCCTGCGAAGAAAAAATAAGAACAACTTGCAAAACAAAGCCCCGTCGAATCACTCGACGGGGCTCATTACTTCTGCCGCCTTTTCCTTTGGATAAGGCCAAATTTCCCCTTGAATACCTTTTGCAAGAAGAAAGTCTCCCGCCCGCACATTATCGACACCTTCCAAAGTATGCACGGTTACTGTTTGATCTTCATCGCCATCGGTCAGGTCTGTCAGAGGCGCCAGCAGGGTAACCGCGCGCTTAACACAAAGACCCGGGCCAATGATGAGATAGGAACCGTCAAATATTCCAGCGTTTACAGGCCACTTATCATCAGGCGCGTCCATTTCGCTGATAATAAAATCTCCTTTTTGGGCGGTCAGTACTGCTCCCCATGGAGTCGTAATCTCTCTGGTTTGCGGTTCATCATCCCTGGGCGAAAAAAGCTCTACTCTGCGCTGCACCATATTGCGGTATGGTTTGAAATTCAAAGTGTTCAGTATGGGGTCATCAGACTTTATAACCATAGATTCTTTCATAAAGTTACTCCACAAATAATATTCACATAACTATTGTAATGTAGAAATAGCACCTGCGCAGTACTAATTACGCGCTTGTAATGTCCTCTTCCCTGTGCTATAAGAGAGCGTTATAAACCATTAATTATCGGAGGCTGTGGATATGCGCCATTCATTCGTCAAGCATTTCATTACAACTTTTATCGTACTCCTTTTGACCTCATTGGCATGCTCATCGCTTACGCCCGCGTCCGAGCCTGAAATAAATTATCGATACGACAGCCTGCCCAATGCCGGTGATGAAAATGAAACTGCTTCAAAATTCACTGCCATTTCAAAGTGGGGCAAAACCAATATCACCTATTATTTCATCAATGGGACTGGAAAAATAGGCGGGGATACCGAACGCGAACTCGTCCGCGCGGCATTTGCGCTATGGACAAAAGAAATCCCGATCACATTTAACGAGACCTCTGACTCCGCTCAAGCAGACATTCTCATCGGGTGGGCAGAGGGCGACCATGGCGACGGCGACTCCTTCGACGGCCCCGGTGATGTGCTTGCGCACGCGTCCTATCCAAATCCCTACCAGGATAGGACGGTATTCCTGCACTTTGATGATGCGGAACGATGGGTCAACAGCGAAACCCAAAACGTGGACCTGCTCACAGTTGCAGCACACGAGATCGGACATAACCTCGGCCTCGATCACAGCGCCAACCCGAACGCGCTTATGTATCCATCGTATTCCGGGCCGCACCGCTTCCTCGGGCAGGATGATATTGCCGGCGTGCAATCTCTCTATGGCCTCGCCGCGCAAGCTCCCGAGTCACCGGAAGCGCCTCCTCAGGGAGTCACGCCGCCGCCCAGCGCAAAGACCGATAAAGATAATGACGGCATTTCAGATGAAGATGAAATATTACTCACAGGCACTGACCCAAACAATGCGGATACCGATGGTGACGGCCTGAGCGACGGCGTTGAAGTCACCTATCGCATGAACCCGCTTGACCCGGACATGGATCATGACGGCCTCAGCGACGGGCAGGAAGTTGCGCAGGGCAGCGATCCCTTCTTCCCGGATCAGGCCGTGGATGTTTCGCCAGAGCTGAATAATGAGGTGAATAAATTCCTCACAGAAGCGATCCAACTGCAAATACAAGCCTATCGTGAAGGCAACCCCAATATTGTCGCGCCCATCATGGCCGGGGATATTTTCGCGGTGCTTGAAAGCGAGATCAATTCTCTCAATCAGCAGGGACTTGCGCAGATTTCAGCAATAGACTTCTACCAGAGTTACATCAACGCTATTCGCGTTATCAACGATACGAATATAGAAGTAGACACCTGTGAAGTTTGGAGCACAAACATCTATCAACGATCTGACGGCACACTCATCCAAAGCACTGACCCTCGCCTCCTGCCACAGACCATCACCATTCAAAAGCTTGACCAGGGCTGGTTCATAACAAAAGTCAATTTCTTTGATGCGCCTGCTTTTTGTAATTAATAACTCGCCTTACGCAGTTTTGCCTGTTCATGTACTGTACCGGGTTGTACCGGGTTGTACCGCAAGATTCATCTTGCCTGTTCATGTACTATACCGGGTTGTACCGCAAGATTCATCTTGCCTGCGCCTGTACTGTGCCGGGTTGTACCGCAAGATTCATCTTGCCTGTTCATGTACTATACCGGGTTGTACCGCAAGATTCATCTTGCCTGTTCATGTACTATACCGGGTTGTACCGCAAGATTCATCTTGCCTGCGCCTGTACTATACCGGGTTGTATCGCAAGATTCATCTTGCCTGCGCCTGTTTTTCCGCCAAATCAGTCCGAGGGTTGCGGTATGAAATAACACCTTCGAGATTGCTCGGTTTAATTGTTAATCTGCAATATGTCGCCCGTACTTAACCAAGCCCTGCGACATGAATGTCGCGGTACCCATGAAAACGTATCGCGTAAGGTAAATTAATAGAACTTATGAATAAACTCATCGTCATCGTCGGTGCAAGCGGAGTGGGTAAAACCACTCTTGCCCGCGCCTTATGCGCAAAGCGTGATTTTGCAATTGCATACGAACAACATAGCGAAAGGCCATTTCAATCTCTCTTCAAACAGGATCCAAAATACGCGCTTGCCAATCAAATGGACTACCTGCTCCATCGCGCAGAACAGGAACGCGGATTACGTCAAAGCGATAAACCCGCATTAATGGATGGCGGCCTTGACCTGGATTTTCACGGGTTCACTCGTCTTTTTCACGCGCGCGGCTGGCTCACCGATGAAGAATTCAATTTATGCCGCCGCTTCCATCAACACACTCGAGCCTTACTTCCATCGCCAGATTTGATGATTGCGTTGACGGCTTCTGCACAAACCATCAGCGAAAGACTTGCCACTCGAAACAGGATCAATATCGCGTCCAGTGAAGATGCGGATATTTTCAATTCATTTACAGAGGAATGGCTGGCGTCCATTCCCCCGTCTCAATTATTGCGGCTGGATGTATCCAACGAATCGCCCGATTATTCTCAAAGCGCTCTGGCAATTCTCAAAAGACTCAAACTGTGACGTCTCGAACGTAATAGTTGTAAATCTCACATCATCAAATCCATATGACAAACAGAACTATTTCCCATATCATCGAACCGCAAAACGCCATTGAAGGCGCTGGCGTTTTATTGCGGCGTTCCATATCCCCGCGCGCGAGCAACGAATACGATCCCTTCCTGCTTTTCGACCACTTCGCATTCAACAACCCGCTCGAGGGACCCATTCGCGGCTTCCCCATGCACCCGCATCGCGGCATCGAAACGGTCACTTATATTTTAGATGGCTCCGTCAACCATCGTGACAGCCTCGGCAACGTTGGCATCATCGGGCCCGGTGACGTGCAGTGGATGACCAGCGGACGCGGCATCCTGCACGAAGAAATGCCCAAGCGCAGTGAAAACAGCGGCAACATTTATGGCTTTCAACTTTGGGTAAACCTGCCCGCCGCACAAAAAATGGGACAGCCCCGCTATCAGGAAGTCAATTCATCCACCATCCCCGTTGTGGAAAAAGACGGCGTGACCGTGCGACTCGTGGCTGGAGAATTGGATGGCATTCACGGCCCTGTGACAGATACACTTGCGCCTGCGCGCAGTGCAGGTGTTGCCGCCTCGCCTCTTTACATGGACGTGAAGCTGGCTCCGGGTTCGAGATACATTTACCCCATCCCGAGCGGACACACTGTGCTCGCATACGTTTTTGAAGGAACCGGCGAGTTTGGCGGCGAAGTCGTGGAGTCTGTCAGCATGGCGGTCTTCAACGATGACGGCGACCAGATCGAGGTCAAGAGCGACGCCGCGGGCAAAGGCGTTCAGTTCATGCTGATCGCAGGCGCGCCGTTCAAGGAGCCGATTGTCCCCTACGGGCCGTTCGTCATGAACACCGTTGAAGAAATTCAGCAAACGATTGCAGAGTTGCGAAACGGAACATTCATCAAATAAGAACCGAAAATAAAACAAGGCCGTGAACTCGGCCTTGTTTTATTTTAAGCCTATATGAGTTAGGGTTTGGAAATCTTTAGATTATCAAAAGAAACCTGTACGCCGCCTTCTTCAGTGGAGCCTACAAAAAATCCGATAGTACCCGTGGTCAGGCGCGCATCTTGTGCTTCTCCCAAAAGCTGGTCGTTTACATAGTATTGGATATTTCCTCCGATGGCAACCACTTTGATATGGTTGGTCTGTTGACCTTTGTTAATTGCGGAAGATTCGGTCCAATCCACAATGATCTCGAGTTCATCATGTTTCGCGCCATCTATGGCGAGGATATAAAACCCTTCGCCTGTGATCGCAAAAATATAAAAATCATCGCTATCCAGACCGTAACGGAAGAGTACTCCGTACATATTATTATCCGGTCCTGCCACCTGCGCGGCATCCGCCTCCAGAATAATATCCGAGAACTCAACCTGGGTGCATTCCGACCAGCCAACATATTTGGGAGTTTTTACAAGCAGGTTGAATTGCCCATTTTCCACAAAACGATCCACGTCGGTTGTGGATTCTGCGTTGCAGGAGCTGGCAAACTCACTGTCTTCAAACAACACGGCATCCGGCGTAGGTGAGGGAATTGGCGTCTGTGTTGGGACAGGCGTGGGCGTGGCCATGAAATTGGAAACAGCGGAACAGGCCAACATGGTTACCAGGATCAGTACAGAAAACATAATCGTTTGTTTGGGTTTCATTTTCTCTCCTTTAACAGTTAAAGATTTCCGATGGCAGCGATTATACTTTACGTATAATTTTTGGAAAGCAAATCACTCAAGGAGTTCAGAAACATGTCACAGGTACTATTTGGCCCGCGTTTAGGCAGGGAAGGTCAATTACGGGTCGGCTGCAGTGCAATGATCTTTGATAAGTCCCGTGAGAAAGTCCTGCTCACGCGCCGCACAGACAATGGCCGCTGGTGTCTGCCGGGCGGCGGTATGGAATCGGGCGAGAGCGCAGCTGAGGCGTGTGAACGTGAAGTGTGGGAGGAAACAGGCTTGAAAGTGCGTACGAAGCGCCTGATCGGCGTATACAGCAATCCCGACCAGTTGGTCATTTATCCAGACGGGAATAAAGTTTTTATGGTGGTGATGAGCTTTGAAGCCGAGATCATGGAAGGTGAATTAGGCTTAAGCAATGAAACTACTGATTTCGGCTATTTCTCATTGGCTGAGATGGAAGCCATGCCCATGCACGGTCAACATAAAAACAGGATGGAAGATGCGCTGATCGGAGGCGAGGCGCTGATCAAGTAAAGCGCATTTCGTCACTATGTTAAGCTTACAGGGTTTTGATAGGAAAATTTATTAACTGCTCACCTTACGCAATGTCGTTGCGAGGAGGGCATTTGCACTTTCCGACGAAGCAATCTCCTCGTCGAGTGGGAGATTGCTTCGGGCGAAGAGAAAGAGCGCCCTCGCAACGACATGATTACCTTGATTCTGCGTAAGGTGAG
>JBBSCM010000265.1:0-5656 GCA_038250295.1 Anaerolineales bacterium | reverse complement strand
CAGCGGCTCACCAAATCATGCTGGCTATTCCTGCCTAAAATAGGGTGAGCCCTTCATAATAATTTCCATAATATCAACAGAAAGCAAAATTGGGGGCAAAAAAGGCTTGAAAAGTTACAAATTATGAAGTAAAATCCAAAACATATAGAAATAGTGGCTTTTCCGCCCAAATCCACTTGCATTCGTTCCAAAAGTTCTGTCATTCATAAATTACTTCTCGCGGGTTCAATGCCCGTCGGGACCGCCAATGCTAAACAAAATAATCGCCCCAAAAGGGCGGTTTTTTTGTTGTCTTTTGCCAATTTCGGATTGAAAACAGGGGGCAAAAATAGTTACGCTCCGCGGGTTCCATTATTGATTATCTTTCATCGAACCCGCGATCAGGTATAGCGACAATCCATGCAACACGCCTGGCGAGGGACGTTGCGTTGTCAAGCTGAAAACTTGAGCGGAGTCTATCCAACGATGGTTTGTCTTATGGCAAAATGGGACAGCCGTCCTCATCCAGAAATTCGCCCAGCATGCTGCCCCCTGAGTTAAGATTACACGTTCGTTTACCGCACAAATCCGGGCGGATGAACCAAGTAGCCAGCACAGGTACGGGTGCCTCCATAATTTGAAGGAGGGCTGGGTAAGCCGCATTATAGGACGCTCCCATTCCGGTCATGACAATTCGGTCAAAATCACCATTATTCTGTATTAGTCAGATAAAGGATGAACACCTCCCTGCCTACGGCGACCCACAAAACTCGCTCAAATTGAGTGGGCAAACAGGGGCAAAAGTGTTCAGCCTATTGCTGACCAATACAGAATTTCAGGTTTTCCAATAGGTTTATAGCTTTCATTTTCGATTCCTTTCCTGTATTGATTGGATGTGAAGACCTGCTTTGAACCTTAATATTCTACCGAGCATCCCGAAGATTCCCGAAACTACACCAGACGTGGACGGCAACCTTCAGGACGCTGTTACTCAGGCTGATGCAATGCGCCCGATTTGTGTACATGCCAAGTATCAGGACCTTCTTCGAGATATTCCCAACTAAATTGTCCGTCACACTCTTGCATGAATTGACAGTAAAGAGGCTTCGGGTCGTGGTCATTGATCAGCATAAAGCTCTGCCCTGACATACTCATCCTTCCAACAGCAATCGTTCCGGGTCTTCAATCAGGTCTTTAATATGAACGAGGAACTGGACAGCTTCGCGTCCGTCTACAATGCGATGATCGTAACTTAAGGCGACGTACATCATGGGCTGGATAACCACCTCACCGTTTCGAGCAATCGGACGGTCTTCGATTTTGTGCAAGCCAAGGATGCCAACTTGAGGAAGGTTGATGATCGGCGTGCTGAGCATTGAACCAAAGACGCCGCCATTGGTAATTGTGAAGGTTCCGCCGCGCAAATCTTCAATCGATAATGTGCTTTTGTTAGCCTTAACGGCAAATTCCTTGATTTGGCCTTCGATTTCAGCAAAAGATAAACGATCAGCATCGCGCAGTACGGGAACGACCAAACCTTCTTCAGCGCCAACAGCCACGCCGATGTCGTAATAGTATTTGAATACGATTTCATCGCCTTGGATTTCGGCGTTTAATCTCGGAAAAGCTTTCAATGCGCTCAAACCAGCCTTTACAAAAAAGGAGACGATCCCCAGTTTGAATCCATACCGCGCCTGGAATGCCTCGTTACGCCGGTGACGCAAGTCCATCACTGATGTCATGTTGATCTCATTAAATGTCGTCAGCATGGCGGTAGTTTGTTTGGCTTCCAGTAGGCGCTGGGCAATCGTGCGACGCCTGCGTGACATGTGCAGACTCTCTTCCCTTCGTTCTGTAATGCCTATATTTGTTGTTGCGACAGGTTGAGGAAGAGATTGTTGTGGAGATTTAGCAACAGGTTTTTGTTCCTGCATGTATTGTTCTACGTCAGATTTTTTCACACGACCTTCTGGTCCTGTACCCTGCACCTTTGTCAGATCTACCTTTTGTTCATGCGCCAATCGTGATGCAACCGGGGTCGCTTGCGCTGTCCGCTTAGATTCAGCTCCTTGTTTTGATTCAGTTGTCGGCGGAGTATGAGGCGCTGCTTCTGCCATTGGAATTGTTGCCTGCGAGTTTGTCGAGGTGGGATTTTTTGCGTTGTCATCAATCATGCCCAGCACATCGCCCATTTTTACATCCTGCCCTGCGGGAACAGTGATATGGGAAAGCATCCCTGAAACTTTGGCGCCGACTTCGAGATTTACTTTATCGGTTTCCAATTCCACGAGAGTTTGACCTGCTTCTACGAAGTCACCCTCTTTTTTCAGCCATTGATGAACCGTTGCTTCAATTACTGATTCGCCCATTTCAGGGACAATAATTTCTATAGTCATATCAACCTCTCTCGACAATCACGCTTTGGTTTTGTATTTGTTCTTCGATCTCATAAGCCCGGCGAATCAGCGTTTGTTGGTTAATCCGATAAAGAGTGGACGAACCCTCTGCCGGGCTGGAACTTTCAGGTCTGCCGACATAGTATAAAGGAAGATGATCTCCAAATATTTTTTTAAAGTGAGGATGTATATAATCCCAGGCTCCCATATTGCGCGGCTCTTCCTGTACCCAGATCACTTTCTCAACAGCGGGGTAGGCATTCAACAACTTCTCCATTGCATTTTGAGGAAAGGGATAAAGTTGTTCCACTTTAACGATGGCTATATTCTTGGACTCAGCATGGAATTCATGACTTGCCAAATCGAAGTAGATTCGCCCGCTGCACAGAATCAACTGTTTGATCGCCCTTTTACTTCCCTGCGATTGCTTTTCTTTGAGCAGAGGCTGCCAACTCCCTTTTGTCAACTCAGTGGGTGTTGAAGCTGCCAATGGATTCCGCAGGAATCCTTTTGGCGTAAAGACCACCAGCGGCAATGGGTCTGTTTTTAGAAGCAATGCCTGACGGCGCAACAAATGAAAATACTGCGCAGCAGTTGTCGGTATTGCGACGCGCATATTCCCTTCTGCAGCCAGCCCCAAAAATCGCTCGATGCGGGCAGACGAATGGTCAGGTCCCATACCTTCATTCCCGTGTGGCAGCAGAAGAACCAAGGAAGGCGTCAAGCCCCATTTTGCGCGACCCGAAAGCAGAACCTCGTCAACCATCGTTTGAATATTATTGACAAAGTCGCCGTACTGCGCTTCCCAAAGAACCAATCGATCAGGAGCTTGGATGTTGTATCCCGCTTCAAAACCAACTGGTCCAATCTCGCTGACCGGACTGTTATGGATTTCAAACGAAGCCCTGGCTTGCGAAATGGATTGTAAAGGTGCATAGCTTTGATTTGTATCCACATCGTAAAAAACTGCATGGCGCTGACTAAAAGTTCCGCGCACTGTATCCTGCCCGGTCATGCGAATCGCGATGCCATCTTCCAGGATGCTGGCAAATGCCAATTCTTCAGCGGTTGCCCAATCAATGCTGTTTGCATCAGGATCGTTCAGTATTTGCCGATGTTTTTCCACTGCTTTGATTAATTTTGGGTTTGGATGAAAGTCCGCAGGAAATTTTCGCAAGGCTTGATTTAACTCCTGCAATCGCTCCAACGAAACTGACGTATCCATTTTTTGAGCTGCCCCAGCGGGAGGCGGCTTCGGGATAGGCTCTTTTAACGAATGTTCCGCGTCCAATTTTTGGTTGACTTCTTGCAGTTTATCCAAATACGCTTGCAGAGATTTCTCGGATTCATCCGACGTAATCGCCCCTTCTTTTTCCAATCTGGATGCCCACATTTTCCTGACAGAAGGGTGCGCGTCTATCTGGTGGTACATAAGCGGCTGGGTGAATCGAGGTTCATCTCCCTCGTTATGTCCATAACGCCGATAGCCGATCAGGTCAATGACAAAATCTTTATGGAACTTCTGCCGATAAGCAAAAGCCGTGCAGACCGCTTCAATGCAAGCCTGCGGATCGTCCGCGTTGACATGGATGACCGGGATTTCAAATCCTTTGGCAAGATCGCTGGCGTGCAGGCTGCTGCGTGATTCTTTTTCTGTCGCTGTGAAGCCCAACTGGTTATTGGCTATGATATGCAGACTTCCGCCAGTTGAGTATCCGGGAAGCTGGGATAAATTGAGAGTCTCCGAAACAATTCCCTGACCTGTAAAGGACGCATCACCATGGATCAAGATTGGCAGGGAGGCATTCTCGAAATTCCGTGGCGCGCCGGGAATGTCAACTTTGCTGTTGGCGGCTCGCGCCATGCCTTGAATAACAGGGTTAATCAGCTCCAGGTGGCTGGGATTTGCTGGCATGTGAATAACCAGATCAATTGCATCCCCGGCTTTGGGTGTTTTATAGCCTCCCATGTGATACTTGACATCTCCCGTCCATCCAAGCTCGTCCCATGTCGAGAATCGACCTTTCGGATCTTTGAATTCAGCCAGGATTTGCTCGTATGGTTTTTGCAGCACATGCGCCAGTACGTTCAGACGCCCACGATGAGCCATTCCGATTAGAATGACACAAATTTTGGATTGGACTGCCATTCCAACTATTTCGTCAAGCATTGGGATGAGCATATCGAGTCCTTCAATCGAAAAGCGGGTTTTTCCAGGATAAATGCGACTCAGGAACATCTCAAGCGCTTCGATCTGATTAAGACGTTCCAGGAGTCCATTTTTATCAATGATCTTGTTCGGTGATCGGAAGCGACCATCTTCAGCGGCTTTTTGCAGCCAGGCACGCTCCTCGGGGATGCGGATATGTCCATAGTCATATCCGCAGGCGCCGCAATAGATCGAACGCAATACATTGATCGCCTCGGATGCATTTCGTGTTTCCGGATGATCCAGCAGGTTCACCACATCTGGCGGTACCTGGTGCAGGTCGTCTTGTTGGAGGTTGTGGAATTCCGGGCTTAGGGCGGGATCATCTCCAGGAGGGTTGCCCAAAGGGTCCAGCCGTGCTGCCAGATACCCATAAGTACGAATCGCCTGAGCGAGGTCTGCAACCCCAATCAGTTTTCGGAGGTCAACACCTGATGGAATGCCAGTCTTTAGATCGGCTGGTTTCCATTGACTAAACAGCCTGCGGGCATCCTCAGCGACAGAGTCGGGATTCCTTTGATAGCGCTCATAAAGTTCAATTAAATAGCCAAGATTGGGTCCGGAAAAATCCCGCTCGAAGTTCATTTGCTAAATTTCCTTAAGACGATATTTATGTTAGAGCGAGCGGAGAGCCATGTAAAAAGCCGACGAAGACCAATTCATCAATGGCGCGAATCGCATGTTGTTCACCTGCGTCAAATACGAGCATCGTATTCGGTCCACAGGTATGCTCACTGCCGTCGCCGCCCGTAAAGACCCCCTGCCCTTTTAGAACCACCACAAAAAACGGCGAACTGGGCGCGTTATGTTCATGGATAACTTGACCAGGCTTGAAGGTGAAAAGAATTGCCCGTCCATCCTTGTCGACATGGAGCGGTTCAGCATGAGATTCTTTGTCTCCGAATTTCAGGTTTTCCAATAAGTTTTCAATTTTCATTTTAGATTCTTTTCCTATATTGATTGGATGTCAAGGAGTTCCTTGAACCCCAATATTCTATCAGACGCCCCGAAGGTTGCCGTCCACGTCTGGTGTAGTTTCGGCAACCTCCGGGACGCTGTTACTCAGGCTGAT
>JBBSCM010000264.1:0-5685 GCA_038250295.1 Anaerolineales bacterium | reverse complement strand
GTGTTCCTTTGTTGCCTTTGTGGTTGAATCCTTTTTGGTTTCGGCTTGTCCGAGTTAGAATTAAGTGCGGTAAAAAAACCCGTTTTACCACAGAGCGCACGGAGATTTTAATAGGTTTTCTCTGTGGTGAGAAAAAGTAACCCCATCGAATACCAAAGAATCTTAACTTTTCAAGAACTTTACAACCTGCTCATGAATTTCCATAGACTGCAATGCGCCGCGATGGCTCAAGCCGTTTGTTTCAATATATTGCGCTTCCATCCAGGCGTTCGCAATGGCGCGGCTATCCTCCACCGGCGTCACATTATCTGACCGGTCATGGAACATCAAAGCGGGGATATGGATCTGTTCCACAAGACTCTCATTGACAATTGCATCCAACACGTCTCCTCCAAAATTTTCGTAGATCATATCCTCTAATCCATCGATGATTTCATCTGGTAAACCTGCCAGAACTTGAAAACGCGGCAGGGATTCCAAAAGCCGATTGAAAGCGCCGAAATATACCAGTTTGGAAGGATGCGGAAAATTCCGCTTGACCAGAGCATATGAGGTGATGATCGTTCCAAATGAGTGCGCGATAATCGCATCGAATTTTTCTTCACGCTTCATGATCAAATCCATGGTCGGCGCAATCTCAAGAATGTTGGTCATCTTCCCATCTGACTCGCCCTGCGCAGGCTGGTCATAAGCGACCACGCGATAACCAGCATCTAATAACGGGTCTACAAATCCTGTCATTTGTGCGCGGGCGCCGCCCCAGCCATGCATCAACAAGACAGCAGGACCGCTGTCTCCCCAGGTTGTGACGGCCAGTTCTCCGCCTTCGAAGGGAATACGATAATTATTTCCGCGGGCAATAATGGCTTCGTCTGCTGATTTCACTTCATATTTGCCCGGGCTGAAAAATGCCTGATAGGCTTTCTTTACGATTCCCTGATGCTTGCTGGTTGTCTCCATGGTTGTCATTGATTCTCCTTAATAAAATATTTACTTACTACCTGGTAAGTTTTGACGGCAAAAAAATTAGGCGAGCAGATCCAGTTTATGCTGATCGACTACATCACGAAACTTTTTTGTTCCCAGCGCGCGCGCCATTTGCAGAGCACCCTGAACACTGGAGAGGATCAACGCAGCTTTATTGGCAGGTTCGCCATTGAACTTGAAAACACCCGTGTCTCTTCCCTCGCTCAAAGTCCCTTCAAGCCATGTTAGCAATTCCTTGTGCAAGCCTTCCACTTCGAGCTGCAAGTCTTTAGGAATCGAATTGAACTCCGCTTCCATTGATCCCACCAGGCAGACCTTGCCTTTATCTGCCCTCATATTGGTATAAATGCCAAAGAACCAATCCAGTTTTTCTTCGGGAGGCAAATCTTTTACGCGGGCATTGTTGATCCACAATTGAAAGCGGTCACGATAACGTTTGATCACGGCGCATCCCAGTTCCTCTTTTGTGGGGAAGTGATAATGGATGGCGGCATTCTTCACACCCAGTTCCGATGAGATGTGAGCATAACTAAAGCCGTTGAAGCCTTTATCCTGCAACAAGGATTCGGCCAGATTTAAGATTGTCCGTTTGGAATTTTCGATCTTTACCATTGCAGATATTTTACTTACTAGTTAGTAAGTAGTCAAGATAGTGAAATAGTTGAGTCAGTGAGCGAGAGTCTGGTCAATTCAAACATGCCGAGCGAAATGGAAAATTTCGGGATCGATTTCTGCAGGACAAATCGCACTTCCATATGTTGGAGATTGCTTCGGCGGAAAATCGCCGCCTCGTAATGACGGAATATGGCGGCGCGCTTTGTAATAAAAATTTCAGTTCATTTGACAGTTAATAATAAATCGTCCACAGGCTACAATAAAAACATGACCATCATTGTTGCCGATACCACCTGCGGACTTCCGCATGACCTGCTTGCACAACGCGGCATTCCTGTAATTCCACAAGTTGTCATCTTCGGGGAGGATGCATTTCATGATGACAAAGAGATGGATATCGCCACATTCCTGCAAAAACTTAAGGCTTCCAGAACGCTGCCGAAAACCGCCGCACCTGAACCGCCGTTATATTTCCCAATTTTCAAACAAGCACAGGAAATGGGTGAAAGTGTGGTCGTTGTTGCACCTGCCGGCAAATTGAGTGGCACTGTCCGCTCGGCGCAGACTGCCGCGTTGGAATTCCCTAATGTGGATATCCGTGTGGTGGATACGCTGACTGCCTCCTGCAACCTCGGCTCGCTTGTCCTCCTGGCGGATGATATGGCCAAGGCTGGAGAATGCGCAGATGAGATCGTGGCAAAACTTAACGATATGATCCCACGCGGGCGACTTTACTTCCTCGTAGATACCCTCGAATATTTAGCCAAAGGCGGACGCATTGGCGGGGCGAAACGTCTGCTGGCTGAATTATTGGAGATCAAACCAATTTTGCAAGTAAAAAATGGACAAGTCGAATCTTTTGAACAACAGCGGACAAGAAAACGTGCGCTGGCGCGGCTCGTGGAAGTTGTAGAGGAGCAATGCAAAGGCGGAGAGTCTGCTTATTTGTGTATGCTGCAAGTTGAAGCGGAGAAAGAGGCGGAGTCTCTCGTCACAGAGTTAATGTTACGGGTCAGCGTTCCCCAAATCCCCATCTATGAATTGCCTCCCGCCATTGTTGTCCATGCAGGGCCGCGCGCGATGGGTGTTGGATTTTTTGTGTAGTCCCCATCAGCGGGTGGTATAATTTTTTTTGAAATAGAGATCTTGTAAGGAGTCCCCATGTCAGGTCATTCAAAGTGGTCCACCATCAAACGCAAAAAAGGCGTCGCCGATGCAAAACGCGGCGCAATTTTTACACGGCTTGCCCGTGAGATTGTGATCTCAGCCCGCGAAGGCGGAAGCGATGTTGATTCCAATTTTCGATTACGTCTTGCAATAGATAAAGCCCGCGCAGAAAACATGCCCAAGGATAATATCGAACGCGCCATCAAACGCGGCGCCGGTGAGGATAAAGACGGCACGGTATTTGAAGAGATCACCTTCGAAGGTTACGGCCCGCACGGCTCGGCGCTGATGGTGACCTGCGTCACCGATAATCGCAACCGCACGGTGCCAGATATGCGTCATGCCTTCACCAAATCTGGCGGCAACATGGCGGAACCCGGCGCGGTGGCCTGGCAGTTTGACCGCAAATCTTATTTTGCTTTCCCCTCCAGCGAATTTTCTTTTGATAAATCATTCGAACTCGGCATCGTTGCCGGCGCGGACGATGTAGTGGACGGCGGCGACACGATCGAGATTTATGGCCCCGTGGAATTGTTCAAGACCATTGCCGACTCTTTACATCAGGTGCATGTCCATCCGCAGGAAGCGGGCTTGCGTATGGTGCCCAAGCAGGAAATCGAACTCGATGTCGAGTCAACTTTGAAATTCATGAAGATGGTTGACTCCATCGAAGAGCTTGACGATGTGCAGGATGTTTTCCACAACGTCAAAGTTTCAGACGAAGCATTGGCTGCTCTCGAAGCTGCATAATTTTTTTTAACCGCGCAGCACGCGAAGAACGCAAAGATTTTTAAGAACTTCTTAGCGGACTTGGCGCACTTCGCGGTTATTCTTTTAATAATATGACCCTCGCCCTCGGAATTGACCCCGGCACTGCTACTACTGGATACGGACTCGTGCGCCTCATGCCCAACGGGGATCTGGTCGCTGTTTCCTTCGGCATTATCTCCACCCCAAAAGACGCAACCGCAGCCGCCCGCCTCGAGATGTTATTTGACCAGCTCAATGCCCTGCTCAAAAAACACAAACCCGATACCGCCGCTGTCGAAAAATTATTCTTTCAAAGCAATGTCAAAACCGCCCTCGCGGTGGGACAGGCACGCGGCGTGGTCATGCTCTGCATCCAAAAAGCAGGCATCGAACCTTTTGAATATACCCCCAATGAAGTCAAACAAGCCGTCGCTGGTTACGGCGGAGCAGATAAAAGACAAGTGCAGGACATGGTGCGCGCATTATTGCAGTTGGAAAAAATTCCAAAGCCCGATGACGCCGCCGATGCGCTGGCAATTGCAATCACACACTTAAATACCAAGCGTTATGAGTAAAGAACCCATGGCAATGCCTTCCAAATAGAATTGAAGATAGGGATATAATACAGGCAGGAGATTTACCATGTCCACTTCTACAGACGATACCCGCATTAAAGATCTTTTCAAACAGGCCATGCTTGAACTTCTAACTGAACGCCGCGATGATTTTTATGAACTATTTTCCGAGGCGCTCGAAGATATACTCATGGTACATGCCATACGCGAAGGGGAAGATAGTGAAATTGTAAGTAAAGCCGAAGTCCTGCGCGCTCTTGGAGGTGCGGGGTGAAGGTTGAATTTAAGAGCAGTTTCGTAAAAGATTTGAAAAAGATAAAAGAGAAGCAATTACAAGGTCAAATAAGAGAGTTGATTGAAAAGGTTGAATCATCTGCAAATATTACCGAACTTGATAACACGAAAAAATTAAGCGGCAGTGATGTGTATTATCGAATTCGACTTGGCGATTATCGTATTGGATTAAAAATTGAAAATAATACTGTTTATTTTATTCGGTTCCTGCACCGAAAAGACATCTACCGTTATTTCCCATAACCATGATAGCAACCCTGCGTGGAGAAATCTCCCAAATCGAAGATACTGCCCTCATCGTCGAAGTCGGCGGTGTGGGACTGAGAGTCTTTGTCCCTGCGCCTTTGCGAGCACAGGCCAAAGCCGGTGAAATGATATTCTTGTTCACTCATCTTGTCGTGCGTGAAGATGCGTTGATCCTCTACGGATTTGAATCCCAGGGTGACCGTGAACTCTTCAACATCCTGCTCGGCGTGGACGGAGTTGGCCCGAAAGTTGCTTTGTCCGTTCTATCTACAATGACACTGGATGCCATTCAGCGCGCAGTCTTCGCTGAAGAACCCGATGTATTGAGCCGCGTGCCAGGTGTGGGCAAAAAGACCGCGCAAAAAATGGCGCTTCATCTTAAAGATAAACTCAAGCCCGGAGATGGGCTTTCCAAACTTGCCGCGATGTCTGATGCTGATAGCGAAGTCCTCGCCGCGTTGACCGCGTTGGGTTACTCCGTTGTCGAAGCACAGGCTGCGATCCAATCCATTCCTAAAGATTCGCCGGATGATACAGGTGAACGGTTGAGGCTGGCGTTGGGATATTTCCAGTAGGATAATTTTTATATAAAGGTAAAATCGCTGGGGTAAAATTGTTCATGATGAAAATCGGCGACACAATCCACGTCTGCGCCTGCAAAACGGATGGAACTGTTTATCGAAGCTGGCACACCATGATCGAGTCTGTTGACGCAGACTCGATTGTCACAATATCCCCCGCTGGTTCGTCTGTGTTCAATATCAAAGGCGAGGATTATCCGATCCAGCATCACTTGAGATCCTATTACTGGTTCGATAAATTCTATAACCTGATCGAGGTTTTTGAAACCAATGGCAGCCTGCTACATATTTATATCAATGTTGCTTCTCCGCCAGAATTTGAAAATGGCATGATGAGTTTCAAAGATCACGAGTTGGATGTTTCAAAGTATCCTCCCAAAGCCGCCGAACTCATCGATGAAGATGAATTCGCAGAAGCCGCAGTAAAATATCAATACTCAAAAGAATTTCAAGAGAAAATGTATTCAGCC
>JBBSCM010000263.1:0-5701 GCA_038250295.1 Anaerolineales bacterium | reverse complement strand
GATAATACCCATTGCCGAACCGACATGTGCCAGCATGAGTTTGCCGGTCACATCGCCAATAGCCCAAATGCCGGCAACGTTTGTTTGCATCTTTTCATTGATCTCAACGAACCCCCGCTCACTGATCTTGACTCCGACTTCTTCGAGGCCGAGTCCTTTGGAGTTGGGGCGGAACCCGATCGCGATCAAGGCCTGGTCCGCTTCGAGAGTTGTCTCCTTGCCTTCCACAGAGACCTTCACATTCACACCATTCTTCGTGGCTTCCACTGATTCCACTTTATGACCAGCCATGACTTTGATTCCGCGTTTCTTGAATTCCTTATCCAATTCTTTTGAGATCTCTTCGTCTTCAAGCGGAACGATGCGCGGCAGCATCTCGACGATGGTTACTTCCACGCCATAGGAATTCCAGATGGTGGCGAATTCCACGCCGATGGCGCCAGAGCCGATGATGACCACTGATTTCGGTAGTGTTGTTTGCAAAATGGCTTCCCAATAGGTGACCACTTTCTCACCATCCACTTTCCATACCGGGGGAACAGCAGCACTCGCACCGGATGCGACAATAATATTCTTTGCCTTGAGTTCTGTTACTTTATTATCTTTATCGGTAACGGCAACTGTGTCCTTTGATTTAAACTTCGCCTCGCCCATGAAGACGGTGATGTTGTTCTTCTTCATCAGAAAGCCAACGCCTTTGGTGAGCCTGTCTGAATTCTGGCGCGAACGTTTTACGGCTACGCTGTAATCCAGCTTTAAATTGTCAAATGAAAAACCAAAATCCTTGGCGCGTTCGCGCAAAGTGTGCGCCACTTCTGCATTCTTCAACAGCGACTTTGATGGAATGCAGCCGATATTTAAACATACACCTCCAAGCCATTGCTTGTCCACGATTGCGACTTTCTGCTTAAGTTGGGCGGCGCGGATCGCGGCCACATAGCCAGCGGGTCCAGCGCCAATAACGACCACATCAAAATTTTCTGCCATAATTCACTCCAAAGAGTTGAGATTGAGAATAGATAAAACTTCGCGCCAATTGTACTACAAGCAAAACCTCTTCTTTTTTACTCGCCCGCTCTTGAGTTCAGCATAAACGAAAGCACGGCTTCCAACACGCCGCCGCCAACTGCAAGGGCTTTGTCAGATACGAGGGTGCATAGGGCAGGGTCGTCGCGCGGGTCCACGTCACCGATCTTCATGCCCGCGGTGACTTGGATATTGGGGTGAATCAGTCCGCGCAGGATGCCTTTGAAGGGGCTGGTGATTTTCGATTTTGGTGGTCGAGTAGCCCGAGCGCTTTTCGAGGGCGTATCGAGACCCGATTGTATCTCGGCTATGAGCTGACCCTCTTTGAGATAGTCTCCAATATTTGCATGAGCAATGACAATGCCATCATGCGGCGCGCGTAATACCCGGCGCGGGTCGCCGTCGGGTTGGCCGCTGTCGGTCTGGGCAGAACCGTTCCAGTAGACTCTGCCGAGGGTGTGTCCGCGGCGGGTTTCTATCACAGCGTGGCAATTCCCTCCTGCGGTGAATCCAGGCCCAAGTCCGATATGAAGCGGGGTGTTTACATCCAATGGCTGATGCACAGATTTCAATAAACGCGCGTCAACTACAAAAGTGGAGCGCGGACTCGTCAGGAATTGATTCCGTACTATGTTTGCATCTGGATCGACAATGACAGGAATTTCACCCGCATCCAGCGGACCTTGAAACTGGTCCGGCGATACTAAACGCCCGGTCACACCTTCGACAGTTTGCGTCCCTTCATAGATCGCTTCGGAGAATGAAACGGTACGGCGCACGGCCAAAGGCTTTTCCAATTCGGTGATGACAATTTGAAAACCAACACGGTGCAGGCGTAAGGCTACGCCGCTGGCAAGGTCACCGCCTCCGCGCAATAGGATCAAAGGCTTCATGCAATTTCCCGTGGAATTGGAGGCGCCTGTTCGTGGAGCAATAAACCGAACGCGTAGATGGTTACATAAAAGAAAATAAAGAATGTTGAAAATACGCCGATGAAGACAATCGATTGCAAGCTGGGGTGAGCCGCGTAATACAGAAATTCTGTTAGGCGTTCAAGCGGATTAAATAATATATCCCACGAATTCCAGCGCAGGAAACGCCCAATATAAATGCCGAGACTGCTCAGTACACCCACAGTACATACAAAGAGCCAGCCGGCGATACGGCCAAATTCACGCCGCACAATATCCTGCATCAAAAATAATGAGACCATGCCAAGCAGCAGACCGGTCCACGCAAACCAGATGAGCAGCAACACATCGAACCATACAGGGATGTCGGCTCTTGGATAACCCAAATGCTGCAGGTCTGTCAAAATGTAAGGCGCATTGGGAAAGAATAAAAGCCAAAGAATTGCCGCGAACGGCAGCGTTATTAAAATATATCTTCGCTTCCACGAGAAGGTGGTGGCCATATGCGCCAGCCCAAGCGGAATCCAGGCAAGGAAAATATTCCACACCAAAAAGGCATAATCCAGCGTGCCGCTTAATATCGTGCGCACACGGAAGAGCGCCAGTGAAAGCAGAGTGGCTCCGCATAATAAAGCGAATACGGTTAGGCGAAATTTATAGGGTTGGACGTGCAGATAAAGTTTTTTCATAAGTTCCTTGTTTGTGATGCAGTTGCGCGAAGTGTGCATCCTGCCCGCAGTGCAACTGCGGGCGAACTGAAAAATGTGATTTGAGGCTGATTGTACAGGCGTTGGCTTTCAAAAGCTTTCAATGACTCGCAGAAATAAATGTCATTGCGAGCAGGGCATTTGTTCCTTCCGACGAAGCAATCCACAACATGATGAGGAGACTGCCTCAGGCAGGAGCAAGAGCGCCCTCGCAACGACATAGCCTTTTGTCTCTTTATTGCTTGATATCAGACGGCTGGGTAACCGCAAGCCTTTCCAATATATCCTGAGACCTAGCGTTTTGCTCCGTCAGCATGTGGCTGAACGAATACAGCAGCAGAAAGATGAACAGGAAAAAAAGTGTATAGAGAATGGTGAAGGCAGCCAGGCGCATGCTAGGGTCAATCACGAGGCCGAGGATTTCCATCGCTGTCTCTGCCGGGTTTTGCAGGATATCCCATGAATTCAGGCGCACGAAACGCCCGATGTACATTGCGAAACTGCTTAAACCAGAGATGATAATTACGAAAGCCCAGCCTGCAAACCGCCCGAATGACCGAAAGATAATATCCTGCATCAGATAGAGGGAAATCACACCCAGCAGCGTCCCCGTCCACGAGCTCCAACCGACAATGATCACGTCATACCAAAGCGGCGCCCCGCCTCGGTCACGTGCGAGATCCTGCAGATCGGTGAGCATATACGGCGCGTTCGGAAAAAAGATCAGCCACAGGAATGCAACCGCTGGAATGATGAGAAACAGCCAACTGCGTCTCCATGAAATTGCGTGGGCCGCGTACGCCAAAACGAACGGGATCCAGGCAAGAAATAGATTCCATATCAAACCTGTATTTCCCCTTGTGTCGCTGTACGCGATTCTTGCTACTACCAGCAGAATGCAAACCAGGCAGGCCATGTTAAGCAATACAAAGACAGCAATGCTGTGCCTGTTAATGCGGACGAAATGTGTTGTTCTCTCGTACATCACGATTGCTCACGCAGGAACACGATCATATCAACATCACCGGGAGAATGTCCCAGGTCCGTGAGCATGGCTGCGGCCTCACTGCGGTGCTGCGTGCCGTGATTGACGACATGCGCCATTGCATGCCAGAGGATGTTTTCAAATATATTCCCTTTTGTGTTTTTATATTGGAAAGGCTGATTAAGCTGTTCTTCTGTGCGTGATGTAACGAAATCCATTAATTTAATTTCCTCTTCGAGCCAGCGTTTGTTCAGGCTTTCAAGCGTGGGAAAATTTTCAGGCTTCAGGCCTGTGGTTGGAGATTCTGCCTGCCAGCGCGTGCGCCAGATCCATTCGGCGAAGAGGGCGTGTGTGAGCGTGCCGCGCAGTCCGCCGTGAGGATAAGATGCGGGTGCGAGGAATTGGTCCGTGGTCGCATGGATGGCCGCATCTAAAATGCGTTTGTTTGCCCAGGCATTATATTTGTAGAGTAATTGAATATCCTGTTTGTTCATTTTGATAGAAACTCCAATAGAATCGGATTGACGATCTCGGGTTTTTCATAATGCGGAATATGTCCGCAGTTTTCGATGGGATGAAACTCTGCATGTGGCAGAGCCTTCATAATGATCTTGCTGTCTTCAAACTGCGCGGTCGTGTCGTTTTTTCCCCAAAAGAGCAGCGTGGGTTTTTGCATTCTGCCGACTCGCTCGTAAGCCTCGTAAAACGACTCGAGCATCCCGTTACGCAGCGTGGATAGAATCGCGCGTTTGAATCCTTTATATTGCAATTGGATTTTGAATTGCGACTGAAAGCGTTCCACTAATTTCGGATCAAACAGGTCGGATGCAATATTCCTGACCATGTTCGCGCTTCCAAACTGACCGAGAGCCAGTTCGCCGACAATGGGCAGTTTCGTCGCTTCCAGCAGCCATCCGAGTGAGACCCGTTTCGCGCCGATGGGGTCGATCAGCACATGTTTGCTGACGTAATCCGGGTACTCATCAATAAAGGATGTCGTGATCGGCCCGCCCATGGAAAGCCCAATCAAACTCACTTGCCTAATATTTAGCGCATCCAGCAGGTCCTTGAGCTGGCGCACAAAAAGGTTGATTCCATAGGCAACATGCGGGCGGTCTGAATACCCGCGCCCGAATAGATCATAACGTAAAACACGAAAACCTGAGTTCATCAGAAATTCAAAGGTGATGTCATAGATGAAATACGGGACGGAAAATCCAGGCACGAGCACAACCGCTCTTCCGTCTTGAGGTCCGCCCAGTTGGTAGTGAGTCGTGCCGTCTGTCAGCGCAACGAACGAACCGCCCGCATCTTCGCGGGCGGATTCGTCTAATTCTTTGGTTTCATCAAGATAGGGGAAGGGCATTTTATAAACGTTTTTGCCTCGCTGAGCGGAGAGAGGGCATCGCTTTGTCCGACCGCAGTCGAAGCGCATGTAACTTGGAGACTTAAACTTTACCTGGAACTCTGTCCTTCGACTGCGCCGCACAGGCAAGCGGCTCCGCTCACATCGTCCCGACGTCTTTTCGGGAGGATGGAAGACCTATATTTTTCCCAAGGCTCTCAACACGCGTTCGGGTGTGAACGGGAATTCGCTGATCCATACGCCTGTGGCATCGTGGATCGCTGCCGCAATGGCTGGCGCGACAGGCAGCAGAGGTAATTCACCGAGTCCGCGCGCGCCCCAGGGACCGTTCGGGTCTGGCACTTCCACTAGAACCGATTCAACTGATTCAGGAATATCCCAAATGGTGGGGATGAGATAAGTGCTTAATTGGTCGGTAAGGACACGCCCGTCTTTCGTTTTGAAATCTTCGAGCATTGCATATCCATGGGCTTGAACCACCGCGCCTTCAATTTGACCGACGACCAGATCGGGATTAATAGCCTTGCCGACATCATCCGCAGAGACCAGGCGAATCACACGCACATGACCGGTTTCTGTATCCACTTCCACCTCGGCGGCCTGGGCGACGTATGCATAAGAGAAGTTGGGCATGGAATAGCCTGTATCGTGATCCATGGGAGTTGTACGCGGCGCGAGGTATTTAAATTCCGCAATGGCAGGGCGT
>JBBSCM010000262.1:0-5713 GCA_038250295.1 Anaerolineales bacterium | reverse complement strand
GGTGGTCGAGTAGGATTGAGCGAGAGCGAAATCCGTATCGAGGCCACCGTTGCATAAAAACTTTAAGTTGGATTCTAATAGGTGGTCTCGATACGGGCGACAAAAACATTCGCCCTACTCGACCACCAGAGGATAAATATTCTATGACAACTCTTTTTGACTCAACCAAAACAGTAAAATCCGAATTATCGAATCAGAAATATATTGCGTCTGATGAGATCGCGACGATCGTGTATCTCGCGCAAAAGCTGGGCAAGCCGCTTCTGGCAGAAGGGCCCGCGGGCGTGGGCAAGACCGAATTAGCAAAAGCCATCGCGGGCGCCACTGGACGGGAGTTAATCCGCTTGCAATGCTATGAGGGATTGGATGAATCCAAGGCGCTGTATGAGTGGGAATATTCGAAGCAACTGCTATACACGCAATTACTTCGCGACAAGTTGAATGATACGCTCGGCAAAGCTGAGTCACTGGCGGAGGCGGCAGATAAACTGGCAAAAGAAGAAGATGTCTTTTTCTCGAATCGCTTTTTGTTACAGCGTCCGTTATTGAAGGCCATCTTGAGCGAAGAGCCAACGGTTTTATTGATCGATGAAATAGACCGCGCGGATGCGGAGTTCGAAGCCTTCCTGCTGGAAATCTTGAGCGACTTTCAAGTATCCGTACCGGAGTTGGGAACTCTTTCTGCGAAACATAGACCGTTCGTGGTGCTGACATCCAATAACACGCGCGAATTATCCGAAGCGCTAAAGCGGCGTTGTTTGTATCTGTTCATTGATTATCCATCACTAAATGAAGAACTTGCCGTAGTGAGATTAAAAGTTCCTGATTTGAATCCGAAGCTGGCACAGCAAGCCGTGGAGTTCGTGCAGAAACTACGTAAGTCTGATATGCGCAAGTCACCATCCATCAGCGAGACATTGGATTGGGCAAATGCGCTCGTGGCGTTGAACGCATCCAATTTAGATAAGGACACACTGGAAGATACGATTTCTGTACTATTGAAACACGAGGCGGATCTGCAGAAAGCGAAGAGACAATTTATCAATCCCCCGCCTCCACCATTGCCGAGGCAGAGACCTCCTGATGATTATGGAAAGTTTTCTGGGAACTAACGATGTCATCGTCATTACGAGGGTGGCGCTGTTCCGCCCAAAGCAATCTCCTTTACCGTGTCAGGGATTGCTTCGCAAAGTACGCTCGCAATGACGGAAGTGAGTAGATTATGGAATCTCGTATCCTACAATTAATTGCAGCATTACGCGCAAGCGGGGTGCGCGTGTCTTTGGCTGAGTCTGCCGAGGCGTTTTCGGCGGTGGACATCATGGGGATTCAAGACCGCGAAGAATTCCGTCTATCGCTGCGCGCGACTCTTATCAAAGATTTAAAAGACATTCCCACTTTCGATAAATTATTCCCCCTTTTCTTCGGGTCGGGACAACCGCCGATGATGGGCGGGAATCCGTCGGATGATATGACACCCGAAGAAGCGCAGATGCTGGCGGATGCATTGCGCCAGTTCGCAGAGAATCTCCGTCAGCGCATGGAGAGGCTGATGAATGGCGAGCCGTTGTCCCGTGCGGAGCTTGAAGCGCTGGGTCAATTAGTCGGATTGAATCAAGCAGATAATCTCCAATATCAAGAATGGATGGCCCAACGCATGATGCGCGCGATGGCGTTCCCCGAAGTGCAAAAGGCGATGAGGGAATTGATGGAGCAGCTCGCGCAGATGGGAATGAACCGTGAGCGCATCGAACAAATCCGACAGATGATCCAGCAGAATATGCAGGGCATGCGCGAACAGATGGAACAGTTTGCGGGCGAACGTATTGCCGAGAATTTGAGCGAGAAGCCGCGCGGCGAAAATATTGATAACTTGATGAACCGTCCGTTCGAGGCTTTGTCGGACGCGGATAAAAAAGTTTTGCAGCGCGAAGTGCAGAAACTTGCCGCCGCGTTACGCACGCGCATTGCGTTGCGACAAAAACGCGCGAAGAACGGAAAGATGGACGCGAAGGCAACGATCCGCGCGAACCTGAAATATCACGGCGTGCCGATGGAGATCAAACATAAAGACCGCGTGCGCAAACCGAAGATCGTGGTGATCTGCGATGTCAGCACGTCAATGCGTTTTTGTTCGGAATTGATGTTGACTTTTCTTTTTGCACTGCAGGGACAAGTCCGCAAGACGCACGCCTTCGCATTCATTGACCATCTCGAGTCGATCTCGGAGGATTTCAGCGGCACGAATGCAGACGAAGCGATTCAGTCTGTGCTGTGGCGAATGCCGAGCGGACATTACAACACCGACTTCGGCTGGTCGTTGAACGATTTCCAAAACGAATATATGGATACGCTCAATAGCGGGACAACGCTGCTCATCGTCGGCGATGGACGCAATAACTACAATGACCCGCGCGTTGACATTTTCTCCACCATGTCCCGCCGATCCACGCGGACCATTTGGCTGAATCCCGAACCCGCAACCATGTGGCACGGTGACAGTGACATGCAAAAGTATGCGCCGCTGTGCAGCAACGTGTTGAAGGTCAGCAATTTGAGGGAGTTGGCGAATGCGGTGGATGATTTGATGACGGGATAAATATTATCCGATAAAGCCTGTTGAATTTTACAAATCAATTACGGGAGAGCACTGCGGGAAGTGAAATTGAATTTCTTCAACGACGGCTAGAAATTTAAAAAGGAACAATTGAGCGACCAAGTAAATTTGAAATTGATGAAAAATGAGGGTTTCATATGCGTTTAGACATATCACCTCATATTGAACATGCCTTCATTCGTGAAGCACATTTAGTTCAAAAAACTATTATCGCAAGCAAAAGAAGGGCAGGTATTTCACGCTTTGAGTGTTTGGCGAAAATCGCTTGGCGAAAAATTGCGGCACATCGCGAATTCTATAGCCCAATGCAGGAAGCATATGACGGCTGGTTAAGCTTTCCTTTTCCTACTCGCATTGAAATCCCAGAGCCTCCCCATCCACCAGAATTGGAAATTACAGATATTCAGGGAGATGTATGGATTATTGATGAAAAGTTATTTCACGTAATAGATGATTTACAAACCAGACTCGGAAAGTGGTTAGCGAGCAATGAATAAACACCTTCTCATGATCTATATTTCTGAGGCAGTCAAAATTTTATGATCAGTCGGAGTTCTCGAAAACCAAGTAACAGTCACCCGCTTTGCGAAGATGACTGTCTCTTCTAATATTCTCATCCCGCTACATTCGTCCCAAACAATTTCCCAACCAATGCAGTTGCCAGCATGGCAAGCAATCCCCAAAATGTGACGCGTAAGGCTCCAATCCACATGTTTGCGCCGCCGAGATAAGCTGCCAAAATTCCCATCGCTGCCAGGAAGAATAACGAACTACCCACCACCAATGGAATCATCAAATTAGCTGGTGCAATTAACACTGCCAATAAAGGCAATATTGCGCCAACTGCAAAGGATAACGCGGAGGCCAGAGCCGCTTGAATGGGCTGGGCCGTATGGATTTCACTTAATCCAAGTTCATCGCGAGCGTGCGCCATTAATGCATCATGCGCCATCAACTGATCTGTCACTTGTTTTGCAAGTGCGGGGTCCAGTCCGCGTTTGACATAGATATTGGCAAGCTCACGACGCTCACCTGCATCATCTGTTTCAAGTTCCTTTTTTTCGCGTGCCAAATCCGCTTTTTCAGTATCCGCTTGTGAGCTGACTGAAACATACTCCCCCGCCGCCATGGACATGGCCCCCGCCACCATCCCAGCGATTCCCGCGACCAGTACATCGCCGCGCACCGCGCTTGCCGCTGCCACGCCTACAACCAGACTGGCCGTTGAAACGATCCCATCATTGGCTCCTAAAACAGCAGCACGCAGCCAACCGATTCGATCTGCATAATGTATTTCAAAATGACGTTTGGGCATTGCAGCCTCCTTATTATTTATACGTACCTTAATTGTTATTCTGATTGTAGACGAATTTGATATTTGCTTCACCTGTCTTATATCCTCTTTTTTCATGAGGATTTGTGTTTCCATCAGATCTTGCAGAGCAATAGTGTAAACTTGTAAAATAGATCGCTATTGCAAGACAAATTTATTTTCTGGAGGCGAACATGGCAGATAAAAAATTCAAATGGGGTATTTTAGGCCCAGGCCGCATTGCACATAATTTTGCAAAAGGATTGCAAGTAATAAATGATGCAAGCCTGTACGCTGTAGCCAGCAACAACATTGAACGTGCAAAAGAATTCGCTCATCAATACGGCGGCGCGACAACCTACAACTCATATGAGGCATTGGTCAACGACCCCGAGGTGGATGGTGTCTATATTGCCACCCCGCATCGTTATCATTTCGAGAATGTGATGCTGGCTCTCAACGCAGGCAAACCTGTGCTGTGTGAAAAACCGTTGACGGTCAATGCGGGTGAGACCAAAAAGTTGATCGAAACATCCAAGAAGAATAAAGTTTTTCTGATGGAAGCATTATGGTCACGCTACCTGCCGATCTATCCCGTAATCCGCGGCTGGCTGGATGAAAAGGCCATCGGCGATATCAGCCTGATGGTCGGCACCTTTGGCGCCAATGTGCCTAAAGACAAAGATGACCGCTGGCAGAATCCCGAACTTGCTGGAGGCACATTGCTGGACATGGGCATCTATCCCATCGCGATCTCACAATGGGTTATGCAATCCCAGCCGAAATCATTTGTCGCCATGGCTCATATCAGTGATACGGGCGTGGATGAATTAACCACTTTTTCACTTAAATATGAAAACGATGTGATCTCACAATCTCACAGCAGTTTCATGAGCAATCATGCTAATGACTTTTGGATCTATGGAAGCAAGGGGCGTATCCGCATTCACCCTGCTTTTTGGGCTTCTGCCAAAGCCACTTTAATCACGGATGATCAGGAATTAACTGTTTCACGACCTTTACGCGCCAGCGGATTCGAATATCAAACCGAGGAAGCCATGCGCTGCATCCGCGCTGGGCTGCTGGAAAGTGCGGGCATGACTCACGCCGATACGCTAGCAAATATGGAGTTAATGGATTCCATCCGAGCTGAGATCGGGTTGAAATATCCATTTGAAAAATAACCTGGCATATGCCCACTTCTCCCGTGCAGCATTGACTCAGGGCACAAATTATTCCATATCCAACTTAATACGCAGTTTTGCCTGCTCATATACTGTACCGCGACATTTATGTCGCACTTGGGTGAAAGGTGTATTGGTCAGCAATAGGCTGAACACTTTTGCCCCTGTTTGCCCACTCAATTTGAGCGAGTTTTGTGGGTCGCCGTAGGCTGGGAGGTGTTCATCCTTTATCTGACTAATACGCTCTTGGGTGAAAGGCGACATAAATGTCGCGGTACTTATGTAGGATGAAACCGAATCGCGTAAGGTGAGTTAATCAAAATTTTTGACTGCAATTAGAAAAGCCTCTTCCGCCCACAGCTGATACATCTTTCCAGATGGATGCAGCCCGTCACCAGCAATCAAGGGGAGATCGTTCAAGGCTTCCCTCGAAATAGGGGTGATATCCACATAATGCGCGCCAGCGGACTCGGTCTCTTCGCGATTGACAGCATTGAATATGTCGATTTCCTTTGAGATCACATCCACATGCCTGTCCGCCGCAAAAGGAGTCACGCCCCAATCCGGGATGGATAATACGATCACGCGGTTTACGTCTCC
>JBBSCM010000261.1:0-5749 GCA_038250295.1 Anaerolineales bacterium | reverse complement strand
TCGTCACTATCGCGCATCTCGTTCAGGTTCGGCTGACGGAAGATGGCATTGTCATCGATCATCATCTTGCCATCCAGCGCAATCATCTTCTTGTCCTTGGTGATCACAAGCGGATTGATCTCAGCAAGAGTGGCGTCAGTGTTTTTGTATACTTCCCACAGCCCCATGGCGATCTTTACGAAATCCTTCCAATACTCACGCGGCAGGTCAATGGCCACCGCCACATCACGAGCCTGGTATTCACGCAGGCCGAGCAATGGGTCAATATGAACTTTGATGATCTTTTCGGGAGTCTTTGCTGCTACTTCTTCAATATCGATGCCGCCTGCGGCAGAAGCGATCATGACCGGCTTTTTTGCGGAACGGTCATCGGTAATCGCAAAATAAATTTCCTGGTCAATTGCAGAGGCTTCGTCCACCAGGACTTTGCGAACGGGCAGGCCCTTGATTTCCATGCCCAATATCTGCGTTGCAAGCTGTTCAGCCTCGGCAGGGTCTTTGGCAAGCTTTACGCCGCCAGCCTTGCCGCGTCCGCCTACAAGCACTTGTGATTTAATAACAACGCGGCCACCGAGCTCTTCTGCAACTTGTCTTGCTTCCTGAGCGGTAGCCGCAACCCTTCCTTTAGGAATGGGGATGCCGTACTTTGAAAAAATAGTTTTTGATTGGTATTCGTGGAGTTTCATTGTGCTCTCTTGGTGAATGTTTTATGAAAAGCAGGGCGATTATACCACCATAAAAATTTGGGATAATAAACGACCCGCAGACTGTTTTTATCTGCGGGTCGTTTGAAAAAAACTTATGGGAGTGTGAACCTCATCAAACGGTTATACAAACTATCTGTCACCCAAACGTGGCCTTCATTATCGATGGCAATGCCCGATGGAAGACCAAAACTTGATTCTGTTTCGCCAAAATCACCCCAGGCGCGGACGACCTCTCCATTCGGATCATATTCGATAACACGGAACCCATCCGGGTCTGTGATGAAGACATGCAGATCGTCGTTGACTGCGATAAATGGCTTGTTGTCCAGTGTTTGACCAAACCAGCCGTATACATCCCACTGTTTGTCCGGGGTAAATGTCAGAACATTATCGGTTTCAGACGGGGTAAAAGTCTGCACTCGTTGATTCCAGGTATCAACCACATACACGGTGCCATTTTTGTCGATGGTGATGCCGACCGGTTCATCAAATTGACCGGGTTCGAATCCAGCGGAACCGAATTGGGTGACAAAATTTCCGTTCGAGTCAAACACAACGATGCGCTTGTTCCCGGTATCCGTCACATAGACTCGCCCTTCGGCATCCACCGCCAGACCGCGCGGCCCATAGAATGACTCGGGTGTTTCAGCCTGACCAAAAATTCCCCAGGCTTTGATGAACCTGCCAGTTGCGCTGAATTTTTCAATACGGTGATTCCATGTATCGGTCACGTAGACAGAGCCGTCAGGTCCAACCGCGATGCCCCACGGTTCGTTTAAAGTCCCATCTGCAACGGGGGTATTTACGCCATCCGCAAAAGTTCCCCATTGGTTTAGAACGTTGCCTTGCATATCCAGATGCACCACGCGGTGATTGCGTGAGTCTGCCACATAAACGCTGCCGTCTTTTGCAAACGCGAGCGAACGGGGCGCATTCAATGGGATTTGATTTGCGCTCGCATTAAAAATAAGGTCGGACGCAAGCACAACATATTTTCCTTCGGTTGGGTCTTTCACCGTTTCAAGCGGAGTCGGCGCCACGCCATAGTTCCAGATTTGCGCGGCAACATCCTGGCGAATGTACATACGCATCTTGTCTGCAGGGTTCCATGTTGTCAGCGTCAGGTCCTGGCGTCCCTTTGCTTCTGCGTATTTGGTGTAATCGCGGTTCAGCCAGATTTGAAATATGCCCGCCCG
This sequence comes from Anaerolineales bacterium, assembly GCA_038250295.1. Lineage (GTDB taxonomy): Bacteria > Chloroflexota > Anaerolineae > Anaerolineales > Villigracilaceae > Villigracilis. The sequence continues at coordinate 3,846 of JBBSCM010000261.1, read as the reverse complement.
AATTTGCGGATTGGTAAAAGCTTCACAGAACGGTGTGTAATCTCTCGATTTATTTAACTTCAATATGCTGAATAATCCGCTGCAGGCATAATCTTCAGGGAATGGCTGGGCTGCATCGCGATCATAGGAGAGACTAAAGTAATCCTGCATTGGCCACCACATGCGGATGTAATCGATGCGATAGAAGCCCGGACCGATGGCAGGTTCGATCTTATCGAAATTCTTTTCATCAACAACGATGACCACCGAATCGCGCAAAGCCCGTGTTGGCTGGTCGAAGGAACGCTGATTTGTGAAGTCACGCAGATACCAAACGAAGGGCCACGAAACGCCGGTATCAGGGGCGCTGGCGTCATAAGCGAGGGCAACCCCCATCCCGCCGGTTGTGCGTTCTGAAATTTCCGTTGCCTGATTTATTACTTCTTTTATACCCGTTGCGCCGTGCGCGTAAACGAGATATTCCGTTGCCTGATCATAAGTGATATAGGAAGCTCGGAATGCCGCGCGGGCCGTCAATACAGCCAGGAAGGCGAAGGATACCAGGACGAATATGTGGCGGACTTCGCTAAACGTCCATTCGCGGAACAGATACGTAACACCGACTGCGCTTAATATCGTAATGATCGTGGGCAGAAGGAATGCGCTGGTTGCCTGTAATTGCGCCAGTTCCTTTCCCTGGAATGGGGGAGTTGGACCGCTTAAGGCGAGAATCATTCCCGATACACTCACAACAAATATTGCCAGCGCGGCGACGGTCAGCGGAATATGCTGTTCCTTTAATTTTTCCCAATTTGTTGTGTCAATGATGCGGCCCAATGCCCAGCCGCTGATCAGGATCATCGGCCATGCCATGTGAAGGGTTAACCACGGCATTCTCTCACCCGCATACGAGAGTGTGAAGATGGTCATCAAGCTCCAGAATACAAGCAGGCTGAATGTGTTTGTGAAATTATTTTCTTCCGTTGCTTCAAACTTTTCCACTTCCAGCTGGCTGATGACTTCGTCATTACTAATAACGATATCTTCCTCATTAACAATATCTTCTTCGATCTTGTTGAATCTGGTTTTCCTTCTAAGCCCGAGAATAACCGCAAGAATTAATCCAAGCGCCGGTAGGAATTCGTAGATGGGGATCTGTACGAGCAGGTAGTAAAACCAGGGCTGACTTCCACGCGCCACATCCTGCTGTGCGAGCCAATATCCAAGCGAGCCGATCGTGCCGGTGAAAAATCCATCGCTATTTGTGAAGACGGTTGTATAGAGAATGGTGTAGGGGACCCAGAATATCAGGGCGGTCTTCCACCATTTTTCCTTGTTCCAAAGCAAGCCGATCGCGATGGAGATAATGAACATGAGCAGCAGGAATCCGACAATGATCAAAATGGATCGCAAATCCGAGCTCATGGCCTGTACTTCGGGTGCGGTGGTTGGAATGGCTACGTTTAACCAACGCTCCAATACCGTCACGACAAATGGTGAAAGCATCGGCAGGACGATGGACCCACAGACCATGAGCAAGTCAAAGGAGCGTTCGTTGCGAATGCGTTCCCATGTATAGCCGCGGATCAAAAATACTGCCGCGAAGCCGATTGCAATTAAAGCGGCCAAGGCGATGATCACCGTCGGAGAAATGGAACCAGCTTCGGGCGGAGCGAGAGGCGGGGTGGTCTCCCCCAGAGGGTCGCTTGGAAGGGCTGTTTCATTTCCTGACAACGTGGCTGCATCACGAGTGTAGAGTCCATATCCAACCGCTGCGCCTGCGAAAAGAACCGTGACAACCAATGCGATAATAAAGGAACGGTAATCTTTTTCAGCGCCCTGCCAGGGTCGTCGTGTTACTTTTGCAATGAAATAGATTGCCAGGTAGATGAGCGCCTGTGCGGTGTAAATGTATGAAGTTTCTTTTGAAGTGAAATGAAGCGCAAGCGCGCCTGCCATCAAATAAAGATATTTTTTACCGCCCACTTCGAGATGACGGAGCATCGCGTACAGCATGACCACGCCGGAGAATCCAACAAAGGATTCATTCCGAACGTAACGGCCATAATAAAGCATGTAGGGTGAGATCACCATCAGCAGGGCCGCGATCAACGCGCCCCATTTGCCGAGGTAACGCCGCCAATACCAGACCATCCAAACGATCGCAATGCTGAACAGGGCGGCGGGGATGCGTGATGTAAAATCGCTGGCGCCAAACAGGAAGTAGGTCAACGCGACGAAATGAAACTGGAATGGCCCGTGCATCATGGGCGAGTGTTCGTAACCTTGTCCGCGATAGAGCAGCCATGAAAAATAGGTGTGCAAACTTTCATCGTGACTCATGACGCGTGTGCCGAGATCGTAAAAGCGTGTGACGACTGCAAGCAGAATAACCGCCGCGAAGATCATGATCTCATTTGTAAGGTTGGGCAGGGCAGGGTGGATGGGTCGTTCAAGCCAATTTTGTTTTTGTTCCATTGATTTTCACCATTTTAAAAAGATAACTGACTATACATTAATCAATCGGTTCTGACAAGAAATGATTTCTTTTATTATAGTTGAAGCGTTCGTAGAACGATCAACTCCAACTCATTTGAAATGAAGGCAAATGAGTTGGGTGTGTTTCATTTCAGTTGAAACCGTCCCGAAGGTTGGCACAAACGACCAAATTTTCTCGACAAAACCTTTTGTCAACTCATTTGAAATGAAGGCAAATGATATTCGTTTTAGTTTAAGCGGACGTGAGAGAAAAGCTTATAAAAAACGCCCATTGTTGTTGCGTATAGTCATTATGTTGTTTCAAACGCTTTTTATTCATAACACGCTTCGACTTTGTTCGAGCAAAGTGCATGTCCTCACTCCGCTCAGGACGAAGGATGCCTCCTCGCTGAGCGAAGTGAGTGTTTGTCGAGCGCAGTCGCAGGACAGTTTCAAGCGAAAGTTCTATGATGAAACCGCGCCTGCAAGCTGACCACAGCCGGCCTGGATATCGATCCCTCGGCGCATGCGGATCGTACACTCGATCCCGGCCTGCTCCAGCGTTTCTTTGAATATCATCGCCCGCTGACGGTCTGTCGCTTCGCCGTGATAACCCGCTGTGGGATTAAGCGGGATTGCGTTCACATGACATAACAACCCCTTGAGCCGCGATGCGAGTTTTCGCGCTACTTCGGGCGTGTCGTTGACTCCACTAATTAAGGCCCATTCAAATGTCACGCGGCGATGTGTTTTTTCAACGTAATATCTGCAAGCCTGAATGACATCGTCGATTTTATATCTCTTGTTGACCGGCATGATCGCGAGGCGGTCATTATCATCTGCGGCATGTAAAGAGACGGCGAGATTGACCTGTCGCTTTTCATCCGCAAATTTCTTGATCTGCGGCACAAGCCCAACCGTGGAAATGGTGAATCTTCGCGCTCCAAAGTTATATCCATCCGCATCGTTGAGTGTGTCAATTGCGGCCATGGAATTATCGTAATTATGAAATGGTTCGCCCATGCCCATAAAAACAATATTCGTAACGGCTAGTTGTTCTTCCTGTAATGCGCGCGCATAATGCATGACTTGCGCAATGATCTCGCCGCTGGTTAAGTGGCGGCTGAATCCCATTTGACCTGTTGCACAGAAGACGCAGCCCATGGCGCAGCCCGCCTGTGTGGAGATACAAAGTGTGCGGCGGCCCTTGCCCGAATTCGTATTCGGGTCATAGCGCATGAGAACGGCCTCTATTAAGTGACCATCATGCAATTCAAAGAGAGTCTTGCGCGTTTGCCCATCGGAAGAATCCTGAATTAGCTTTACTTTGAGAGGCGAGAATTTGAGTCGCTCCGCAAGCTTCTCGCGCAGAGGCTTGGATAAATTCGT
>JBBSCM010000260.1:0-5770 GCA_038250295.1 Anaerolineales bacterium | reverse complement strand
GAGTGAAAGGCGACATTTATGTCGCTCTTGAGTGAAAGGCGACATAAATGTCGCGGTACAGTGTATGAGCAGGCAAAACTGCGTAAGGTGAGTTACTTATACACAACACAACCGCGCGCGGTCAAATCATCCAAAAATGCTGGATATACCAAAAATGGATTCCAACGCAAGTCCAATTTTTCCAGATTCATCAGGCCGCCAAGAGAGTTCGGAAGCGTGGTTAGTTGATTGGCGCGCAGATCAAGAAACTCCAGTTTCTTTAAATCGCCAATCGAATCAGGAAGCGATAATAATTGGTTATTTCGTAAATCCAGTTCCTTAAGACTTTCCAAATTGCCTGTTGAGTCAGGCAGGGCCCGCAACCGATTATCCGTCAAGGAGAGTTTCTTTAATTTTTTTAGATCGCCAATCGAATTGGGCAGGAAGGTCAGGGAATTATTTTTTAGATGCAATTCTTTCAGGTTTCTCAAATCGCCGATTGTTTCAGGCAATGCTTTTAACTCTGCATAATATGATCTGAACTCGATCAGGTTTTCCAGTTCCCCCACCCAATCAGGCAGAATCTGTAAAGGGTTGCTGCTCACATTCAAATAGATCAATTGCTTCAATTTTTTAAGCGAAGAGGGCAATTCGGCGAGTTGATTATCAGCCAAATAAAGAAACTCGAGTTCAGGCAAATTACCAAGAGCAGCATGCAAATTGACAAGCTGATTATGTCCCAGATCCAGAACGCGCAAATGCCGCATACTGCCGATCATCTCCGGTAAAGATGAAAGTTGATTATTATGCAGGTAAAGTTCATCTGCATCCGCATTCGCGTCCTGCCAGAGCGTTTTAGGAATTTCTGTTAAATCCTGTTCACCCAAATTGATCTTCTTCATTTTGGACAAGATTAAGGCATCCGCAATCGCTTGTCAAGTTTGGATATTGGCAATAAACTCGAAGGAAAGGAGAGCATCCATGGAGAAGAGACTAGCTTTGGAAGCAGAGTTAGTTCAAGAATTTGTTGGCAATGCGCATGGAGATTTCGAGCGCGTGAAAGAGTTGCTGGCACAGGAACCCGGCCTGGTCAACGCAACCTGGGATTGGGGCGGCGGCGATTTTGAAACCGCTCTCGGCGCAGCAGGTCATATGGGCAGAAAAGACATCGCCAATTATTTGCTTGATAACGGCGCGAGGATCGATCTCTTTGTGGCGGCGATGCTGGGCCAATTGGAAATTGTCAAAGCCGCTTTATCTGCTTATCCCGAAGCAAGGAATATTCCCGGGCCGCACGGAATTCCGTTGATCGCGCATGCCGAAGCAGGCGGCGAAGAAGCAAAAGCAGTTCTGGAATTTCTTACATCGCTTAAATAAAACAGCACTTAATACATTTCTAACAGGAGCCGCATTATGGAACAAAAATCAGGCGCACAGATCAGTCGGAAAGCATTCATACAGTCCCTGCTCATTCTATTGGCGTTGATGATCGCAGCGGGCGTACTCACACTCGTCATCCCTGCCGGACAATATCAACGCATCGAAGTAGACGGACGCGAAACCCTTATCCCTGATTCATTCACAGTTACTGAAAAACCTGATTACCCCATCTGGCGCTGGTTCACCGCTCCGCTGGAAGTAATAACTGGACCCGATGGATTAACTGTCATCGTTATCACCGTTTTCATTCTGATGGTAGGAATTGCCTTCGCTGTCATGGATAAAAGCGGGATCCTCAAAGCCGCGCTGGCCCGCATCGTGCGCCGCTTTGGCGGACAAAAATATATGCTCCTGTTGGTGATCTCATTCTTCTTTATGGCGCTCGGCGCATTCTTCGGCATTTTTGAAGAGATCGTGCCGCTTGTTCCATTGATGATCGCGCTCTCCTACTCTCTCGGCTGGGACACGCTCACGGGTTTGGGCATGTCCATTCTCGCAACAAATATGGGGTTTTCCGCGGCCATTACAAATCCATTTACCATCGGCGTGGCGCAGCGTATCGCCGAGCTTCCCGCCTTTTCTGGTTCTGGTTATCGCATTGTTATCTTTATACTCATGTATGTCCTGCTCGCGGTCTTCTTAACCCGACACGCGCGCAAAGTGGAGGCAAATCCAAAATCATCGCCTGTTTATGAAGAAGAACTAACAACGCGCGAAAAATATAGTCACTTCAGTACAGACTCACTTGCGCATGAAAACAAAGGTACCACGCCGGCCATAATCTTTTTGCTCGCATGTGTTGTATTGATCTTCGCCACTCTCTTTGCAGGGCCATTCATCCCCGTACTCAGCGACCTGGCTCTTCCACTTGTAGGATTGCTATTTCTTATTGCAGGCATAGGGTCAGGGCTTATTGCAGGAGTGGGTAAAGGCGCCTGGAAAGCCGCCGGGGAAGGTCTCGCTGGAATTGCCCCTGCCATTCCGCTTATTCTTATGGCTGCCAGTGTTAAATTCATTATTGCATCAGGCGGCATTCTCGATACCATTTTGCACAGCGCGGCAAACGTCTTCATTGGAGCGAATCCCATTACTGCTGCGCTTCTCATTTTCGTACTCACTCTTGGTATTGAATTTTTTGTTTCAAGCGGTTCAGCAAAAGCCTTCCTGCTGATGCCTATTCTCATTCCGCTGGCAGACCTCGTGGGCGTCACACGTCAAACAGCAGTGCTTGCTTATGTTTTCGGTGACGGTTTCTCAAACCTCGCCTACCCCACCAGCGCCGTGCTTCTTATTTGTCTCGGCCTGACAGCGGTCACATATCCGAAATGGCTGCGCTGGGTATTGGGCTTGTGGATTTGGGTGATCCTCGCCTCTTTGATTTTCCTCGCCATCGGTGTGCTGATCCATTACGGTCCATTCTAGATGATCGATATTCCTGCGACATACGAATCGTCACGTGACCAATTTAGAGCCTCGCTCGCCTCTTTTCTTAACCGTTGGCCTGCTGCGCGTTTAATCAGCCATTCCCTGGCTGACGCTCCTGAGCTGACAATCGATGTATTATCCGCAGACGCAACACGCGAAAAACAAAAGTTATTCATCCTCACCACAGGCCTGCACGGCATTGAGGGCTATGTCGGCGCTGGAATAAATCAACTCTTTATCGAAGAATATCTGCCGCGCCTAAATCCTGAAATAACTGGTGTTTTGCTTGTTCATCCCATTAATCCATATGGAATGAAATATCGCACACGCGTAAATAAGAACAGTGTTGATCTCAATCGAAATTTTGAATCAAATTTTGATTCGCTCAAAGCCCTCAACCCGCATTATGAATCACTTTCATATTTATTAAACCCTTCGCGCCCGCTTAAGAGTCCGCTTTATGAAAAGCTTGCTTTTGCATGGAATGTCCTGAAGGCATTGCCGAAGGGGCCGCAGCATATCCGCGAAGCCGCGTTGATGGGACAATATCGCATCCGCAACGGAATGTACTTCGGCGGTTTTGAACCGCAGGAGGAAACCAGGTTTATACAGGAAATTTTCCAGAATTCGATAAGCGCATACAAACAAATCATCGCCATAGACATTCATAGCGGTTACGGTCCACGCTGGCAGATGACGCTGTTGAATCCACCGTCAGAGAAACGAACTGCCAAAGAAACAGCAAGCAGATACAAAGTCCCGCTTGTGGCGGGTGTAAATCCAGATGAGTTCTATACCATTCATGGAGACATGCTTGAGTATGTATGTCAAATGATCGAGTCCAGGTATCCCGACAAAAAGTTCTATGCAGGCACTTTTGAATTCGGCACATACGGCGGTTCTTTATTGCAGGGAATTCACAGCTTGCGAACGACAGCGCTGGAGCATTGCCTGCGCTGGTTCGGCGGCAGCGACTCAGCGCGCGCATGGATGAAACACGAATACGATGAGTTGTTTCTGCCCGCTGAACCAAAGTGGCGGCAGAAAGTCCAGGCGGATGCGCGCCAGGCATTTGATGGAATATTAAGTACCGAAGAATATTTAAAGGAGTGAGCATGTTTAACACTGAACTTATCAAGGCGGCGCATCTTATTCAACACACCGTGCAAGTTGACAAGACACTGATCGCCATCGGGCAGGCTGCCAGCGAATCAAAACGACTGATTCGATATTTGTTCGCGGCGCTGGCGGAGGCGGGTGCCTATTTGATCGGCGAAAACAATTCCCAGGAAGGTTGTCTGGGACTGGCAAAGGTCATAAACTCCAGGGCGATGGAAATCAAATCGGTGTGTTTCATTTCAGTTGAAACCGTCCCGAAGGTTGGCACAAACGACTAAATTTTCTCGACAAAACCTTCGGGACGTTCTTTTTGTCAACTCATTTGAAACACCCAAATCAAATCGATCCTGGAGAAATAACATGGCCGAAGAAAATATAAACCACGAGTTTGATTTTTGGCTGGGAGAATGGGAACTAACCTGGGGGGAAAACGAACACGGAACAAATCACATTGAACGGATCATGGACGGCGCGGTCATTCAGGAGAATTTTGAAAGCGACGGATATGCCGGAATGAGCGTATCCGTTTTCAGCAAGGAAGACAGCCGCTGGCATCAGACCTGGGTGGACAGTTCGGGCGCTTATCTTGATTTTGTGGGTGAATTCGCCAATGACAAAATGATCTTAATGCGGAATGGCGTTGTGGAGGGCAAACCTGTCAAACAGCGCATGGTCTGGTATGACGTTGCCGAGAATCACTTCCAATGGAATTGGGAACGCTCCGACGACGAAGGGGAAACATGGCGAATTATTTGGAAGATAAACTACCAACGTAAAGTTTAATCCAATCCAGAAGCTTCCTGTCTCCTTGTATAATAGGAGGAGTTTTCAAGGAGACAAAATGACAAAAAGAATCCGCATGGCTGTTGGCCTCATCTTGGCGGTCATTTTACCGGCGTGCGCCGTCCCATCCACGCGTTTGCCCGTGAGCAATACTCAAGCTCCTGCCACCCGTATTTCCGTACTCCCAACACAACCTGAAATTCCAACGATTGCGCCTGCAACAACCAATGGTTTATTTAGCGACGACTTTAGTGTTGAAAGCAGTGAGTTGGAAATCTTCTCAAACGAATTTGGTTCTGCAGAAATAAAAGATGGGAATTACGTGATGCATTCTAGCGGTGAGTTATGGAAATGGGGACGTTCCAATTCTGAATTTAGCGACACGGTTATTGAATTTGACACGACCATTACCAAAGCGCCAACCAATAATAACGCCGCCAGCGGTGTAATCTGCAGAATGAAGACCCATGAAAACAACACCACAGATGGCTACCTGTTCGCGATCAGCGGTGACGGGTTTTATTCCATTCAGAGGATCACATCGAGCGCCATGAATCCTTTGGTAGACTGGGCCGAATCAGATGTTATCAACCAGGGGAATCAGGAAAACAAGGTGCGCGCCACTTGTAATGGAAGTGAGTTGAAACTCGAAGTGAATGGGGAATTGCTTGCCACAGCCAGCGCAGATGCAAGCGGCCCGCAGTCCGGTGGATTTGCATTTGCGGCTGTCTCGTTTGAAACCGCCGAACCTGTTACCGAAGTTCATTTCGACAATCTCGTGGTAACCAAACCTTAGAGAGCGTTTCTTAAAGGCTTTTCACCACAGAGATCACACACCTGCCCTCCCACTCGCTCCGCTTCGGGGACTATAGTGGCGGGCTGTGCCAGGGGAACTCACGGGGGAAAAACCCTAAAAAATCTCTGTAGGGTGGCAACCTGGGTTAATCAGGCTTTGTCTCCTGCCCTCATTTTCTGCCTTACAAGTGCCGCGCGGAAAATTCGGTTAAAGAATCCTTTGTATCCG
>JBBSCM010000259.1:0-5793 GCA_038250295.1 Anaerolineales bacterium | reverse complement strand
CGCGCCCAGTTTTTCTTATGCAAGGAGGGCAGGACATAGTCATTTCACCCATCAGCGGACAGCGTCTTTATGATGCCGCAGGCGAGCCAAAGGAATTATGGTTTGATCCCAAACTTGGTCATGTGGAATTTGATACGCAGCGCACGCATGAATATGAAGAACGAGTTTCAGCTTTCTTTGATAAGTATTTGCTTGATGTGTCACCCTGAGGAGCATTCGCCGCGACGAAGGGTCTCTGAGATTCTTCGTCGCTCCGCTCCTCAGAATGACACAATTAATAAGGAGAATAACATGCCAAAGATCTCCCGCCCAAAATTTCCAAAAGGATACGCGGACAATCCCATCTCCGAGGTGCCGTGGGAACATGTCGAACAACGATTAACCGAATCGATTAATTACTGGCTATGTTCCGTTTATCCCGATGGACGTCCGCATGTTGTGCCGCGTTGGGGCGCGTTTTTGGATGGCAAATTTTATTACGACGGCAGCCCTGAAACACGTCATGCAAGGAACATTGAAAATAATCCGAATGTGACCTTGCACCTCGAGAGCGGTAATGACGTGGTCATTATGGAAGGCATTTCACAACCCGCTTCAAAACCTGACCCTGAACTGGCCCAGCGACTCTCGAAAGCCTACTGCGCCAAATATGAATCTGACGGATATGCGCCAACTCCAAGTCAATGGGATGAAGGCGGCCTGTATGTGTTCACGCCGCGTCAATGCCTGGCGTGGACAAAGTTCTTCGAGAACCCGACCAAGTTTGTGTTTTAATGAGTGAGATATGTGAGCCAATATAATAAGGAGGTAATATGCATGAGTTGACTTTACTAATAGATATTGCTGTGGCATTGACAGTGGCTTTCCTGGGCGGGCTGATCGCGCGCCGTCTCGGGTTGCCCACCATCGTGGGATATTTATTGGGCGGGATCGTGATCGGCCCGTTCACACCAGGTTTTGTAGGAGATACGGATACGATCAGCCAGTTAGCTGAGCTGGGTGTTATCTTCCTCATGTTTGGGGTTGGACTACATTTTTCATTGAAAGATCTCTGGAAGGTGCGTTCCATTGCCATCCCCGGTGCAGTGGGACAAATGACACTTGCAACACTTCTGGGCGTTGGATTGAGTCAGGCATGGGGATGGTCGCTTTCGGCTGGGATCGTGCTTGGTTTGGCAATTTCCATTGCCAGCACGGTTGTCCTGTTACGAGGCCTGATGGATAATGGTCTGTTGAACACACCGCACGGGCAGGCTGCGATTGGCTGGCTGGTGTTCGAAGATCTGGCCACTGTCTTGATCCTGGTATTAATGCCTTCACTGGCGAATAATACAGGCTTCTTTGACTGGCAGCAGCTGGGCTTGACCCTGCTTAAAGCGGGTGTCTTTGTTGTGCTTGTGCTATTCCTTGGGACAAGGTTTATCCCCTGGGTTTTGCTGCGCATCGCACATACCCGTTCCCGCGAGTTGTTTATTCTCTCCATTTTAACCATCTCCCTCGGCACAGCGATTGGCGCTGCCGAGATTTTTGGTGTATCGCTGGCTTTGGGAGCCTTCGTAGCAGGTGTAGTTGTCAGTGAGTCACCGCTCAGTCATCAGGTTGGGGCTGATCTCGTTCCTTTTCGGGAGGCTTTTGCAGTGCTGTTCTTTGTTTCCATCGGGATGTTGGTCAATCCCACTTATCTGCTCACCAACATTGGCCCGGTTCTGATGCTTACCGCGCTCATTGTAATCGGGAAACCGCTGATCACTATTTTGCTGGGATTGATTTTTCCCTGGGCAGCGCGGACAGTGTTGGTAGTGGCAGCTGCATTGAGTCAGATCGGTGAATTTTCTTTCATTCTTGGCCAGGCAGGGATAACGCTTGGCATCATCAACCAAAACCAGTATTCTATGATCTTGGCTGGGGCGCTGCTTTCCATTACTGTTAATCCGCTCATGTTTCGACTTGTTGCTCCTACAGAAAATTGGCTGAAGCGAATTCCAGCCTTGTGGAAACGATTGGATCACTCCATTCAACTCGCACACATAGATGAAGATCACATGTCCGGTCACGTAGTGATTGTGGGGTATGGGCGAGTGGGGAGTCATATCGCAAATTTGCTGGGGCGCATGGAAATCCCTTTCCTTGTGGTGGATGCAGATTCCACCAGGGTCGAAGAATTAACACAGATGGGAGCACATGCCCTGTATGGGGACGCCGCTAATTCCGAGGTGCTCACACACGCCGGGCTGAGTCATGCCCGCGCACTGGTGGTTGCCGGGCCGGATGAGTCATCTTCTGAGCTTGTAGTGGCTGCGGCGCGTGACCTGGCTCCTGACCTGCCTATCATCGCTCGCGCTTCCACCACTGAGGGCGTTAAGCACCTGGCCCAGTTGGGTGCGCAGCATGTTATTCACCCTGAGCTGGAAGGCGGCCTGGAAATTGTACGTTACACACTTTTGCAGTTGGGTTTCCCCCTGCATGAGATCTACCGTTACAAAGACGCGGTCCGCGGGGATAATTATGATCTGGACGTTAATACTGAAATTGAACATCGTATCCTGCAGGACCTGATCGATGCCGTGAACAGTGCTGAGATCATCTGGCTGCAATTACCCCCGGAGAATCTCATCGTTGGGCAAACGCTCGAACAGGCCAACCTGCGTGCCCGCACAGGCGCTTCGGTGGTGGCCATCATTCGAGGCAGGCATCTGCTGGCTAACCCAAAGTCGCAGACAGTATTTGAGGCTGAGGATCGAGTGGGATTTATTGGAGATAAGAGTCAAATAGAGAGTGTCGAGAGTTTATTTACTATTTCTGGTCATCAAGATGCACCGAAAGATTCGACTAACGAGAGCAGGCATGAAATATAAACTCTTTATCCTGGTTTCCATTTTGTCGTTGATAACCGCAATGTTCGCATGTAGTATTCCATCTTCTGCGCCAACGCCTGCGCCGATTCCACCCGAACCGGCAGCGCCTCCATTTGTGGGGATGTGGATGAGCGAGACGGAAACACTTGTCTTTACACAGAAAAATCTATACCGTGTTGAGTCAAATGCTGGAACAAGCCAGACCAACGAACAATTTGCAGAGATCATCGCGCACGATGCGGTTCACCAGCGTATCTCCGTGCGGACTCAATGGATCAAAGTAAACGGCATCTCCGTCGGCTTTGACTCGCCTGTTTACTCCATCTCCTATAAAGTTGACGGCGACGTTCTGCAAATTGGGCTGGGTACGGCAAATGAATTTTCAACCGAACTTTCCCCGACGATCTATTATCGAAAATAAACTTTTATGTGGATATACCTTCTTCAAGGCATCGGCTACGGACTCGCTGCCGCTTCACAGCCCGGGCCGTTCCAAACCTATATCATCTCGCAAACATTGACCCGCGGCTGGAAGCGGACCCTGCCTGCTGCGCTTGCGCCGCTCATCAGTGATGGTCCCATCATCTTGATCTGTGTGCTTGTGCTCAGCCAGGTGCCCAACTGGATGCAGCGAATACTTTATATTGCAGGCGGGTTGTTTATTTTATATCTTGCTTACGGCACATACAAAACATGGAAAAATTTTGACGCTCAAGCCGCCGGGGACGGCGGCGAGGATACAATAAGGCTAGGTCAACGAAGCGTGCTTAAAGCCGCGTTGATGAATTTCATCAGTCCTGGCCCGTATATTTTCTGGACTTTAGTGACTGGGCCTATTTTGTTGAGAGGCTGGCGCGAAACACCGGTCAATGGGATCGGGTTTCTGGCAGGTTTTTATGTGACCATGATCGGCAGCCTTGCCGCGATTATTCTTGTCTTTGGAACCGCCGCGCGCTTGGGGCCGAAGGTCAACCGTGTGTTATTGGGGTTCTCGGCTATCGCGTTATTTTGTTTTGGGTTGTATCAATTGTGGCTGGGATTTTTTTCCGAGATAATTTGAACGTCCCGAAGGTTTGAACGGAAGTCAAGCCCGATTTACAAGAATCTTCGGGACGGTTAATATCAGTGACAAGGAGACAAAATGAATATTGTTCACGTCCATGTGCATGTCAAGCCTGAAATGATCGAGGCCTTCAAACAAGCCACCATTGAAAATGCCAGTCACAGCGCAAAAGAAGAAGGTGTTGAGCGCTTCGATGTCATCCAACAAAATGATGACCCCACGCGCTTTATCCTTGTGGAAGTTTATAAAACGGAAAAAGCATCTTTCGCGCATAAGGAAACCACGCATTATGCCAAATGGCGCGACACGGTTGCAGAGATGATGGCCGAGCCGAGGCAGGGAATCAAGTATCGCAATATTTATCCCGATGATAAGGGTTGGTAGAGTGAGGAGGGTGCGTCGCATATCATCCCCTTGTGGGACCAGACGGGTTGGATTATCTCGTAAAGGGACAGAATCTACTCGTGGAGAGAATCTCGGTTAAGTAAGGTGCGACGCACTTTAGATTGAGGTAAACCATGTCTTCTTTTGAATTCGCCACTGCGAATCGAATCATCTTTGGGGCGGGGAAACTGAATGGGTTGGGTGACCAACTGAAAGGGCGTGCGAAGCGTCTGCTGTTGGTGTGTGGAAATTCGTCGGATGCGATTCAGCGCGTGAGGGAGATTCTTTCTGCACAGGGAATCCCATTTGATGAATTTCACGTTCATGGCGAGCCGACAGTGGATACGGCTTCCGAGGGAGTGAGGCTTGCGCTCGAGCATGGCGCGGACATGGTCATCGGCGTGGGCGGCGGCAGTGTGCTGGATGCGGGCAAGGCGATTGCGGTGCTGGCGACAAATCGCGGCGATGTATTTGATTATCTTGAAGTCGTTGGCAAGGGTCAGCCGTTGACGAATGCGCCGCTGCCGTACATTGCGATCCCAACCACCGCTGGGACAGGCTCAGAGGTGACGCGTAACGCGGTGCTTGAGTCGCCTGCGCATGGATTGAAGATCAGCCTGCGCAGCCCGTCGATGCTGCCGAGCATTGCGCTCGTTGACCCCGAGTTGACATATTCTTTGCCGCCCGCGATCACTGCGAGTTCTGGCCTGGATGCGCTTACACAATTAATCGAGCCGTTCGTGTCTGTGAAAGCCAACCCAATGACCGATGCGATCTGTCGTGAAGGGATTCGCCATGCGGCGAGTTCGTTGAGGGGGGCATATCACAATGGCGCGGACACGTCTGCGCGTGAAGGCATGGCGTTGGCGAGTTTATTTGGTGGAATGGCTTTGGCGAATGCCGCACTCGGCGCCGTGCATGGATTCGCAGGTCCGCTGGGCGGGATGCTCCACGCTCCGCACGGAGAACTTTGCGCGCGCTTATTGCCTCTGGTGATGGAAGCAAATATCAAGGCTTTGCATTCTCGTCAGTCTGAGAATGCTGCCATTCAAAGATATGTTGAGATCGCGCAAATCGTTACTGGAGATAAAAACGCCGATGCACAAGACGGCGTCAAATGGGTAAGTGATCTGGTGGAAGAGTTGAAAATTCCATCGCTTTCAGCGCATGGGATGAACGAGTCGCATATCCCTGAGGCGGTGCAGAAGACTTTGAATGCGAATAGTACTAAGGGAAATCCGATTGCGTTGAGCGAGGGGGAGCTGAGAGGGATTTGGGAGAAGGCACTGTAAGAGCTAATAAAATGAAATCAAGATGGATGCAGTGCTTATCCAAAAGTCCCCGTCAGTTGACGGGGACTTTTGATTCGCGCGCCAGCGGACTTGTGCTGTGGGGGGGGATTATTTTAGTTGATTCTCAATTGCCATAATCACTTCGCTTCTCAATTCACCCAAGCGCTTTTTCAGCTTGCTTGATTTTGAGTTGGTGATG
>JBBSCM010000258.1:0-5793 GCA_038250295.1 Anaerolineales bacterium | reverse complement strand
GCGCTTGCAGGGGACGACATTTATGTTGCGCTTGCAGGGGGCGACATGAATGTCGCGCTTGCAGGGGACGACATTTATGTTGCGCTTGCAGGGGGCGACATGAATGTCGCGCTTGCAGGGGACGACATTTATGTTGCGCTTGCAGGGGACGACATGAATGTTGCGCTTGCAGGGGGCGACATGAATGTCGCGGTACATAATCCTTCCATCCTTTTAAGGAATAATTCAACAAAGTCGCGTCCGCGCACATTGAGCGCCACTTTCATATTTGCGGGTTTTTTGGATACTTTCATAAAATCTGCAAATGTGTTGCCCATCGAAACGCCGCCGGAAATATCCACATCCACATAATGTTCTTCAAAGGTGAACAACTCTGGCATGAAGATGGTTGCCAGTGTCAGCGGATCGTGCAGGGCGCAGCCCTCCTGACCTTGTGAGAATGAAAATTCCATATAGTCTTGCATCGCATCTGCGATGAATTTTGAAATCGGTGATTTTATTTGGAGCAATCGGTCGAGATGTTCCTGTTTCAAAATACATTGGTGGGTTACATCCAGTGGAATTAATGTGATGGGGATGCCGGAATGAAAGACAATATGCGCGGCATGGGGGTCCACATAAATATTGAACTCAGCCATCGGGGTCATATTGCCGCCTTCGCGGATCGCGCCGCCCATGATGACGAGTTCCTTCACTGATTGCGCGAATAGTGGTTCCTTGCGGATCGCCATGGCGATATTGGTCAACGGGCCAATGGGGAAGATGCTGATCTCGCCAGGTTCGGCGAGGATTTTATCGATCAAAAAATCCACCGCATGTTGGTCAATGGCTTTATTCTTTGGCTCAGGGAGTTTTGAATTGCCCACACCGCTTTTTCCATGAACCAGGTCTGATGCGCGTAAAGGCTGCACAAGTGGGAGCATGCTTCCCTGTGCCACCGGGATGTGACTTGCGCCTGCCAATTCCAGGATGGCTAAGGCGTTACGCGTGGCTTTGTCAATTGTCACGTTACCTTGAGTTGTGGTGAGCGCTTCAAGTTTGATGTTTGGCGAGGAGAGCGCAAGCAAAAAGGTTAATGCATCATCTACGCCGGGGTCAGTATCTATGATGATTCGGGTTGGGTTCATAATTATGATGCAGGGGCACAGCGAGATAAGAATAGACCTTGCGCCTTAATCCCCTCGCTGTGCCCCTATATAATGCTCCACTTCTTCTTTTGTCGGCAAAGACGGCTGTGCGCCAAACTTTGTCGCTGCCAATGCACCACAGGCGTTGGCGTATTTCACTGCATTAATATGGAGCGAAGCAGCTTGCTGCTTCGTTTTCGACAGCGAGCTGTCGGACTCCAAAAGTTTGGATGCAAGCCCGCCGATGAATGCATCGCCTGCGGCAGTGGTATCCACGACTTCGATTTTATGCGCGGCTGCCTGTGAAACTTGTTTATTCGAAACGAACAACGCACCTTTTTCACCGAGTGTCACAACTACATTCTTTGCGCCGCGAGCAAGCAAACCTCGCGCGGCTTTTTCCGCGGATGTGATATCTGTTACAGGAACACCGCTTAGTAAATTAAGCTCTGTTTCATTGGGAAGAATGTAATCTACATTAGCGATTAATTCATCAGGTAATTCACGCGCAGGGGCGGGATTCAAAATGACGATCATGCCTTTTTGTTTTCCCCACTTCGCAGCATGAATGACAGTTTTCAGGGGAATTTCAAGCTGTAACAGCAGAATCTTTGCTTCAATTTTCAGCGCTTCAAAATCTTTTGATGTTACTTTCCCATTCGCACCAGCGGATAGGACAATACTGTTTTGTCCATTCGCATCCACGACGATGATGGCTGTCCCTGTTGCTGAGTCATCGACGAGCACATTCGTTACATCCACTGAGTCTGATTTCAAACTATCCAACAAAAATGGGCCGAAACTGTCTTTCCCCACGCGCCCCAGCATAGCCACGCTTGCACCTTGTCTCGCCGCGGCTACTGCTTGATTCGCCCCCTTGCCGCCGGGGATGATATGCAGGTCATCTCCGCTGATGGTCTCGCCCGGCTTTGGAAAATGCGGCGCACGCACCACGAGGTCTGCATTCAGGGAACCGATGACGAGGACGTCGTACTTTAATGTGCCGGGCATGGAGGTATTTTACTTCAATACATATACGTCCTTCGACTACGCCGCACGTACTTCTGTGCGGCGTAGTCGAAGGACGAGTTTCAAGACATAATATTTTTCACGTCAACCCACCCTTCGACTTCGTTCCTCGAAGCGCACTCGTCACTCCGCTCAGGGCGAAGTTTTTATCTCCTCGGCATTACAGCCCCATCGCGCACATCCCAAATCTCAGCCTGCTCAACGAATTCAGGAGCGAACGAGTGCGTATCTGTGGTCGTGAACAAAACCTGTTCGCCTTTGCCGACATATTTCAACAGGTCCGCGCGGCGGTTTATGTCCAGCTCAGCCATCACTTCATCCAACAAAATGACCGGCCATTCGCCCGTGCGTTCCTTCATCCATTCCACTTCGGCGAGTTTGATGGCAAGCAGTGTCGTGCGCAGCTGACCGCGCGAGCCGTAGTCGCTGACATCTGCCTTGTTGATGATGAAACGCAAATCGTCACGATGCGGACCGATCGTCGTCACGCCGCGCGCGATCTCTTCATTGCGAATATTTTTCAGTTGCGACAAAAACCCTTTTTGGATTTCATCCAATTCCAGACTGGCGCGGTCAATCGGCGTATCCAACTTTAGCCCCAGTTGCATCTCAGGTTTGGGAAGCGGATCGAAAGCAGGCTCATAGGCAAGACGAAGCACCTCGGTTCCGCGAGTCAATTCGTGATGAATGCGGGATGCGAAACGTTCGATCTCCTGAACCGCCTCGATGCGCCACAAAATGATCTGCGCGCCGAGTTTCACCAGCGCTTCATCCCACACTTGAAGCTGGTTGCTGTCTCCTCCGCGTTCGTACAACGCTTTGAGAAGCGCATTACGCTGGGTGAGTGCCTGGTTATATTCGCTCAGCACGCGCGCATAAGCGGGGACGGCCTGCGCCAACGCAAGGTTGAGATAACGGCGGCGCTCATCGGGCCCACCTTCGATGATCTGTGACATCTGCGGGACGAAGATGACGGCATTGAAATGCCCCATCATATCGCTGACATGTTTCTTGACACCATTCAGTAAAACTTCCTTGCGCAGCCTCTGACCGTTGACCCCTGTCGGCTCAAGGATCAGGCGCGCTTCAAGGCGGTGCTTCATCTTGCCGCGTTGATAATCTGCCACGAGCCGCGTAACTGCCAGCGGATTCTTTGCTTCATGAAAATTAACGATCTGCCGATCCACGTGGGTTTGAAAGGATGTGAATGCCGCGAGAAAATAAATGGCTTCAAGCACGCTGGTCTTGCCCTGTGCGTTTTCACCCACAAGCAAAATAGACCGCCGTGGAAGTTCAATGTCCAGGCGGGTGAGGCTTCGAAAGTTAGTGAGGGAAAGATGCTTTAGGTACATAAGTTTATTCGCCCTGAGCGGAGAACTGAGCGTTTGTTGCGAAGTTCGTCGTCGAAGGGCTTACAACTCGTGCTCTTCGTCCTGCTGGAATTCCCATACACGTTCAGCGCGGTCTGTAAACAGGACACCGTTCAAATGGTCAATTTCATGCTGAAAGATGCGCGCCATCCAGCCATCTACCTTAAGCTTTTGAGGCTTGCCATAACGGTTCAATCCTTTGACTTGTATCGCTTCGTGCCTTTCCACTTCGCCTTGTATGCCAGGGATGGAGAGACATCCCTCCACGCCCATTACTTTTTCTTCAGACGCCTTCACGATCTCAGGGTTGACCATCACATAAAGCAGTTTTGGTTTTACGGGCGGTGGAGTTTCTGATTCTTCTTCGTCGAAATTTTCTTCCTCATCGTCTTCCGCATATTCAACAACGATCAACTGCTGTCCGATATTCACCTGTGGAGCGGCCAGACCGACACCCGGTGCATCGCGCATGGTGTCGATCATGTCGTCTATCAGAGTCTGCAGGGCTTTATCAAATTTAGTGATCGGTTTTGCCTTACGGCGTAAAATAGGTTCAGGCAAGGTTACGATTTCTCTTAATGACATACTTGATATTTCCTTTTTCTAAAATTTGACATTAACCGTCTCCCTGCCCGTCAGGTGACGGGTCATCATTACCGATCATCATCTCATCTGGCAGGCCGGTGGTACTTAGATCATTGCTTTGAAGCGCAGACGGCGGCATTTCGAACTCGTTTATGTTCTGGTGATATGCCGCCAGCCAGACAGCCATGCGTTCACGTTCCACGTTAGCCGTATCTTCGCTTTTCTTGGCGATGCGGGCCATGCGGCGGCGGTTGATGTCTGACTGCACGCCGGCGGGGTCCAACACATCTTGAAATTCCAGTTTGGTGCCGCCCACGACTATATAGACAGTCCCATAGTTTAACAAATATCCCGCTAAACCGATGCGTTTATATTCGGTGCTTAAAATACTTTCAATTTGTGCGGAGCGTCGTTCTTCCGTGCCGAGCGGGGTTTTATCGAGATCCACAATTTCCTCGGGCGTAACCATGAAAATATCATTCTTCCAATCAAGGTATTCCCAGACCATCCAACCCATGAAGGGGAGTGTGAGAAATAAAAGCAGGACGATGGCAGTATCAGGCCGAAGCGAGCCTGCCGCCAGCAACGCCTGCCCTGCTGTCTGTGCGAGGCCCCATAGACGTATGATGATTAATAGGATCACGACTAAAAAGAAAGCCAATGCACGCCCAACCTGTTGCAACAGCACGAACCAATGTTTGTGGTATATGACCGTCCCGCCGTCTTCCACGCGTAATTTGAAAAGATTGGAAAGCACAATACGGATGAGTGATTTCTGTACTTCCTTGTCTTCTGTAATAATTGGCGGAAGTTCCTCCTGTACTTTAGTTTGCACGGTCAACCCAAGTTTTGAGCGGATCGCATTCTTCATCGCATCTTTTTGCGCCTGTGAGCCGCTGGACTTGGTGCGTTCCCAGTACTCACGGATCATATCTGCGGCCTGGTTGGGATGATCGACGTAATCAAACTGGATCTTCCCAATGAAGGTACGCACAGCCACATTGCCATAGTCCAGTGCGCGGCCGATCACATCGGTTTCCACATTAACAGAAAGTATGGTGCCTAGCGGCACCTCCTGCCGGCTGTCATAGATGCCGATCACGCGCTCCACCCAAACCACGCGCTGATTTGTCACAATGTAATAGTCATTGCTCCAGTCAACGGCCTGCCAGACTCCCCACAGAATAATCAGGAATAAAAGTACCCCGCCAACGGCCACAGGCGTAATTGCGCTTGAAATATAAGACCAGACGAAGAGAAAAATCGGCAGGAAGAGGGAAAAGACAGGGGCAGCCAGAGACTGATACAAACGGATCTTATGCCTGCGCGCCAAAAAATAAATGCTCTCTTTTGGCCCAAGCCACTTGAAGCGGGTCGCGCGCGCGAGCTTGCGGCTCTTGATCGCTACCAGAAAATTCGGCCTTAATTTCTCGTATTGCGCCAGCAAGCTGTCAAAGTCCTCCCGTGAAATAAAAAAAAGTACTGAATCTTCGACGGTCTTGATTGTTGCCGAGCGGTTGCGGTTTTCGAACAAGGCTTCTTCGCCGAAATAATCCCCAGCCGAAAGCCATGCCAGAAAATCCTCCCCGCTTTCACTGGGACGCGTTACTTTTATTTTTCCTTTATAAATTAAATAGAATCCGTCAGGCTTGGCGCCGCGCTCAAAGACCACGCTCTCTGCG
>JBBSCM010000257.1:0-5856 GCA_038250295.1 Anaerolineales bacterium | reverse complement strand
TCCGCGTTTTATCGAATCCTACTCTGGAATACGTTCCGGGCTTTACGTCCCGATGAAATTGGGTGAACATATCGTGGGTGTGATCAGCGTTGAAGACGAGCAGCCGGATGCTTTCAGCGAAGCGGATGAACGCCTGATTGCAACGCTGGCAAATCAGGCTGCCAACGCATTTGAAAATGCGCGCCTGTTTGAAGAGATTCGCAAGCGTGTGCTGGAACTGGAAACGCTCAACCGTATCTCGCTGGTCTTGCGTTCGGTCTCGAAGCAGAATGAAATGCTGTCGATTGTGCTGGATGAGGCTTTAGGCATCCTGAATACCTCGCATGGCTCAATTGAACTGTACAACAAAACCACTGACACCCTGGATAAGATCATCACGCGCGGCTGGCTCGCTCAAGTAATTGAACCTCTGCATAAGATCGGTGATGGAATTGCAGGCAAAGTTTTCACCAACAGCGAGATCTATATCTCGCGTGAGTTTGCAAGTGACCCTCAGACGCGTGCCGCATCTGTCGGTCAAATCCCGCCCAACTGGGGCGGCATCTGTTTACCCATCCGCACCACACAGCAAACTCTGGGCGTTATGATTGTCTCTGTGCCCAGCGAGCATGAACTTAGCAAAGATGAGATCCGTCTGCTGTCGATTCTGTCCGAATTGATCGGCGCGGCTTTACAGCGAATGCAACTGCATGAGCAAACCGTTCGCCGCCTGGAGCAGCTGAATGCGTTACGCGCCGTCGATCAAGCCATTGCCGGCAATCTTGATATGCGTCTGACGCTTCATATTTTATTGACACATACCATCTCTCAACTTGGCGTGGACGCTGCAGATGTGCTTCTGCTTCACTCAGATTCAAACCTGTTGGAATTAGCGGCGGGTCAGGGGTTTCACACGCTTCTGTTCGAAAGCGTCAACTTGAGCGCCAGCATTGCCGGGCGTGCCGTCATGGAACATCAAATGATCGCTCTGCAGGATTTTGAAACCGCCAATCTGAATCCGTCTTTTGGAAAATTTTGGCAGGATGAGGGTTTTGCCTGTTATTGGTGTGTGCCTTTGATCGTCAAGGGAGAAGTCAAAGGTGTGCTCGAAGTCTATCGTCACGCAGCCCTAACTCCCGATTCAGAATGGCTTGAATTCCTTGAAACGCTTGCGGGTCAGGCAGCCATCGCGATTGATAATGCCCAACTCTTCGAGAATCTGCAGCGCGCTAATTTGGATCTCAGTCTGGCGTATGACGCGACCATCGAAGGCTGGTCACGCGCAATGGATTTACGTGACCATGAAACGGAAGGACATACCTTACGCGTCACCGACCTAACCTTGAAGCTGGCACGCGACATGCATGTCAGTGAATCCCAGCTGACAGCTATTCGGCGCGGCGCGCTCCTGCACGACATTGGCAAGATGGGCATTCCCGATTCCATCCTGCTCAAGCCGGGCGTGCTGAACGAACGCGAATGGGAGATCATGCATCGGCATCCCGAATACGCCTACGACATGCTCACTCCAATTGACTACCTGCGTCCAGCCCTGGATATTCCTTATTATCACCATGAAAAGTGGGACGGCACGGGCTATCCGCGCGGATTGAAGGATGAAGAGATTCCCTTCGCTGCGCGCATCTTCGCCATCGTAGATGTCTGGGATGCGCTGACCAATGAACGCCCCTATCGTCCCGCCTGGTCAAAGGAAAAAACGCTGGGTTATATTCATGAGCAAAACGGAAAACACTTTGACCCCAAAGTGGTGGACGCGTTTCTGAAATTATTGAACAAATCATTGCAGATAACTGATTAGTCCAGCAATCCACCCACGAAAATATCATTGTACAATTCTGTCCCTGTGATTTGGCGCGCTCTTGCCGATGAAGGTAAGCGGAGCAGTCGCGCGAATCAATCGGTAGAAATCATGCAACCCACACCAAACCCAAAATAATCAGGTGGCTATAAATCTGTAAGCGCGTTCAAGTATTTTCATTAGACTTTATCGGTAATTAGAAAAAACGTCCGAAGGTTGCTTTCAGACGCTCAAACCACTCGTAACAACCCTTCGGGACGGTGCTTATATGTTATTTCCGATAAAGTCTATTATGTCCTCACAAAACTTCGGCTATTGATTGGAGCGAGAATCTCATAAAAGTCTTACCCATTTTTTGGTAAGACATCCTGGCAGATTTCCCTCTAACCAGCAAAGGAGCGCTTATGTCAACTTACTTTAGAAATTGGATCTTATGGACTCTCGCGGCTGGATTTTTCCTGACCGCCTGCGCGAATTCCCAACCGACGAAAAACGCATCCGACTCCCCCACGCCTGATTCCGTTCAAACGACTCCATCCTACCTCCCAGCCGAGTCTCCGCCACAAGCAGCCGAAAGCGAATTCAAAACTGACTTTAGCAAGCACAGTGTTCCATACAGCGAAATCCTTTCGGGAGGTCCGCCCAAAGATGGGATTCCGCCGATTGACAACTCCCAATTCATTTCAGTGAATGAAGCGAATAAATGGCTCAAGGATCGCGAGCCGATTGTCTTCGTCCAAGTCGGTGACGATGCGCGCGCTTACCCAATCCAGATTCTGATCTGGCATGAGATCGTCAATGACACGGTTGGCGGCGAACCGCTGATCGTATCGTTCTGTCCGTTATGCAATACCGCCATCGCTTTCAAACGCACGTTCAACGGACAGGTTTTCGATTTCGGTACAACGGGACGATTGCGTTACAGCAACCTGATCATGTACGACCGCCAAACTGAAACCTGGTGGCAACAAGCCACAGGCGACGCCATCGCAGGTGAACACACGGGCGCGCAGCTTGAGTTTTATCCTGCGGCGATGATCTCGTGGGGGGATTTCAAAATGTTATATCCAGATGGAAAAGTGCTTTCGCGGGAGACGGGTCAAACTCGCAGTTATGGCAGAAACCCATACGCGGGATATGACGATATTGATCAGACTCCATTTTTGTTTAGCGGCACAACGCCAGATCAACTGCCGCCCATGGCACGCGTACTAACCGTTGACCTGAATAATGAAGCAGCCGCCTATCCATATGATGTCTTAAGCAAGGCAGGTATTATTAATGATACGGTTGGTGGGGAAAACATCGTTGTTCTTTGGACGGAAGGAACTGCTTCTGCTTTGGACACCGCCAACCTTCCCGAAGGTCGTGATGTGGGTGCAGCAGTGGCATACGCTCGTGTGCTCGACGGTCGCATGCTCACCTTTAAAATCAGCGCTGGCAAAATCTTCGACGAGCAAACCAACAGCGAATGGAATATTTTTGGTCAGGCAGTTGCAGGGGAATTAAAAGGGAAACAGCTCACACAGATTGTTTCCATTAATCACTTCTGGTTTTCGTGGGCGGCGTTTCGCCCGGAGACGAGAGTGTACCAGCCTTAATATGTCGCTGCGAGCGGCTTTATCGCGAAGCAGTCTCCTCGCTAAAATAGGGAGATTGCTTCGGAAAGAGCATCCTCGCAACGACATCGTAATCAGAGGCGCTTTGACTTCGGATGCTTGAGTTTATTTCAACATCTTCACTACATTCCGTCCCGCTGCCCCGCTGACCCCGCCCCCGCCGTGGACTCCGCTTCCGCAGAGATAGAGATTATCAATCGGCGTTTTGTGATTTGACCAGCCAGGGATGGGTCGCATGAACAGGAACTGGTCGAGCATGAGTTGACCGTGATTCAAGTCACCTTCGGTGAGACCGTAAGTGGTTTCGAGATCGAGAGGCGTGATAATGTGATGCGTGATGCGTGATGCGTGAAGTGCGGGGAAGTATTCTTCCAATGTCTTGATTGCCAGATCAGCAACTTTTTCGCCTTCCACTTTCCACTCACCATTCTTCAACTGATATGGCGCAAACTGGAAGTGAATACTCACTACATTGCCCGAAGTCGTTACTTCCAAATACGGCTTCTCGGAGATCCCACCATACTTGGCTGCGTCGTAGGCGCGTTCGAGATATTTGATGGATGGGGCGAGGACGACTGTCCCTTCGGGGATGCCGTGCTTCCCATTTGTCTGCAAGTGGACTTTCGCCACCGAGCCGCGCATTTTTATGGATTGGGTGTGCCAGACAAATTCGGGCGGCAAGTCCTGTGCGCCGACGAGTTTGAGTAAAGTATGTTTCGGGTCTGCGGAGGAGAGGACTGTGTTCGCAGAAATCTCTTCGCCATTTGCGAGGACAACGCCCTTTGCAATTTGACTTTCAATTTTGATGCTGGCAACTTCCGCTTCGGTGCGAATCTCTCCGCCGCTGGCTTTGATGGCGTTCGCAAGCGCTTGTGTGATTTCACCCGCTTTGCCCACGTTGACATTCGCCAGCCCGCCGCGATTCAGCCAGTTGTGGATGAGGGTGTAACCAGTGCCCGCGCCCATCGGTCCAAGTGTGAAGCCGTGGATGCCGACGGACGCAATCGCCGCTTTGACCATGTCAGATTCGAAATATTCATCCAGCAATTCCTGCGCGGTCATCGGCAATGCGCGGATGAAGTTGAGCATGTCCTTGCGACCCGCGAGGCGTAGTTCGAGTCCCAGTTCCAGCAAACCATAGCCTTCTCGGATGTTGAAGTTCATCGGCAGGCGCGGCATGATGGTCGCGTAGGCGGTGTCGAGGATACTTGCGGCTTTATCCATGAAGCGGACGAATTCGGGAAAGCGCGCCGCGTCTTTTTCGGAGATGCGTTTGATAGACTCGGCGTCGAGGGTCAGGTGGTTGCCGTCTGCCTGGAGGGAGATGAACGCTGGCTTCGCGCTGAGCGGAGGGACAGCGCTCTTCTGTCCCGTAGTCGAAGCGGGGAATGAGAGTTTCAAATCTTTGATAATGTCGGGGCGCAGAGTCCCGCCTGCATAAATTGAATCCGCTTGGA
The DNA here is from genome assembly GCA_038250295.1 of Anaerolineales bacterium. Classification (GTDB taxonomy): domain Bacteria; phylum Chloroflexota; class Anaerolineae; order Anaerolineales; family Villigracilaceae; genus Villigracilis. The sequence goes on along the minus strand of JBBSCM010000257.1, from coordinate 982 downwards.
AATCATCGGCAAAAGATTCTGTAACTACCGAACCGCCGACGATGGCGCGGCGTTCGAGCACCAGAACCTTTTTGCCTTGTTTTGCAAGATACGCCGCAGCGACCAGTCCATTGTGCCCCGCGCCGATGATGATGGTGTCGTAGTGATTTGTCATGAAATTCCTCTGTTAATTTATTTTCTCACATTGAAATGAATCATGCTATACTTTAATTATGAAGTTCATTTGGGATAGGCGCAAGAACGAAGCCAATGTCAAAAAACATGAACTTGATTTTGCCGATGCCTACATGGTCTTTGAATCTCCGATGCTGGTTGGTTTGGATGACCGAGAGGATTATGGCGAAGACCGCTGGATCGGCATTGGATTAATGGAAAATCGTGTTGTTGTAATTGTGTACACTGAACTAGAAGATAGTATCCGCATCATTTCCTTTAGAAAAGCAACAACGAATGAGAGTGAAAATTATGAACAAGAATACAAAAACCAATTTGGATCACTTTGACGCCCTGACCGACGAGATGATTGATACTACGGACATCCCGCCGTTGACTGACAATTTCTTTGCCTCTGCAAAATGGCGAATGCCGAAAGACAAGGTAAAAGTTCTGGTGGAAGTTGAACCTGAAATCATGCAATGGTTTAAAACACAAGGCGGAAAATCCCAGGAATTTCTTGCAGAAGCGCTTCGCACGTACGTTCAAAAACATAGTAAGTAGTTTCTGCTCATGTATCGCTTTCTTATCGTAATCGAAAAAACAAAGAACAATTATTCAGCTTATTCGCCAGATTTAGCGGGCTGTGTGGCAACAGGCAAGACCCGTGAAGAAGTGGAACGCAATATGCAAGAAGCCGTTGAAATGCATGTTCAGGGATTACTGGAAGATGAACTTCCAATTCCTGAGAGCGCCGCTTATGCAGAATACGTCGCGTTTCCTGCCTAGTCAATTACTCCAAAGCCTCTGCGGAAGCGGGGGCTTTTTT
>JBBSCM010000256.1:0-5901 GCA_038250295.1 Anaerolineales bacterium | reverse complement strand
CCCATCTATCGGGGTGTAAAAACCATTCGCGTGGAACAGATCGCAGGGAGTCTGAACCGCTATCACGAATTTGACCGCGCGTTCCTGCCGAAGGAAGATCAACTCGCCAGCCGCTGGCAAAAGGTCGATCGCGCCTTTTATCAGGATGTAAACCTGCCGCCCGTCGTTCTCTATAAAGTAGGCGATGTATATTTCGTTGTGGATGGACATCACCGCGTCTCTGTTGCGCGCGACAAAGGGCAGGAATTTATAGATGCAGAAATCCGCGAATGTGCTACACGCGTAAACATCACGCCCAATATCAAACCTGAAGACCTTGAGATCCTTGGCACGAAAGTTCGCTTCCTTGAACGCACCGCTTTGGATGATATCCGCCCGCAGGCCAACATAAAAACAACAATCCCGGATGGCTTCGAACGCATGTTGGAACACATTGCGGTACATCTTTACTTTATGGGATTGGATCTCCAACGCGACATCTCAGAAGAGGAAGCCATAGCACACTGGTATGATACGGTTTATATGCCCATCATTGAGGTCATTCGCAAGAGCGACATCTTAAAAGATTTTCCCGGCAAAACCGAAGCCGACCTTTACCTATGGACACTGGATCACCAGCATTATTTATCCGAGGAAAAAGGTGAGCCGCTTTTGCCTCCGCATGAAGCCGCGAAAAAATTCGTTAAGAAGAAGAAAAAGAAATAAATCTTATGACTGACTTACATCCTCTTGCCGGAGTCTACGCCGCAGCAGTGACTCCGCTGCGACCCGATTCAACACTGGACCTGGAAGCTGTTCCCGTTCTTCTGCGTTTTCTCGCCTCAAAGGGATGCCACGGTGCATTGCTGTTCGGCACCACGGGTGAAGGGCCATCCTTCTCGCCCAAAGAACGTGAGACTTTGCTCCGCTCTGCGCGCGTCTATCGCCAACAACTTCCTGGATTTAAGTTATTAGCCGGCACAGGCACACCCAGCCTTTCCGAATCCATTGAATTGACCAAACTCGCCTTTGACCTCGGCTATGATGGCGTTGTGGTGCTGCCTCCTTATTACTTTCGCAAAGCAACCGATGAAGGATTATTCAATTGGTTCAGCGAACTAATCGCCAAAGCTGTGCCAGCCAACAAATATTTGCTTGGCTATCACATTCCCAGCGCCGCAGGTATCGGCTTTTCATTGGATTTGCTTGCTCGCTTAAAGACTGCTTTCCCAATTCAATTCGCAGGCGTCAAAGATTCCTCTCATGACGAATCATTTTCAACTGCATTAGGTGAACGCTTTGGTAATGACCTGCTCGTGCTGAACGGCACCGACTCACATTTTCATCACGCCTTGAAGAACCACGCACAGGGAGCCATTACAGCTGCCGCGAATCTAATCTCGGAGGATTTGCGCGAGATATGGGATACGTATCAGGCGGGCCAAGATCCATCAGAAATGCAGATGCGCGTTACAGAGAAGAGGCACATCCTTGAAAAATATATGCCATTTCCGCCAACACTGAAAGCGCTCCTGCATGGCCTGTATGACATGCCGCGTTGGGTAGTCAAGCCGCCCCTGGAAGAGATAAATGAATCTTTAATCGAACAGATAACAAATGAGTTCAGCAAAACTCAGGAGTCCCATACTTCGTCCTGAGCGGAGCCGCAGGCTTTTCCGCGGCGTAGCCGAAGGATGGGGCACAAGCTAATCTAGGCCCACCTCAAATTGTCCTTCGACTATGTTCCTCGAAGAGTGCTCGTCACTCCGCTCTGGACGAAGTAAACTTAAAAAATGACCAACACCTGGCGTCTCCTTTACACCCCCCCAGCGCGCGGCGCATGGAATATGGCTGTGGACGAATCCATCCTTGAGCATATCCATCGCGGTGAATCTCAACCTACTTTGCGTTTGTATGCATGGGAACCTGCCTGCTTATCTTTGGGACACGCTCAGCCTTTTGCGGATGTGGATCTGGAACGCCTGAAAACAAACGGCTGGGAAGTTGTGCGCCGTGTGACGGGTGGACGCGCGATTCTGCATACAGATGAATTAACGTACTCCATAACAGGCGGCGCGGAAGACCCCGTCCTTGTGGGCGGTGTTTTGGAATCTTACAACCGCCTCGCGCAGGCTTTGTTATTTGCAATTCATGAATTGGGTTTGCCCGTTGAGATAAAGGAACATACGGGGGAAATGAATTCGCAGAATCTAAATCCTGTTTGCTTTGAAGTTCCTTCCTCTTATGAAATTACGGTAAATGAAAAGAAATTGATCGGCTCGGCGCAGGCACGCAAGAAGGAAGGCGTACTGCAACATGGATCCCTTCCACTGACAGGCGACTTGACTCGCATTTGCGATGCGCTTGTGTTTAAAGATGAAGCGTCACGAAAGGATGCCGCGGAAAGATTACTCACGCGCGCAACAACTGTCGAATCTGTTTCAGGTCTGAAAATTGACTGGGAAACAGCGGCCCAGGCTTTCGTTAAAGGATTTGAAGCGCAGTTGGGAATCCACTTTCAGCGTGGAGAAATGTCCCGATCCGAATCTGAAAGAGCTGGTGAATTAGTCAAAGAAAAATATGCCCACCCAGCATGGACGGAGCGGATTTGAAAAACTTTCTTGTTTATGGCTCGTATGGTTATACCGGAAATTTGATTGTTGAACAGGCAATTAAAGAGGGACTGCGTCCGTTGCTTGCGGGGCGTGATGAAAAACAATTACGAGCACAAGCTGAAAAATTTAATTTGGAATATCGCGCCTTTGCAATAGAAGATACTGCTGCGCTCGATTTGGCGCTAATGGAGGCCGATGCGGTTTTGCATTGCGCCGGCCCGTTTGTGCTGACGTTTCGTCAAATGGCGGAGGCCTGCATTCGCAATAAAAAACATTACGTGGATATCAGCGGCGAGATCGAAGGCTTTGAAGCGCTGGCCGCGATGGATGAAGAAGCAAAACGCGCAGGCATTATGCTGTTGCCGGGCGGCGGGTTTGATGTGGTGCCGTCGGATTGTTTGATCGCCTATGCCGCGAGTAAACTTCCAAATGCAACTGATCTTGAACTTTATATAAAAAGTATCGGCAGCGGAGTCTCGCGCGGCACAGCGCGCTCTGGAATTGAAAACATGCATCGGCAAGGACGCATTCGACGTGATGGAAGAATTCATACTGTACCCGGTGCATGGGATATTAAACATATTGATTTTGGACGCGGCGCTTCACGCGTGGTTTCAATTGGGTGGGGCGACGTGAGCACCGCATTTCACAGCACAGGGATTCCAAACATCACAACCTACATGGGTTTTCCAAATGGGATGATAACTTTCATGCGCCTATCTCGTTATCTTGGCGCATTGCTTTACACACGCATTGCGAAAGATTTTCTCAAATGGTTGATTGGTGTTGTGATTCCAGCAGGTCCATCCAAAGAAAAGAATGAAACTGGTTTTAGTTTAATCATTGCGGAAGTATCTGATGGAAATCAAATCGTCCGCGCGAAATTGCGAACTCCCGAAGCGTATTATTTGACCGCGCTTACTTCTGTGGAAATTATGAAGCGCATCTTATCTTCAGACTACCAGCCTGGATTCCAAACCCCCAGCAAAGTCTACGGTGCGGATTTTATTTTGCAATTCAAGGGCGTGAAGCGCGAAGATCAATAATCACACGAAACTTAGGCTTTTTGGGGGCGTGGATAAAGTAAACATCCAACTCTCATGAGACCTTATTTTTTTGTTTCAACTGACGCAACACATCCAATGTAGCTGAGGCCATCCGCTCGGATGAAAATTTTTCGAAGACACCTTGTCGTCCCTGCTGACCCAAACGCTTTCGCAGGTCTGCATCACGCAATAAAAGCGCGAGCTTTTCAGCAAGGTCAACGCTGTCATTCGGGCGATGCAGCAGCCCGCCTTGAGTCGCATGAATCCATTCCGGATACGCGCCATGCTCAGGCTGGACCACCGGTACGCCGCTTGCAAGCGCTTCGAGAATGGAAATTCCTTTTGGTTCCCGATATGGAGCGGGGACTGAGAAGACATCAATCTGCTTGAAGAAGTTTAACTTTTCGGCGCGTTCCAGAGTGCCTAACAGCTTGATGCGATCTTCGAGTCCATTTTCGTTTATCTTCCTGCGGATACCGTCAATATAAGTTTTGTAGGCGCTGCTGACATATCCGCCCGCCGCCAATTGCAGATTCGGAAATTCTCCAGACTGATGAAGGCGGATAAATGCATCCACAAGCAGATGCAGCCCCTTCTCAGGGACGAAGCGGGCAAGGAATCCGATGGTCAGTGGACGATTCGTAGCAGGTTCAGCGGGCATGTCGCGATAGTCATCCAACGCAATCCCAGGCCAGACCACATCGATCTTGGATCGATCCAGCCCCACCCACTTTGAAAACATTTCGCCATAATAAGTGCTGATCGCCAAAAAGCGGTCAACATCATCCGCGCGTTCACGGATGATGGCCAGGGCTTCATCGTGATATGGCTGCGGCATTCCCTCGAGGAAAATATCCTCGCCATGCAATCCGCAGGTGACGGGCACTTGAAGTTTGCGTTTGAACTCGCGCGCAACCCCGATCAACAATGCATTGGTGATATGAATGACATCCGGTTGATACTCAGATTTGACCCACTGCACCAATTCCTGCAACAGCTCGCGTTGATTTCCATCTTCGCCTTTGAGCATGGAAATGGTCAGTTCAGCATTGGCTGCAGGGTCAACTGCACCGCCTATATCAAAACGAGGCATCAGCCGCAGAAGCGCCTGAGAACCAGCCGCTCGAAAAAAAAGATCACGCCCGAAGAATTGACGTGGATACTTCTGCATTAAATATGCCTTGATGCCGCCATAAAAAATATGTTTCTCGCCCACATTCTCTTCATCCAACCGCATCGGAGTATAAAGCGGAAACAGACTCACGTCTTCACCTGCGGCTTTCATGCCTGCGGCAAGCGCATTGTCGTGCATGCAGCTTCCGCAGTACATATTTGCAGCGCCAGATGCGATATAAATGATCTTCATAATTTCTTACCCAGAACAATTTCTACAGGCAATCCCCACATCGAAGACATGCTGACATCCTGAATCGCAAATCCACTTTGTTCAAGCGCCTGCCGCGCAAAGATCGGACGACAGTCTGCATAATTAGGCATATATTCATGGAACCACTCATACATGCGGACAGCCACTCCGGGCGGATTCGTCTTGGTCATTGATACGACTGCAACTCTGCCACCAGGCTTCAACAAGCGCTGACATTCCTCCAGCACGCGCGGAATCTCCGGGTTATCAAACAACTCCAATGTGAAGCTCATGAAAATGCCATCCAAACTGTTCGCTTCCAGAAAATCCAGGTTGGCAGCATCGCCCAAGCGCAGGTCAGTGCGTTCGCTCAAACCTTCTTTTTGAAGGCGTTCTTTTGCGATGGCCAGCATTCCATCGGAAATATCCACGCCAATTACGTGACCAGTTGGGCCGACTGATTTTGCCAGCGACACCAGACAATGCCCAGTGCCGAACCCAACTTCCAAGATTTTTTCGCCCGGCTGAGCGGACAATTTCTCCAAGCCCCAGTCGCGATATTTCTTCTCGGTGCTTCCCGCGATCACGTCATACCAGCCGCTCAAACGGTTATAACTTACCCGCGCGGCTTCTTTCGAACGGTTCACTCTACTGATTGTTGCATCCATGTAATGATTCCTCTCAGACCTCGATTATATGCTGGATTTCTGATAGCAAGAAGGACTCCATTTCACAGACGCATCACTCGCCGCCGACACTTGATTCTGTTATTTAGCATTTAACTCCCTTTTAGGTTTCCCGACTATCGCAACAGCAGTTCCTATTTCACATTCGCAAATATCATTTCGTAATGTTCAACCACTGGAAAAGGATCATAGAAATAATGCAAAAGCTT
>JBBSCM010000255.1:0-5933 GCA_038250295.1 Anaerolineales bacterium | reverse complement strand
TCGGACAAGCCGAAACCAAAAAGGATTCAACCACAAAGGCAACAAAGGAACACAAAGGAAAACCTAAAAAAACCTTCGTGACCCTTTGTGACCCTTCGTGGTTCAAAAAATTCTTGTACAAAAAGCAAGCATTTAACTTCTAAGTTCCTAAATGTGATTACATTGTAATTATATGCCGCCAACTCGTCAACGAAGACGTTCGCTCATTGTATTACAAGGGTTTACTCCATCCCCAACCCCATCTCAGGGATAGGCGGTATCTTTTCATTGAATAACCAGCTATTAAAGAATTCTGTCAATTCTTTTCCGCTTACTTCTTCTGCAACGGCAATGAAATCATCAGTTGTGGCGTTGCCGTATTTATAACGCTCAGCATATGTTTTCAAAATATTAAAGAAAGTTTCATCCCCGACTTCAAGTCGTAATGCGTGCAGAGTCAATCCGCCGCGGACGTATACGCCGCCATTGAACAGGTCATCTGCGGCAGGGTTCCCAGGCGGAGGAAAATATTCAGGAAATTGAACAACCTGCGCATATTGGGTTTTTATCCAATCGTCCAATGCAGCATGTCCCTGCGTATGTTCGATCCACAGTCCTTCGGCATAATCGGCGAAACCTTCGTTTAGCCAGATGTCACTCCAATCTGCCACGCTGACGCTATCTCCAAACCATTGATGAGCGAGTTCATGCGCCACGACCAATTCCGTGCCTTCCACATCATCAAGGTCAACCATGTCCATGCCAAAAATGGATAAGGTCTGATTCTCAAGCGCCGCGCCGAATTGAGCATCCATCACGAAGACGCCATACACTTCAAAGGGATATGGGCCAAATAGCCCGCTAAAGTAAACGAGCATTTCGCCCTGCCGCGCAAACGGCTTGCGGACATCTTCAGGCAATCCCGTTGAATAATAATTTCTGATCGGAATCCCACTCGGAGATTCCATGGTTTCAAGATCAAGTTCGTCAATATTAATAGTCGCAAGATAACTAGCCATCGGGTCGCGGGCCTCAAAGAGGAATGTTGTCGTATCCCCGTTGTCCGTTGTTTCGGTCAACACACCATTGGCGGCGACCTCGAACGGCTCCGGCACAGTCACCCGGAAAGTATAGAAAGCCTTATCCAATGGGTGATCGTTGACGGGATAATAACTCGCAGAACCATCTGGTTCACTCAACACAAAGCTTCCGCCTTCAATCGTTACCCAGCCTGTTTGAAACGGGAGCGCAACAGATTGCATTCCTTCAGGAGAGCCATTGTATTCAACCACAACTGTGAAGGTTTCATTTTCTGCCAGCGGAGTGGACGGAAGAATCGTTAACTCCTGGCCCGCGCGGTCAAAATCAGCAGGCTGCTCATTGACTGCAAGACCGGTAATTTCAAAGCCAATAAAATCCAAATTAAAACTGCTCAAATCCTGAATCGCTTTTGCCTCGATAGTGGTGATGGCTGTCAGACTGCTGGTGGCTACATCGTTGACGGTAATATCCAATGTGTAGTGAGTTACGTCATAACCGCCGTTGCCGAATTGAGGGTAGAGCGAATCTCCCATTCCTGAAGCACCGGCATCAGGGTCTGCTGGCTGCTCAGGAACAACTGGTGTTAAAGTCGCAATCTCAGTTGCAGGTTGTTCCGTAGGAGGAATGGGAGTTCCAGTCAATTGGTTACAGGCAAGCACTGCAAATCCAAGTAAAAGAAAAGGCAGGAATAATTTTGTGGATCGTTTAGTTTTCATTTTTTATCCTTGTCACTAGTATGTCATTGCGAGCAGGTTTTTCGCGAAGCAATCCCCCTTTGAGCGAGCAACTCTTACGGAGTGGATGGCTCCTTTTGGGCCGGAGATCGCTTCGTCGCAGACCTGCCCTCCCACTTGCTCCGCTTCGGGGACTATAGTGGCGGGCGGTGCCAGGCAAGAACAAGAGCGCTCCTCGCAACGACATTTGTACGATAAAGAATTACAGCCAGACTCCGCCAACAGACATCGTTGCAACCAGGTAAAAGGGCAATGTAAAATACATCTGCAGGAGTATCAATGCCGCTATGGATAATCGAATCCCTTTAAAATATACAAGGCATGCAATGTGTATGCCCAATTGAAGATATAGAATTGCCGGCAATACACTCAAGTGCCAGGCGGGTACATCTGCTGAATAGGACTGTGTATGCTCAAAAAGTGTTCCCCAGATCAGCATGAGAAGCGGAAATAAAAACGGGATCAAAGAAATTAGATATATTTTTTTGTACGGCGCCTTATCCACTTTGAAGGTTTTGTAAAGCACGAGGATGAACAAGATGCAGAAGAATAGTGTCAACCTCCAAAAACTGCCGGCGATAAATCCCTGGCGAAAGAGATACAGGAAATATTCCCATTGATTCATTAACATCCTTCCGACTGCTCGGTTACTGGCGCGCCAAATGCTTCAAACACGGGCGCGCCATCCCATTCGGGCGGAATGGGCAAGCCAAGCACATAAGCTATTGTGGCTGCCGTATCCATTGTATAAACCTGCGTTGCAATTTGACCGGGTTGAACGCGCGGCCCGCTGATGATCCAGGGAATGGTCATGTCCTCAGGCGACTCTGTGCCGTGCGTGGTATCGTGCCCGCCGTGATCAGATGTGATGATAATGATCGTGCTTGCATACATATCGTATTCCTTCAAAGCTTCAAGGATCGATCCAAACGATTTGTCATCTTTGGCATATGCCTTCAATTGCTTGCGCGACATCCAGCCTTCTTCGTGCCCGGCTAGGTCGCCGTTTGGAAAATGCACGAACATCAGATTAAATCCCTGTTGTACCTGATCAATTGCGAGTTTTTCCACTGTGGAAAAATCATCGATCTTATCCGTTTCGTCAATGAAGGCAAAATAATCCGTGCTGGCTGGTTCCGTGATCTGGCGCAGTTTTTCCTTGCCGACCACCATTGCAGTTTGAAAGCCCGCCGCCTGCGCAAGGTCAAATATATCGGTACCTCTTGCGTATCCATTTTCCACTACATATTCATTCCAACGCACAATATGTTTTGCGGGGCATGTGCCAACCAGCATGGAGGAGTGTGCGGGCAATGTAGTGCTCGGCAGGATGGTTTGCGCGCCGAGTGTGTATGCGCCGCTTTGCATCAACGCCATTACATTCACCATTTTCGCTTCTGCGATTGCATCGGGGCGCAGACCGTCAAAGCTGACGATCAAAACGCGTTCAATCGGCGGCACGGATGTGGGCGTAAATATGATCGCAGGGGTGGGCATCTCTGTGGCAGCAGGTGGCGGCGTACTGCTTGCGGTGAAAACCGCAGTCGGGCGAGAGTCAACTGTCGGCGGCAGAGAAGAGACGGATGATCCGCAGCCTTGCAGGAAAAATGCAAGAAGAGTCAAAAGTTGAATTTGTCGAGTCATATTTTATCGCTTGTCTCATAATAAAGTAAACTTTTTGTCGGAAATTGCGAGTGAAAATTGAGTTTCCTGTTTACCAAATTATGCGATACTGTGTAGGATCAAGTTTTACAAGGATAACCATCGTGTACCTTGAGTTGTAACTCCCCAAAGATTTCATAGATCGGAATGCCGTCCCAATCTGGTTGAAGCGGAAGGTTCAAAGCGTATGCAGCGGTGGCAGCGGTATCCATTATATAAATTGGCAATGTGAGTTCCTTGTGAATTACACCCGGCCCGGAAGCGATCCATGAAATGCGATAGTCTTCAATGATCGTGCCGATATGATTCTTTTCATGCCCGCCATGATCAGAAGTAATAATAATAAGGGTAGTTTCACGCAAACCATTTTCATCCAACGCGGCCAGAATTTGACCCAACGCCACATCGCCTTCGCGCAGGACTTTAAGATACTCACCAGACATCCATTCATATTTGTGCCCGCGATTATCCGGGCCTGCAAAGTGAACGAACATCAGATCAAAACCAGTTTGAATCTGCGCAACTGCTTCGCGGGCAACGGCAGGTTCGCCATAACGAATTTCAAAGACATCCGTGGTTTCAGGTTCAGCGAGTTGTCTTAATTTATCCTTGCTGACGATCATCACAGTTCTCAACCCCGCGGCGTGAGCCAGGTCAAATATATCCACACCTTTGGAATAACCCATATACATAAAATATTTGTTATAGATCACGCCATGTTTTTCCATGCACAACCCCGAAAGCATGGATGCATGACTCGGCGATGTAGCGGGATAGTCAATCGTTCGCGCAGTGGTGGGCGCGGATGCGCCTTTGTCGATCAACGCGAGCAAATTGGGCATCGGCGCGGCGGCAATCGCATCAGGACGCATGCCATCATAACTAATGATAAGCACACGCTTGACCGCCTCTGCTTGCTGCGTGATAGCTGGGACCGTTGCTGTAACAACTGGGATTGATGTAACAGTTGGAATGATCGTAACTGTTGGCGAGGGAACAAACGTCGCTGTTTGAGCTGGTAATGAAGTGACGGTTGCAGTCGCAATCAAAATCGGTACAGGCGCAGGGGCAGATCCCCAAAGATTGGGAGTCGAAATACATCCTGCTAAAAGAAAGCAAACAATAAAAACGATACGGTTTTTCATACTGGATTATTTCAACATCGGCATTTTTAACCCGTGACGTTTGGCGGCCTCAATGGCAATTTCATAACCCGCATCAGCGTGTCTGGCCACGCCCATGCCTGGATCTGTTGTCAGGACTCTTTCCAGTCTGCGAGCGGCTTCCGGCGTGCCATCCGCAACGATGACTTGTCCCGCGTGCTGGCTGTAGCCCATGCCCACACCGCCGCCATGATGGAACGAGACCCAGGTTGCGCCGCCGACTGCATTGATCAGCGCATTGAGAATCGCCCAATCTGAAATCGCATCCGAGCCGTCTTTCATGGCTTCGGTCTCACGGTTCGGTGAGGCAACAGAACCCGAATCCAAATGATCGCGCCCAATGACGATGGGAGCTTTGACTTTTCCGCTTGCAACGAGGTCATTGAACATCAAGCCAGCCTTTGCACGTTCGCCATATCCCAGCCAGCAAATGCGCGAGGGCAATCCCTGGAACGGGACTTTCTCACGCGCCATTTTCATCCAGCGATGTAGATGCGCATCGTCAGGAAATAATTCCATAATGGCTTTATCGGTGGTGTAAATATCTTCGGGATCGCCAGAAAGCGCCACCCAGCGGAATGGGCCCTTACCCTCGCAAAACAACGGACGAATATAAGCGGGCACGAAGCCGGGGAATTCAAACGCGTCGCTCACGCCATTATTGAAGGCTTGCTGACGCAAATTATTACCATAATCAAAAACTTCCGCGCCCGCGCGTTGAAATGCCAGCATGGCCTTCACATGCGTGGACATGGAATCCATTGCCATCTTTTTATATTTTTCAGGGTCAGAGACGCGCAATTGATCCGCGGCTGTGACACTTAATCCAGACGGAACATAAAACAAGGCTTCATGAGCCGAGGTCTGATCTGTGACCACATCGGGAATAACTCCGCGTGCGAAGAGTTCGGAATAGACATCTGCGGCATTGCCAATGAGTCCAATGGATTTTGGAATTCTTTTTTCCTTGAACTCCTCCACGAGGGTCATGGCTTCTTCGAGATTATCCACAACCATATCCACATAACCAATGGCGCGGCGGCGTTCGGCGCGTTCGGGGTCAACTTCAACAATTAATCCCACACCTTCGTTCATGGTAATGGATAAAGGCTGAGCGCCGCCCATGCCTCCGAGACCAGCGGTTAAAACAAATTTACCTTTCAATGAACCCCAGCCTTTTAGTTTAGCGAGTGCGCCAAAGGTTTCATAAGTACCCTGCAGAATTCCCTGCGTGCCAATGTAAATCCACGAACCAGCAGTCATCTGGCCGTACATGATGAGTCCCTTTTTATCCAGCTCATCGAATTTTTCCCAGGTTGCCCAGTGCGGAACGATGTTTGAATTTGCGATCAAT
>JBBSCM010000254.1:0-5934 GCA_038250295.1 Anaerolineales bacterium | reverse complement strand
GTCCTCGTGACGAACCCTGTCCCCGAAGCAGAATCAATTTCAAAGTCCGAAATGGACCCGATCATTTCCAAAGCCTCGGCAGAAGCCATTAAGAAGGGAATCCACGGGCAGGCGCTCACTCCGTTCTTGTTGGGCCGCATCAGCGAATTAAGCGATGGCAAATCCCTGCGCACCAATCTGGCATTATTGTTAAACAATGCGCGTCTCGCGGCGATGATCGCGGGAGAGATGAACACAAACAGAAAAACCCGCACAGTTTAGCCAGTCCCGCAACATTCATGTTGCATATGACAGGGCGACATGAATGTCGCGGTACGAGCATGGAGATGAGATGAAAAACCATTACACAATTACTGTTACGATCAACGCCAAAGCAGAAGCCATTTATAAAGCATGGCTTTCCACGGAGGGACACAGCGCCATCACGGGCAGCCCTGCCAAAGTGGACGGCACCATAAACGGCGACTTTACCGCCTGGGATGGTTATATTTGGGGAATGTTTTTGGAGTTGGAACCGAATCACAGAATTTTACAGGCATGGCGCACTGCCGAATTCCCATCCGAGGCGGAGGATTCCATTGTAGAAATTTTATTGCATGAAGAGGAGATTGCTTCGACGGGAAAGCGCCGTCTCGCAACGACATATAAAACAAAGATAACCTTGAAGCATTCGAACATCCCCGCAGGCCAGGCGGATAGTTACAAAACAGGCTGGGAGGATTTTTATTTCAAGCCGATGAGGGAGTGGAGTGAGGGAAGTGAGAAGTGAACAGTAATCAGTGAACAGTTACATCCAGACCCTAAAGGTTTTCTCTGCTAACTCTCATTCTGTTATGCCAGACCATCCCGCCTGACATGGCGACGGTTAACGAAGAAACCTTTAGGGTCTATGAAAACTGTCTCGCATGGACGGCGGCCTGAGAAGGTTACTGGAACACGCGAGACTTTTTTATTTTTGGCTGTGTACACTACACAACCGGGCAATGGATCAGCCAATTAAGCCGCGATGCCTGACCATAGTCAAAGCATACTACTGGCAAACCTGACATTCACGTACAAAATTGTGGAGGGACACAACCACACGAAAACCGATATTGTTGTTCCTGTTGTTCGGGTGGTTGTTGTTGCGGATCGAGACGCGAGCGTTGTCTTCATTGTTGTTCCACGAGCCGCCGCGCAGACCCTATGACCCTTGCCCAGATCACCGCCTACCGCTTACGCGAGCGGAATATCCCTTGATTGTTTGAGCCATGCGCCCAAAAGCCTGCCCATTTCAGCCATTCCGCGCGAGGCATGTTCATATTGTTTAATAGTGAACAGTTCATTATCCCGCGCAAAACGGATCCATACCCTTAATTGCTCCAATTGAATATCAGCCGATCTTAATTTCTCGAACCTGACCGCACCCTGGCTTTTACCAGCGGCGACAATCGCATCTTGAAAATCAAAAAAGAGTCTTTGCACGCGTTCTGAAAGGGTAAAACGATAGACACGCGGAAATTTTTGGATATGTGGAATAACCCAGAGCATAAAATCATAGGTACGGACAAATAGAGGAGACTCATTCATAGTTTCACTCCTGATAAAACAGAACGGCGCAAGCCCCATGTATCGCCATAGCCAACGTAATGAATCCAGCTTTGAATGATCTGATTTAGTTTTGGAAAGTTAATCAGGCCATTTGAGTAATCCTGCAATAAGCCGTTTAATTTTCGGCGGAAATGAATGGCCTTGCGCGTTTTCAACAAACGGTATTCAGGATAGATACGAAACCCTAAAAATGGGATGCCTGTAGTTGTTGGAAAAATTTGGGCGCACTCCTCATGCAGGGTAAGGCGCAAACCTGCAATCTTTTGAATCATCTGTTCACGCCAGCCTGCAAGCTGCCTTTTATCGTTTGAGAACAAAACGAAATCGTCTACATAGCGAATGTAAGCCTCGCATTTCAATTCTCTTTTCACATGCTGATCCAGTTCATTCATATACACATTCGCCCAAAATTGGCTGGTGAGATTGCCAATCGGCAAACCGCGCAGACGGTTCGCAGAAAATAGGGTATCGCCTTCAAAATAAGTCATTTCATATTCATTGGCAAGGACGCCCTCGCCGCTTTTCAGGATCGTTTCACACAGTTGCAAAAATTTTTCATCCTTAATACGGCGCGAGAACTCCGCCATAAGAATGACATGGTCTATGGATGGAAAGAACTGGCGCACATCACATTGCAAAAAATACTGATATTGGCGCGAAAATTCCTGCGCCCGATCCAGCGCGCGATGTGTGCCTTTGCCAACACGGTTGGCATACGTATCGTGGATAAATCGTTTTTCCCAAATCGGTTCCATCACACGGCATAAAGCATGGTGGACCACACGGTCACGAAACGGCGCGGCGGAAATCAATCTTTTCTTGGGATCATGAATGAAGAAACTATGATATGCGCCAGGCTGATAAGATTGCGTTTGCAGTTCCTCCTGTATTGCCAATAGTTCATCATCCTGCACGCGCTCGAACATGGCAGGCTGCATTCTGCCGCGTTTACCTTTGCGCGCTTTGCGATACGCAAGGTAGATATTTTCAAAATCACAAACTTGCGGGTAGAGATGTTTATGCGTTTTCAAGAGAACCTCCAAATCATATTAAAACTTCCCGCCTACGGCGGGAAATTAAGAACATAGTACACAGAACGCAGAATACACGCTTCGCGAACAGAAAACAAGATCATCCGTTGGGGAGGGACACAACCACACGAAAACCGATAAAGAAGTACCTGAGGCTCGGGGGGTCGTCGTGGCGGATCGAGACGCGAGCGTTGTCCTCATCGTAGCTCCACGAGCCGCCGCGCAGACCCAACACGTCATGGTCACTATCTCGATAATTTGCCTGCCATTCCCAAACATTGCCGCTCATGTCCATTGCGCCTGTTGGGCTTGCGCCCTGCGGGTACATCCATACGGATGTGGTGCGGCTAATATCGCTTTCGCTTGTGTTTGCATAAGCAGTGATTTCCTTCTTCGGGTCTTTCAATTCTCCAAAAGCAAACCGTTCGTTGGCTTCACCACCTGCGGCGAGAGTCCATTCTTTTTCCGTAGGCAAACGGAAATCTGCGAATGTAAAGGATTCAAACTCAGGCATATTTTTCCAATTATGAGTCAGCCATTTGCAATAGGCATTTGCTTCATACCATGAAATACCCACCACAGGCGCATGGCGGCGGTTCACGCCAAAGCGCGGGTCGCGCCAGTAGCGAGGCAGTAATATTCCGTCTTGAATATCATTTTCCTGATCCTGCAATTCCTTTTGCAGCCAATTCCAGGGTTCTTCGCCCCAGTTTTCTTTCATAGGTTTACTGTTTTCATCGTATTTTGGAAAGTTAACCCAAAGGTTTTTGTTTTTAAAGTTTTCGGTTTTAAGGAAACGTTCATATTGAATGTTGGTGACAAGATATTTGGCAAGGTAAAGCGTAGTAGCGACTACGCCCTGTGGGTCAGTCGCGCTACTAGAACGACTAAAGTCCTTACTACGGATTCCAACAAATTCATATAAATCATCGGGCAGGTAGCCCAACCGATCAAGTCCATCCATCGCAGAAGCAAGGATGACAGGAGTCCATTTTTCGGTTTGCGATCTCGCGTGCAATGCTTTTAGACGAGCCTGCAATTGATTGCCCAAATCAGGAGATTGACTTCTACATTCAAGATAAGCCACTGTCGCAAGTTCGCAGGATGCGAGTTCAAGGTCAAAGGACGCGCCTTGTCTTTGACTTGCTTTTTCATCCAGGCCTGCCAAACGCAACAAGATGCGCTGGGCTTGAATGGGCGCGTTGATATCCTGATAACCAATGGCAAGCAGGATCGGCTCACGCCACCATGAGTCCATACATAAGCCATCTTCGAGAAAGGACACCAACTTGTCTGGGTCAGAAAAGTTTTGAGCGAAATAGCGCCCAACTAAAAATTCCTGAAACGAAAGATGGATGAAACGATACAAGCCCCCGCGTTCTTCCAACAGGGTGCCTCGCTGGCGGGTTTGAGCAATTAACTCAGTGACAAAGGGTTTGTAGATTGGCTCCGCTTCAAGAATATTTCGCAGCCTTGCTTCGTCAATCTCGCGTCCCTGTTCATCACCCTGCTTATGCATGTGGAATGCAAGATGCTGGAGCATATCGCGATTCATGGCGAGGCTTCCGCCAATGCGTTTTTCGATTTCATCGGTCACGCGCTGGTCAGGGGCATTGTCAGGACGCAGGATAACGTCCACGGATTTTTGGTAAAGATCGGCACGCTGGTCGGGCAGTTTGCGGTCGTTATAATGAACGATCAGCAACATGCGGATCATGATCGGCGCATCCACAAGCGGCTTAACGTTATCGCCCAAACGTCTGCGCCTTTCATGTTCAAGTTGTTGAACATTGGAAAGCAGATCATTTGCCTGCTGGCGCGCTTTGGTCTCACTCTTTGGGTAAATGGATTGATATGCCTGTCTTATAAGATTGTCGATTTGCGGCTCATCCAAAGGCAAAACATGAATGTGCTGAAAATCCCGTCCTAAAACAGCCTGTCCCTGATATGCGGCGGTGCGGCTGGTGACCACCACGCGCAAATTCTTTTTACCCATTACCAAATCTTCGATGCGCGAACGGATCAAGACACGCTCATCTTCGTTCGGCACTTCATCCAAACCATCAAGAAGTAATAAAACCGTAGTCCCATCCCGCAACAAATAATTCAGAAAATCGGGCGCAAGCATTTCCAAATTCGTGCCGCGTTCATTCAAATATTCAGAGATATATGTTTTCAGGGAAGTTTTTTCCGCATTGGCAGAACTCGGGAGTTTTCGCAAATAATCTGCATAACGTGTGAGGGGAATATAAATTGGCAAAGGCAGGGCAGTTTTCAACCCCAACTTCTGTTTGGCTAATTTTGGAGATCCGCGCAATGACGCAGCAAGTGTCCATGCGAGGTGTAATAGAACTGTTGTCTTGCCGCTTCCAGGTCCACCTGTAACAATTAAACGATTTCCAAAAGAAAGGATTTCATTCAAGGTAATCTTTCTGCTTCCCATCCTTTGCTGGTCTTCCATCCCGATCATGGAGGAACGAATAGAATGTTTTAACTCATGTTCAGCATCAAAAGTCTGCACTTCAGCTTGCAAAGGAACGTACATGGTTTCAAGCGGCACATTGACTACCTGCTCACCACCGCGTTCAATGCCGCGCAAAACAATGGTTCCAAAACTTTCCTGCACCCAATCCAGATACTCTTCCACTTGACGTTTAAGTTTCTTTTTGGTTTGTGCGTCTGAAGATTTAGCATATTCGTTCACAATCAAAGTGACTTGATTCTTATCCCCAACAACGACATTGCTTCTGCCTACATTTTTCTTGACAGAAATTTTATTTTTCTTTTTCACAACAGGGCGAACCGATTTTTTCGACTTTTTTACAGGCATGATTCACGCTCCCATTCAAATAAAACCATCAACCATCCACTCTTCACCACTCACTTTTCACTTCCACTATTTAACAACTCCTTCACCAGTTGCTCAGGGACTTGAACAGCGACCACTTCCCCACGCACGGTGATTACTCCGTTCGCAACAATCCATTCTTCGACCACAACTTTACGTCCCTTTACTTCTTTCACCTTCGCGCGGACTTCGAGCACGGGTCCCAGCGGCGTGGGCTTGAGGTAATCTACATGTAATGAGGCAGTAAGATAACGCAGGGGCGGCTCGGTATCCATGGCGCGGTTTTCGGCGCGGTAGCCTGCCGCTGCGGCTGTGCCGGTGCCATGACAATCGATCAGCGAGGCCAGCAGTCCGCCGTATACATAACCGGGGATGGCTGTGTGATAGGGTTTGGGCTGAAAATGACAAACCGATTCTTCACCGTCCCAATAGCTTTTGATCTGGTGCCCGAGGTCGTTCAGGCTT
>JBBSCM010000253.1:0-5936 GCA_038250295.1 Anaerolineales bacterium | reverse complement strand
TAGTTTCATCTCCCGCCTGCTGCGCCCCTTCGTAATAATGGTTCGCATGAACAATGCGGTTTTTATCGCTGTTATTGAAGATGTTGGCATTGTTGACATCCCCGCCAATTCCAATATTCCCGTCGCCAACTTGGATGATTCTTTGTGAAATCTCTTTTGCAAAGTTAGGATCATCTTTCAATATTTCGAAGATTCGCTTTTTGAGAAGGTCGCGCGCGTCTTCATCCTCAGGATCATCCACCAGCATGTCAAGCGTCTTGCCAATCTTTTTATTTTCCGCCACTTTCGGCTGCAACTTTTGCCACAACCATTCCGCCGTTTTGTCTTGAATCTTTCCGCCCACCTTTTGGGCAACGCCCTTTCCGCCCGCCACCAAAGTGGGCACAACGTATAACGCTAATAACTCCACCGCTTTCGCCGCGATCTGGTCGTAAGGAATGTCCATGTCTATTTCTCCATGTCGAGTATGAAAAGGATTTTATCTTAAAACAACCTAAGTACTTTAGCAGAAATCCTCCCAATTTTGTATTAATCTAAATCTCCTTCAAAGCCGCTTCCCCATGCCTACGTCCCCTCGACGCGGGTGTGTGGAAGCGGCTTTGCCGATTCACATTTCACACATTGGAGGTATGCACATGTTTGCATCCATCGTTATCGTAATTCTGGCTGTCCTGTTTGGATGCCTGTCCATCTTTACCCAGTACACAAAGGATCGTGAGCGCCGCAAGAAGATCGAAGGCGTCGTGTCGATACCAGCTGCAATTGCCTTGTTTGGCACGATCGCCTGGCTCATGACAAATGCTCATCACTTGGAAGACTTGGGCGTTTCACCAATTACTCTCTTCATGGCCGTCTTGTTTTTTCTACTGATTCCAGCTGTAACGTACATTTTCAGCCCGGCCTTTAAAGACGCAGGCGATGATCCGCAGAATTACACAACACCCCAAACCCAGCAAGTCCCGTATCCGCAGCGTTCCACCCCTTACCCAACTCCATGTCGTTCTGTAGTTGCCTTTGATGATTTTGTAATCAACAGCATGGTCATCGACGGCGAGGTGATGGAAGAAGGCCCGCAACTCCTGCTTGAATAAATTCCACTTTGGAGGTATGTCATCAATGACTATAACAACACAGACCGGTCTGGTTGGACTTCTATGTGAAGTCACCGAAGAACCGGTCACATTTCAAGAATGCCTGGCCTGCGCCCAACGCGGCGCGCCTGGCTGCCCGATGGTGCCTGCCATCATTCACGACATCGCCAGCTCGATCCGCTCTCCTGAATACGCCAACGACCTCGCAAAGCAGGCGGGTGCAGAAGTTGGTTTCTCTGTCACCGAATTGCTGGGTTGTCCGCGCCAATATCGGCTGAAGAAACAACACCCATACTGGGAAAAACCTTCGAGCATGTATCGCATGACGTTTGGCTCTGGGTATCATGCGGCGCTCTCAACTTATTCCGCTGGCATCACCGAAGAGACATTGACTTGGAAGTTCAAACTTCTGGGCAAGTCTGTGATGTTGGTCGGAACTCCCGATTTGATCGAACTGAAACCCGAGGGCTGGTTCATCACCGATTACAAAGTCACAGGCAATCCGCCTTTTGGACGCAAAGTCCCGATCTGTAATCACTGTGATCTGGAAATGTACAAAGGTGACGATGGACTGACCTGTCACAATTGCGGAGCGCTTAACCCGCGCTCCTCCGCCATCTCACGTGTATATCGTCCCGCGCAGGCACGCTCTTCACACGTGGAGCAAGTCAACCTGTATGCGCTGCTGATCGAAAAGAACGCGGTGCAGATCGCGAAAAAACATGGCCTGGCCGAACCTGTCGAACACACCTGTGGAGGTCAGATTGCGTATCTCTCACAGAAAAGTATCGTGCGCTGTGACGTTCCAATCGATCGCGCAGCAGCTCTGGCGTTGTTGAAAACCCGCCTGAGCGCATTGCTCTCGGACACGCTTCCACCCATCCTCGATGATGCGGATGAGTTGTGGCGCTGCGACTATTGCGCCGTGCGCGCGCACTGCGAACAACTGCACGGCGCGCCCGTTGGCAAGCCCGCAAAGGAAACATCTGAATAAATGGAGGAAAGTCATCATGACTACCAAACACAATGGAAAGGAACAGGCCGTCAGGATCAATCGCCTGCTCGATTTTATCGAGAGGAAAAGCGAGGCGAAATTTCCCCGCAGCTTTATCCAGGATATTCTTCTCGTCTTCGCGAGTATGTATGATCTTCCTGCGCTTCTGTGCTATTTCGAATGGGCGCAGGAGCACCATGAAAGTGAGGACACTATCCTCGAAACGATTATGCACGACCTATACGGTATCAAGCAGAATCCCGAAACATTTCATCCGCTTTCTGCCGACACACCTGAATAAATGGGCTACCTGCCCAACCTTGTATCAATCCCCTGAAGAACTTTTCAGGGGATTTCTTATTTCGTTCCGCGCACGCGGGCGTGATCGGGTTCAACCCCCGAAGGAACACTTTGCGTTAGGTTTCGATATGCCCCGCTAAAACCATGCGGGGCTACTCAACCACCAAACGCAGGCTAACGCGGGATGATGCCGAACACCCGCACTAACTTCAAAGGAGGTAAGCCCATATGGCTACCAATAGCAATTTCAAGAACCGCCCGTCCAATTACGTCATCCTGACGCTCATGGCAATCTCTGCTGGTGAGATGAAAGTCTCACAGGCAGGACACCCCTTCGCATTCGTTCGCGCCTTTCTCTCTCAAGGCAAGGACAAGGCAAGCGGCGAGTACAAACCGTCGCTTTTCTTCGACGTGAAAGCCTTCTCGAAGGACGACAACGTGACTGCCCTCGTGCAGAGCATCGCTGATGTCCAGAACAAGGATCGCTTCACCGTGAAGGGTCGCATGGGTATGGAAGAGTGGACGGGGCAGGATGGCGTGAAGCACCAGAAGCTGGTGGTCTTCGCGTTGTCCATCGAACCATTCACTTTTGACGAAAACGCGGCAGTTCCCGAAGAAGACCTGGAAGGCGAACCCGCCTAGCCAGCTTCTTCACAGCACGACCGAGAGGAGCAGAAATGCTCCTCTCCACTTCATCCCGAAAGGACTCGCTCCCGCAAAGAACATGCGGGACTGCGTGGGTTCGACTCCCAGCGGGATGCCTGCGAGCGGGGTCTTTTATTTTTCCCCTCCACACACTTCATGTTTGCATCTCTCTCAGTACCTGCCTTTGGCAGAGCATTCAACGATGCTCTTTCAACGGCAGGCAAAATCTTTTTGTCTGTGGGCTATCCGCCCATTCCCCTGAGAGAGGTGCACGCATGTTATACGCTTTCATTTTTATCGTGATCGTGATCCTGGTGGTCTCAAACGCTTACGCAATTTGGTATGCGAAGACAGGCCGCTATGAATTGGATTGCCGTCTCGATGCAGTCACCCGCCACAAGGCGAAGTGATGAGAAAGCGAGTGGAGTCTATTGACCCTGCTCGCTCCTTGACCATGGACTTCTTCGCGCGCAGTTGTTTCTGAAACGACGATGCGCGAAGCGGCCTGTGAACACACAGACGCAAAACTAATTTTCGAGGTATGTCCCATGACTACAACTATTACGATCCTAAAAACAGAACTGGCAAATGCCGTGAGCATTGTCCAACCCTTCTTCACCAGGAAGATGCCCCCGTTATCCTGCATCCAAATGCGACTAAAAAACAAGCGTCTGGAAATGTTTGCGTCCCTTGGCGATGGCGGCAGCGCCTACGCTGCGATCACGGTTTCATTCAAAGGCACGGACATGCAGCACTGGCGCATGATTGACGGTCAGGCTTTTGTGGAAGTGCTCGCCCTGAGTACCTGTACATTATTGGAACTGACTTTTTCCGAAACCAGCCTGATCATTGAAGAGGGCGGTTCACGCTCCACATTGAAGTTGATCCAAACGGTTGGACTTGCAGAAGATATTTTTCCCCAGCGGGACGCTGCCATCACGCTCGATGGCTTGAGCTTTGCCCATATGGTGCGCGTTGGAGAAGCAGCCAGTGACGATATCGCCCGCCCTACGCTGACAGGTTTGTACATTCATGCGGACTCGGAAAAAAGCGAGATCACTTCGGTGGCCGCGGACGGGTTCATTATGAGTATTGCAAACTTCAAAACGCAAAGCGCAAGCGAAGCCTTATCCGCTGTGTACTCTGCGGATGCTCTGGCGCGCATTGTGCGCGCGGTCAAGCCAAATGAGGAAGACACGGTCAGCCTGGCGGTTAATGGTAAGCGGGCGGACATGCTGGTTTCCATCTCACGCGAGAACTGTGAGGCTGTCTTCGTTGTGCCAATGCTTGGCAAGGACTACGTGGACTATGCCCAGGTTCTGCTCACCAGCACGCCAAAAGGAATGAAGATCGTTGTCCAAAAGAAAGCGCTCGAAGCCTTCATGCGCCGCGCGCGCACGATTAGCAGTGCCTTGTTTGTGCAAGCCAAAGGTGGTTATCTCTGGCTGCTGGCGGAAGACGGTGGAAAAAAGATCGGGCGGGCTGTGGACTGTCTGCCCTTTGAAGGCGATCCAAAAGAGACAAGTCTGGTGCTGGCGTATGGCATGGATGTATTGCGCCAGGCAGTTGTTTCATCCATCGCGCAGGATGAAATTACGATCACGTTCCCAACGGGTGAAAAGGCTGCGCCTGTGATGGTGACTGGAGCCTTCGCTTCAGTGATCGCCATGCCTCTTGCCCACAATCAGGAGGAGGGAGATCCATTCAAGGGTCTCGCAGTCCCACAGCCTGTGTTATTGCCAGCCTGATCCAAACGAGGTATGCAAAAATATGCAAACAAAATATCCTACCTACATCGCTCCCGTTCAATCCAATGACGAGTACAGCGATGAACCCACGCATTGCACTTTTGAAGTACGGCCATCGGTCATATTGAGGATCGCATGGTATCTCACGCTGACGCGCTTGCTGAATTGGCTGGCCAGATCAAGTTCGGAAGTTCGCTTTCTCTTTTCCGATATCAATTGGATGACACTGATCGAAGACGACAATCTGCTCGAGCAGGAGATCGTCGAAAACGGCGGCTTCGCGGACGAAGACAAGATCGGCTTCTCGTTCAACGAGTGTGAAGATGGATTGCGCGGCCACGAAATCCAGATGTATGGCGTTGGAACCATCCGCTTCCTGTGCTATCACAAACATAGCGGCGTGGAATTCTTCTCGGATGAAATCAGCGTGCGGAAATTATTTGACGCGCTGCGCTTTGAGCATGTTCGGGCTGAGTTTGAACATCTCGTTCTTCTGAGAAAAGCAAAAGCGATCTTGAGGAGGTTGTCAATTCCTTAAGATTGAAATCACTCAAGAAACAAAATATCACCAGAGGAACGCTACCCGCGTTCCTCTTTTTTTTTGACATGCGCCGCCTGCTTGTGAGTTCACCTCACACGCAAACGGGACAGGTCAAACAGATCTGATCCAAATTCAACACGGAGGTCTGCATTCATGCAAACAACATTCATGGGCGTCGTTTACACGCCGCCCAAACTAAAACTACTCGCCCTGCGCGAGACACCCGCACAACGGTCATTGACCGATTCATCCGCCTGCTCCAATCTGGAACTCCTATCCGCGATGATCGGCGGTCCGAAGCAGATCGAAATCGCGGAAGCGATCGCCGCTCATTTCAAAGGCGACCTGCACCTGCTCTTTCAAGCCTCGGTCGTGGAGTTGGTTTCCATTGCTGGTGTGGGTGAAGCGACTGCCGCGCGTATCAAATCCGCGCTGGCTCTCTCGCGCCGCCTGTCCATGACCAGCATGGATCGCGCTTCGATCACATCCCCAGCTGATGCCGCTGCGCTTTGCAGTGACATGAGTACCTTCGATGTGGAGCACCTGCGCGTGATCATGCTCAATACAAAAAACATGGTGCTGGGAATTGCGGATGTCTACAAGGGTTCGGTCAACTC
>JBBSCM010000252.1:0-5944 GCA_038250295.1 Anaerolineales bacterium | reverse complement strand
TTCTCAATATGTCGTTGCGACATCGTCCCGATGATCTCTCGAGAGGGCGTTCTTCCCGAAGCAAACTCCTTATTTCAGAGGGGAGACTGCTTCGTTCCTCGCAGCGACATGTCCATGCTGAGAATTGCTGTACTAATCACTAATCACTGATCACTGATTACTGATTACTGATTACTGAACACTGATTACTGAACACTGAACACTGATAACTAATGACTAATAACACCCCTCTCGTTTCCATCATTACCCCATCCTTTAATCAAGCACAGTTTCTTGAGGGGACGATTCAATCCGTGCTGGAACAGGATTATCCGCGCATGGAATACATCATCGTGGATGGCGGCTCCACTGACGGCAGCGTGGACGTGATTCAGAAATATGAAGATAAACTCGCCTGGTGGGTCAGCGAAAAAGATAAGGGTCAGACCGACGCGATCAACAAAGGCTTTGCCCGCGCAAAAGGTGACATCTTGGCATGGATCAATTCAGACGATACCTATAATCCAAAAGCAGTGGGGCAGGCTGTAAAATATTTGATGGACAATCCCGAAGCCGCCATGGTCTATGCGGATTGCAATTTCATCAACGAAACTGGACAAGTGATCGGCAAATTCAACTCTGCCCAAACAGATTACCGCCGACTGCGCGAGGGCTATGTTCACATCCCGCAGCAGACCATGTTCTTCCGCGCCAAATACTGGCGGGAGCTCGGCCCGCTCGATCCAACTTTTTATTTCGCTATGGATTATGATCTGTGGACTCGTATCGCATCCAAAGCGCCGATCAAATATCTTCCCGGTCAAGTTTGGGCGAACTTCCGCATTCACACAGCCAGCAAAACCAACATCGCAGACGAACGCGGCTGGCAGGAAATGCTGAAAGTCCACTATCGTGATGGCGGTGGTTTCTTTTCATTAATTGTGGCAAAATACTATCTAAGAAAAATCATCGGCCCGCTTTGGAAATGGCGGATTCGCAAACCCGTAATTGGTAAGTAGTAACTTACCGATTACGAATTACCCAAGAATTTCATCCATGAATTACCTCCTCACATCCCCCTCCCTCGAAGACCTCATCCGCCTGCTCAAAGCATGGCGATTTTGGGTACTAGGCGCTGTCTTCGGTGCGCTGATCGGCACAGCAATTTACTTCATCGCCCCGCCGCCCTATCGCGCCCGCGCCACCGTCAACGTGGACTTCAACCTCGAGCAGGCCTGGCCGCAGGAGACTGACCGTCAGCAGTTTTATTATCTCGAACGTGAATCCCGTAAAATGGAAGAGATCGCCTGGTCCGATCAGATCATGGGTCAGTTATCTTCTGAATTTGGAATTCCAGTTGAAGAATTGAGAAGTAATAAATTACAGCTTAGTCAGCCCGCTGAAGCAGGCTGGCACTTCTATGCAAATGACAACGATCCTCAAATTGCTGAATCTCTTGCATCTGCATGGGCAAACGCTTTTGTGGAAAAAACACAAAAAGTGCGGGATGAAATAGAAGTCGGCAATATCAATGAATTTATTAAACTCGAAGTGACTCAATCTGAAAATTTACCAAAAGAACGTCATGTACCCTTAAGCGGATATCTGCTTGCAGGCTCTACAGGCTTTCTCATGCTCGCTGTTTTTGCGCTGTTGTTTATCAAACCAAAAAATAGATAGTTGCAGCGGCAGTTGTACTGCCGTTGTCAGCAGTGCAACTGCTGACACAACTTTGAGCTGTTTATCAAACCAAAAAATAGATAGTTGCAACGGCAGTTGTACTGCCGTTATCACCAGTGCAACTGCCGACACAACTTTGGAATAATGTAAAAATCAAATGAAAAATTCTGTGAATTCAGTTTTATCCATGGCAAATCTTCCTCGCCTCCTTTGGGGCGCGGCTATGCTTACTTTGCCAGTCACAAGTTTTCGCTGGTTTCCATTTCTCGGCGAAGGCACGTTTGTTCGTCCGCTGGCGCTGTATCCATTGGCGTTGCTGATTCCGCTTCTGTTCATTCAAACATGGCGTGGAAAAATGAAGCTTAACTGGGCGGGCGCGTTGATTCCGCTCGGGGCGCTGGTGCTGTTTATTTTTTCAGTCACCAGCTTCGGGGTCATCATTGATCCGATTCCTCTTCGCGGACAAGTTTATTCGGGACGCGCGATCCGCGCATTGGCAACGCTCCTCATTGGGTTGACCTTCTTCATTACTGCCACATGGATGAATAAAAACGAAGATGATTTTCGTTTTACGGTGCGCTGGCTTTTTGCAGGGCTATGCCTCGACCTCGCTTGGAGTGGGCTGCAGGCCGTCACTTTTTATACGGGTTTGCTTAATAAAGAAATGGTCACGCACTGGCAGTTGGCGTTTTCCATGCGCGAACTCGTCCGCACCAATCGCATTTCAGGATTTGCCTACGAACCCGCCTGGCTTGCGGGACAGCTCGCCACAACATTTATCCCATTTCTATTTGCAGCTATTTTGACAAATTTCCGCCTTACGCGTTTCAAATGGCTGGAACCTGTTCTATTGGCATTATCCTTGCTCGTACTTTTGGCCACCTACTCGCGCGGTGGATTGTTGACCACAGTCGCCGCGGCTGGATTTACATTCCTATTCTTTGGCCGTGACATGATGCGTTCAACATGGACTTGGTTTATCAATGGTTTTCGCGGCCGCGCGATTGATATGCTCTTTCGCGTTGGAATGATCGCTGTCATTCTCGGTGTATTTGTTGGAGCATTTCTATTTCTCAGCCAGAAAAATTTCTTCCGCCGTTTATGGGAAACAGATGCAGAAAATCTAAGTGAATATATTGTTGACATCAACGCGGGCGCGCGCGGCGCTTACTCGGCTGGCGCATTAGCCGCTTTCGAAGAGCATCCCTGGACAGGCGTTGGCCTCGGCGCAAGTGGTTTTTATATTTATCAAAACCTGCCAGATTGGGCGCTTACGACCGTGCCTGAAATTGCAAAACAATTGAACCCAGAAAATCGTTTGTATCCCAACCCGAAGAATCTTTACGTGCGTTTGCTGGCAGAGACCGGGTTCATCGGTTTCTTTTTATTCATTGCATTTCAATTCTATGTACTTGGTGATATGCTCAATCTGTTACGCCAAAAGGAAGCATGGGCGCGCTTTGCCGCAGTGGCTGGAGTATTTGCGTGGCTGGCAATCACCTTTTATAATTTCACACAAGATTCGCTCACCACACCCAATATCTGGCTGGTTTCGGGTATCATGGTTGGGCTGTCTGCAACTTCATTGCACAAGGAAATCCAATGATCGTTCTCTCCGTCGGAATGCCGCGCGCAGGCTCGGGCTGGCATTACAACCTCATTCAAGACCTAATGAAAACTACAGGCTGTGCAGATGCGCGCGATATCCGCGAGAAATATCATTTGCAAAAAGTTCTCACCGAAGTCAACTGCAACATCGGCGTGCTCTCTGCGAGACGACTTGGATTAGTGACCCTGCCCGCTTTGATGGGAAATACATTCGTGATCAAGGCCCACGCTGCGCCGACCAGCGCCTCGCGTCTTCTCTCGGCTTTGAGCCTGCTCCGCATCACATATATTTATCGTGACCCGCGCGACGCCATGCTCTCCGCATATGACTTCGGTCAGCGGGCGCTCACAAAGGGACGCCCAAATGCCTTTTCGCACCTGTCAGACTTTGAGAAAAGCATGGACTTTATGATCGAGTACGTCCATATTTGGAAGAAATGGATGTCGGAGAAGAACGTGCTTGCGGCCCGTTATGAAGACTTATTGACGAACTATGCTGATGAATCTGCCAGGCTGGTGGATTATCTCAAATTAGACGGAAGCAGGCCGCAGGTCCAGGAGGTGATCGAAAAATATCGCCCCGACGCCGCGGAGGGTCAGCAGGGCCTGCACTTTTATAAAGGCAAAATCGGCCGTTTCCGCGAATCCTACAATGAAGAGCAAAAATCTGTGCTAAATCAGAGATTGGGATCATATTTAACTCAAATGGGATATGATGCATAGTGAGGTGTAATTTAGCTGTAACGCCATTCGAGTTGCAGAACTTTGGTTATTTGTTATTATAGGGATGTTATGATGCGAAAATTCGATACCCCCTACATGGCAGACTGGTTTGCCATTTCATTGCGATGGATCATGCTTGTGGGTCTGGTCGTATCGCTTGGATTGGGCGGAAAATTGCAGGTATCGATATCGTGGCCGTTGATCCTGATGGTGGCCTGGAATCTGGTGATGACGGCGCTGGCAAGCCTGAATGCGCGCATGAGGTACCATCGCCGCATCGGCATTTTTGTAGACCTTATTTTGGCGGGGGCGTTTTTCTGGGTGCAGGGAGGTTTACACGGCCCGGCATTTTGGGTAGGTTTGCTTCCAATCTTAACGGGTTCGATATTTTTCGAATTTTTTGGCGCATTGATCGCTGCGGCTTTATTCTCCGGTCTTATCGTTTATACGGGCGCTCAGGTGGAGGGAGACCTTGCGCTTGCAATACCCATTGCGGGTACATTGATTGTATTGGGTCTCGTTTTTGGCTTTCTTGGCCGCCGTGTGATGGCGTCCATGAGAAAAAATCGTTCGCTGTTTTTTGTTACTGAAGAGAAGCGGCAGGCAATCCAAAATGAACGGATGCGTGCCATTTATGAATTGACCTCGGCGCTTTCCTCCACCCTGAGCTATAAGCGCGTGCTTGAATCCGCATTGGATATGAGCGCCGCCGCCCTGAACCCCGACCCTGACGAGCAATCTGTAAGCGACCCTCTCGTAAGCGCGGTGATGCTGTTTAATGGCGGCAAACTGCGGATCGGTTCGGCGCGTCGTTTCACCACCCCTGACCTGCGAGTGACCTTTGATGCGGCGGAAGGTATTCTTAAAAAAGCGCTTGAAGAAGGCGAGCCGATCATCTTCAAAGATATCGGTTATGACCCTGAGCTTGGGCATGTGATCGCACTCAGAACCTGTACCAGCGGATATTGTTTTCCTTTACGCAGCGGCTTTAATGTGTATGGCGTACTATTGTTCGCGCATCCCAACCCCGACTATTTCAACTCAGAACGCCGTAATCTTTTGGATATCATCGGAAGGCAGGCCGTGATCGCGATACAAAACGCGCGCTTGTATCAGGACCTCGTGGAAGAAAAGGAACGCATGATCGAAGTGCATGAAGAGGCGCGCAAGAAATTGGCGCGTGACCTGCATGACGGGCCGACCCAGTCTGTCGCGGCCATGGCAATGCGGCTTAACATCACACGGCGCATGATGGCAAAAGACATCAAAGGCGCGGGCGAGGAGATCATTAAACTGGAGGAACTTGCGCATCGTACAACCAAAGAAATTCGCCATATGCTGTTTACTTTGCGGCCGCTCATTCTTGAATCCCAGGGACTTGCGGCGGCGGTGCAAGCCATGGCCGATAAAATGATGGAAACGTATTCTCAAAAGGTGACTGTCAGCGTTGATGAACGGGTAACTACGCAATTGGAAATGGGCAAGCAGGGTGTTATCTTTTATATTATCGAAGAGGCAGTGAATAACGCCCGTAAACATGCCTCCGCAGAATCCATCGCAGTACGTTTACGTCAAATGGAACCCGGGATTGCCTTACTGGAAATTGTGGATAATGGGGTTGGGTTTGACCTAAAATCCGTAACACAAGCGTATGATAAGCGTTCCAGCAGCAGCCTGGGCATGGTCAATTTGCGCGAACGCGCTGAACTTGTGAATGGACTGTTCCAAATGGATTCGGTCATCGGCAAGGGAACGAAGGTACAAGTCTATATCCCGCTGACAGAAGATGCCGCAGACCGCCTGCATCACGCCCGCACAAAATGATAAAAAGACGAATCTTACTTAACGGAAAGCTGATTCTGTTTAATAAGTAGAATCAGCCCGATTGATATGGGTGTGTTTCAAATGAGTTGACAAAAAGAACGTCCCGAAGGTTTTGTCGGGAAAATTTGGT